>JAQBQJ010000076.1 GCA_028287065.1 Labilithrix sp. | reverse complement strand
GGTTTCGCACGAGAAGTTTTGCTCGAATTGCGGTTGGAACTCCCATCTACCGCATTAGCAATCCGTCGAATCGTGGGGATCGCTCAGGGCGAAAACGCAACCCCTGACGAAGGGAATTCCTCGATCGGAACGCACGCACGCACGCGCCCGCCCTCGCCCTCCGCGTCCGCGTCCGCCTCCGCCGACGCGCGCAGCCCCATGAAGCGAGACGCGGCGGCCGTGAAGGAGCAGATCGAACGGCTCACGCGGACGCATCGCATGGTCGAGTTGTGTCTCGCTGCCGTAATCGCCGGTTGTGCGGCCGCACCGACGTCGGCGCAGGCTCCCGGAGCGTCGAGCCCCGCCGCCGCCTCCGCCGCCCCCCAAAAGAGAACAGGGAACAGGAACAGGAACAGGAACAGGAACGGGAATTTTCGAGACACGCGCCGGCATGCGGCGCCCGCTGGTGGCGGGCGCTGCGTTGCCGAACGCGTCCGGAAAATCCGCATCCCCATTCCTGTTCCTGTTCCTGTCCCCTGTTCTCTTTTCTCTCCTCCGCGACTAGCCTCCCGCCCCGATGAACAAGGTCTTCAAAACCGCGCGCGAAGCGGTCGCCGACATACCCGCCGGCGCGACCATTCTCGCGGGTGGGTTCGGGCTCTGTGGGATTCCCGAGAACTCCATTCGTGCGCTCGCCGAGCTCGGCGTGAAGGACCTCACCTTCGTGTCCAACAACTGCGGCGTCGACGACTTCGGGCTCGGGATCCTGCTCCGCAACAAGCAGATCAAGAAGATGATCTCGAGCTACGTCGGCGAGAACAAAGAGTTCGAGCGCCAGTACCTCTCCGGCGAGCTCGAGGTCGAGCTCTGCCCCCAAGGCACCCTCGCCGAGCGCGTTCGCGCCGGCGGCGCCGGCATCCCCGCCTTCTTCACGCCCACCGGCGCAGGCACCGCCGTCAGCGACGGCGGCCTCCCCCTCAAGTACGCCGCCGACGGCTCCGTCGCCAAGGCCAGCACCAAGAAGGAGACCCGCGAGTTCGGCGGTCGCCTCCACGTCCTCGAGCCCGGTATCACCGGCGACTACGCCATCGTGAAGGCCTGGAAAGGCGATCGCTTCGGCAATCTCGTCTACCGGCACACCGCCATGAACTTCAACCCGATGATGGCGACCGCCGCGAAGACCACGATCGCCGAGGTCGAAGAGATCGTCGAGGTCGGCGAGCTCGATCCCGACCACATCCACACGCCCGGGATCTTCGTGCATCGCATCTTCGAGGGCGCAGGCTTCGAGAAGCGCATCGAGCGCCGGACGGTGTCGAAATGAGCACGACGAAAGAAACGCCCCAGAAAGGCCTCACCCGCGAGCAGATCGCCAAGCGCGCCGCGCAGGAGCTCCGCGACGGCTACTACGTCAACCTCGGCATCGGCATGCCGACGCTCGTCGCCAACTACATCCCGCAAGGCGTCGAGGTCGTGCTCCAGAGCGAGAACGGCCTCCTCGGCATCGGCCCCTATCCGAAGGAGAAGGACCTCGACGCCGACCTCATCAACGCCGGCAAGGAGACCGTCACGATGCTCGCGGGCTCGGCGATCTTCTCGAGCGCCGAGAGCTTCGCGATGATCCGCGGCGGCCACATCGATCTCGCCATCCTCGGCGCCATGCAGGTCTCCGCGCGCGGCGATCTCGCCAACTGGATGATCCCCGGCAAGATGGTCAAGGGCATGGGCGGCGCCATGGACCTCGTCGCCGCCGCCAAGCGCGTCGTCGTCATCATGGACCACGCCTCGAAGGACGGCGCGCCCAAGATCCTGAACGAGTGCAACCTCCCGCTCACCGGACGCGGCGTGGTGCATCGCATCATTACCGACCTCGCCTGCATCGACGTCACGTCGGACGGGCTCATCCTCCGCGAAGTCGCGCCCGGCGTGAGCGCACGCGAGATCCAGGACCGCACCGAGCCCACCCTCAAGGTGCCCTCGGACCTCGCCGAGATGAAGGTCTGAGCGTAAGCTTCGGCCTGTGGGGGCCGCGCTGAACGGACGTGGACGGATCGCCTCGGCGATCGCCGTCCTCACGCTCTCGTCGCTTGCGGCATGCTCGCTCGTCACCGATCTCACCGGCCTCAGCGGCAGTGACGTCGGTGACGGCGGAGCGTCCGGGCCGGGCGACGCGGGCGCGTCCGACGCCGCCGCCACCGACGGTCCAGGCATCTTCGCCGACGACGCCGGTACCTACGCCTCCCTCGTCCTCGCCGACGATCCCCTCGCCTACTACCGCCTCGACGAGCCCTCCGGCATCGTCGCGCACGACGCGACCGGACACGGCAACACCGCGGGCATGGGAACCGGACACACGTTCGGCGTGAGCGGCGCGCTCGCCGGCGATCCCGACACCGCGCTGCACCTCGACGGTCTGAATTCCGGCATCAACGCCGGTCGAACCTTCGATTTCACCGCGCGCTCACCGTATTCGCTCGAGGCGTGGACCAGGGTCGACCTCGTCGACTCGACCTACCGTCACGTGTTCAAGAAGTCCGCGTTTCGCGCGACCGGCCGCGAGGCGTACGGGATCTTCGTCCACGCCGGCGACCTCACGTTCGAGCGATGGGTCGCCGGAGAGCAGCGCCTTGTCGGCGGCCCCACGGCCCCGATCATGAACCGCTGGGCCCACCTCGTGGCCACCTACGACGGCACGTCCTTGCGCATGTACGTCGACGGCGTCGAGATCGACAGCACCGAAGACACGCGCGCCGCCCGCTCGATCGACGCCGACGCGGTCATCGGCTGCAACGAGGCGCTCGACACCGGCGTGCTCGCCGGGGATCTCGACGAGGTCGCCGTCTACGGCAAGGCCCTCACGGCCGACCGCATCAAGAAGCACTTCGATACAGGCAAGGGCACCCACTGATACGCTGAAGGCGTGGTCGCCGAGCTCTCCCGAGAACGTTCCGAGCGCATCGAACCGACGCCGAGGCCCGCGCGTCTCCCGACCGCGCCCGGTCCCGACCCCGTGCCGCTGCTCGGCGCCATCCCTCATCTCCTGCGCTTCGGCCGCGACTCGATCGGCACCGCCGGCCGCCTCTTCGAGCGCTACGGCCCGCTCGCCTCGATCGTGCGCGCGCCCGCGCGCATCATGAGCCCCCGCGGGATCTCCTGCGTCGTCGCGAACGGCCCCGCGCTCAATCGCGAGGTCCTCACGCAGCACGAGCGCTATCGGATGTACGCGCTCCCCGGCACCTATTTTCCCGAGGCCTCCGACCTCGCACGCGCACGCACGCGCGGAGGCACGCGCGGGCGACCGAGCGAGGACCGCCTTCGCCCGATCCAGCGCACGCTCACCGGCCTCTTCCACGTCAACGGCGACGAGCACCGTCGTCATCGCCGCCTCCTCCAGCCGGCGTTCAACAAGACGCGCATCGACGCCTACCGCGACGACATGGTCGCTCTCACGCAGCGCATGCTCGACGAGTGGCGCGAAGGCGAAGAGCGCGACGTCCACGCCGACATGACCGAGCTCACGCTGCGCATCGCCACGAAGACGCTCTTCGGCGAGGATGCCGGCGAGCGCGGCGTCGCCCTCGCGCGAATGATGCAGCACTGGCTCATCACGATGTTCTCGCCCGGGATGCTGCTGCGCCTCGATCTCAAGGGCCTCCCCTACAGCCGCTGGCTCGATCTCACGCGGAGCATCGACGATGAGACCGCCGCGCTCCTGCGCGACAAACGCGAAGCCGTCGCGCGCCGCGCGAGCAGCGACCCGCACGGTCCGATCGCGGCCGACATGCTCTCGATGCTCGTCGCCGCGCGCGACGAGGACGGCAGCGCGCTCGACGAGGACGAGCTCGTCGGCCACGTCGGCGTCATCTTCGGCGCCGGTCACGAGACGAGCACGAACGCGCTTGCGTGGACGCTCTTCCTCCTCGCCGAGCATCCCGAGGCCGCCAACGAGCTCGACGCCGAGCTCGCGGGCGTGCTCCACGGCGACCCGCCGACCGTCGAGCAGCTCGCCAAGCTCCCGTTCCTCGACGCGGTCGTGAAGGAGAGCATGCGCGTGCTGCCGCCGGTGCCGCTCCATCCGCGCGTGGTCGCCGAGGACACCGAGCTCGGCGGGCATTTCCTGCCGGCGAACACGGAGCTCTTTCTCAGCATCTTCCACATGCACCACGATCCGGCGCTATTCACGAATCCGGACCGCTTCGATCCGATGCGCTGGTCGAAGATCAAGCCGTCGGTCTACGAGTACAACCCGTTCAGCGCCGGTCCGCGCATGTGCATCGGCGCCGCCTTCGCGACGATGGAGATCAAGATCGCCCTCGCGATGCTCCTCCAGCGCTTCCGCGTCGAGCGCACGCGCGCGACGCGCGTCGATCGACGCGTCGCCATCACGCTGGCGCCGAAGCACGGCCTCACGATGCGGATCCGTCGGGCAGACGGCGCGTGGGTCTCGGCGCGGCGCAGCCTCCCCGACGTGCGCGGCAACATCCGCGAGATCGTCGAGCTGCCGTGATCCACGGGATCTTCGGGCGTCCGTACGTCGATCTCGAGAAGTACGTCGACCTCACCGCGCTCGAGTCGCTCGACGAGGAGATCTGCCTCGGGCTCGCGGAGGTCCCGGTCGACTACACCGGCGGGAGCCATCGCTCGATGGAGATCATGCCCGCCTCGCGCACGAGCGAGGCGCACGTCGACTACGGCGAGGTCATCGCGAGCCTCGACCCCGACGCGTACGCCACGTTCCGCTCGCTCGCCAACGAGCCGACGACGTATCCCGACCGCCCCGCCGATGCGACGTTCGGCGAGGAGCGCGATCATCCTCTCTCGCGGCGCCAGATGCTGTGGCTCGAGTACCGCCACGGCGTGTACTTCCCGTGGAAGGTCTACCTCGAGATGATCCCGAACCGGACGTGGGAGGAGAAGAGCTCCCCCGACGGCAAGGAGTTCACGCGCATCGCCCGCACGTTCTTCCCGAAGACCATCGCCTTCGTGAGGAGCCTCCCCTTCGCGCACATCGGGCGATGCAACCTGATGGGCCTCTCGTCGAACGATCACGGCACCGCGCATCGCGACGGCGTCCCCGAGGAGAAAGCCAAGGTCGATCACTTCATCACGCTCTGTCCGCGCGGCAACAAGCGCCTGTACTTGTGGGACGAGGAGAAGAAGGAGAAGATCGCCGTCCGCGGGCGCGCGTACTGGTTCAACGACTCGGACCATCACGGCGTCGACGCGGACCCGTTCTTCCGGTACTCGATCCGCATCGACGGCGTGTTCCGGCCCGACTTCCTGGCCACGCTCGAGACCGACCTCTCCTCTTCATGAGCAGCGATCCTTCGAACACCTCGAGCTCCGCGCCGTACGCGCGCGATCGCGCCGTCGACAAGCCCGGGATCATCGGCGCCCGCTGGTGGCACGCGTCGCTCGTCGATCAAGAAGCGCAGATCGCGCGACGCACCGCGATCCGCAACATCCTCATCGCCGGCGGCGTGATCGCCGGCTTCGGAGCGATGCTCGCGATGTGCGTGAAGGCCGGCTCGAGCCCGTCGGGCCTGCTCGGCGGGGCCCCCGACGTGTCCGACGCGCGCAAGACCGCGCTCGAGATGCAGAAGGAGTACGGCTGGTCGTTCGGAGCGGTCGGCGAAGCGCTCGTGTTCGACGGCTACGCCACGAAGCCCTTCGAGCCGGGCGCGCTGCGCTCGCTGGCGACCGATCTCGCGCCCGCGTCCCCGAGGCTCGTTCCCTTCTTCCAGGCGACGCTGTTCCAGTCGCCCGACGCCGTGCCTCCGTCGCTCGGCAAGCTCGATCCCTCGGAGGTCGCGGGCTTCCAGCCGCTCTCGGCGGTGATGAAGCCGATGTTCTCGACGAGCATGGACGCCGCGTACGCGCGCGGAAAGTCGCTCGCGTCGCTCTTCGCGAGCCTCGCCGAGGTCCCCGGGCAGACGCCCGCGTCGGCAAAAACGGCGCTGATCGTCGACCTCGCCGGCCCCGAGTCCGTTGCCTTTGCCGCCGGCGCGATCGCGATGTTCGATCCGGTGTTCCTCTTCGACAACTGGCCTCACCCCCGCGGCATCGTTCGCGCGCAGGAGACGCTGGCGGCGGCGGCGTACTACCAGCCGCTCTTCGCCGAGGCGAAGAAGGCGAACCGTCCCGGACGATCGCCGATGTTCGTCCTCGATCGCCGGCGCATCGCGACCTACACGGACGACGCGACCGAGTTCGACAACCGCTACGTCGCGAAGCTCCCGCCGTCGGCCGCGGCGATGCGCGCCCTCGACGTGACGCACATCCTCTACGTCGTGCCTTCGCAGAGAGATGCGTTCAAGGAGCTCGACGACCTCAACGACGAGCTCGTCGTGTATTCCAACGGCGGCGCCGACGTGAAGGCGCTGTCGCTCGACATGTTCGCGACCGACAAGACCGATGCCGGCGTGAGCACGCCGCCCACCGCGCAGAAGGAGAGCGACAAGCTCCTCGGTGAGTCGGGCTTCGTCTACTACGGCGGCAGCCGCGGGTCGCATCATGCCTTCTTCGCCGACTATCCGTGGGCAAGGCCCGCACGCGCGGCGACCACGCGCCCCGGAACGAACACCGGAAAGAGCTACTTCCCGTCCGCGCGCGTGACTCCGTACTCGAGCGGCAGCCCGAGCGGCGTGCTCACGTCGAAGCCTCGCCCGACCTCGTTCGGCACGGTGCCCGTCGCGATCGCGGTCGGCACCGGCGTCATCCTCGGCGCACGCTACTCCCGCAGCGGCTCGTGGAACCGTTCCTCCGGCGGGTTCGGCGGCTGATGCGCCACTCGATCTTCGCGTTCGAGATCGCCGCGCGCTTCGAGCCGGGCGGACGCCTCCACACCGAGCTGCACCGGCTCGTGTCGACTTCGGTGCCGAACGCGACGCTCCAGCAGAAGTGGCTCTTCTACAGGCACGCGATCAGCGAGCTGCTCGTCGCGGTGCCTCTCTTCCAGCGCGGCTGCTGGGACTACTTCGACGACGATACGCGGGCGAAGGCCGACTACGACCAGTGGGTCGCGGGCATGGTCACGGAGGAAGGCGCGCGCCCTTCGCCGTCCGGCGACGATCCATATCGCGGCTCCGCTCGCTACCTGACGTTCACGATGGCGTTCCTGCTCGTCAACGGCTCACCCACGGACAACGCGATCAAGCAGCTGTGCGAGGTCCCCGAGGCGCGCCTCTGGCATCGCCAGACGTTCCAGCACATCCTGTCCGGGCTCGGCGTGCTCAATTTCGCGAGCATCAAGAGCGACGTTGCCTACCTGATCCCGCGCGACGTCGGCTGGGGCCTCACGGACGAGGACCTCGCGCAGCCCAAATTCAAGTACCTCCGTCCGATCGTGTGAACGGCATGTCGCGGATGCCGTGACAGCGCGATCAGGGTAAGGGACGCGATGACGACTTGTGTCGAACGGTAGCGTTCGCGCGATGGTCGGCTAGGATCGTGTGCAACGCACACGACACATCCTCCCGATGGTCGGCTAGGATGTTCGCCGAGAGCTCTTCATGTCGTCACGCCGCTTCGCAGTCGCCGGCCTCTTCGCGCTCAGTGTCGTTGCCGTCGCGAGCTGCGGCTCGCGTACCGGCCTGTTCGGCGCCGATGCGCTCGGTACGCTTCCCGACGGCGCGCCGCTGCCGGACGGCGGTCCCATCCCGGACGGTCCGACCGACGGTCCCGTGAAGTGCACGCCGGGTCGATTCACCTTCGACCTCGCGACCGCGCAGCTCATGTTCGTCATCGATCGCTCCGGCTCGATGGCGTTCTCGCTCGACGGCAAGCAGCCCGATCGCTTCGGCAACCTCCCGCCGGGCGTGCTCTCGCGCTGGGACACGCTGCGCGATGCGCTCTTCCAGACCATCACGCCGTTCGACAACTCGCTCGCGATGGGCGCGAAGTTCTATCCGGAAGAGAGCGCGCCGGGCCCTGCGCCCGCGGACGAGGCCTGCCGCACCGACGTCGGCGTCGGGATCGCGCCCGCGCGGGGCAACGTGAAGGACATCATCAACGTCTTCGACACGACCGATCCGAACGGCGGCACGCCCACCTCCGAGGCGATCCGTCTCGCCGCGCAGTACATCGCCGGCACGCGCAGCGTCGCGCGCACGATGATCGTCGCGACCGACGGCGCGCCGAACTGCAACGGGGATCTCGATCAGACACGCTGCACGTGCACGTCGGTCACCGGCAACTGCGCGACCGCCGCGGGCGGCGAGTTCAACTGCCTCGACGATACGCGCAGCATCAACGTCGTGCGCGACGTGTTCCAGAACATGAAGATCCCGGTCTACGTGATCGGTATCGGCAGCACCGAGCGCCCCGAGTTCCTGAAGGTGCTCGACGACATGGCAGTCGCCGGCGGCCGTCCTCGCCCCACCATGCCCAGGCACTACAACGTGCAGACGTCCGCCGAGCTGAAGTCCGCGCTCGGCACGATCAGCGACAGCATTGCAAAGTGCACGTATCTCACGCCGTCGGCGCCGACCGATCCCAACGCCATCAGCGTCGAGATCAACGGCATGTCCATCGGTCGCGATCCCTCGCACACGAACGGCTGGGACTGGGTCGATCAGGCGTTCGGAACGCTCGCGTTCTTCGGTCCGGCGTGCGTTGCAGCGTCGTCGGGCTCGACCTCGGCGTCGCAGATCACCGGCGTGGTTCGTTGCGACAACCCGGGCCCCTGACCCTCGCCGACTCGAGTCGAGTCGCGCTAGGCTGACCCGCGCATGCGCGGCGTCGCGGAAGCGCTGGTCACGTCGGAAGGCACTCGCGCTCGGACCGCGAAGGTCGAAGCGCTCGCATGCGCGCTCGCCGACGTGTACGCCCGCGACCCGTCGAGGCTAGCGT
The DNA here is from genome assembly GCA_028287065.1 of Labilithrix sp. Lineage (GTDB taxonomy): Bacteria > Myxococcota_A > Polyangia > Polyangiales > Polyangiaceae > Labilithrix. The sequence goes on along the minus strand of JAQBQJ010000076.1, from coordinate 7,736 downwards.
TTGCCGCGCGCTTCCTCACGGGGGCGATGCTGCCGACCTCGGACGACCGCACGCTCGGCGCGGGCGGCGCGCTCGTGTTCGAGGCCGCAGCAGCGGTCGGCGGCATGCCCCACGAAGAGCTCGGCGCACGCGCGCGACGGGCCGGCGATCTCGGCACGGCCGTGGGCGAGGCGATCGAGGCGGCGATCGCCGCCGGAAGACCCGAGCCGCAGGGCCTCCGGCTCGAGGACGCCGAGGCCGTCGCCGAGGCGCTCGCGTCGACCGGATCGCGGAGCGAGAAATTGCGTGCACTCTGCACGGCATTCGAGCGCTGCTCGCCGATGGAGGCGCGCTACCTCGCGCGCGCGGTGCTCGGGGAGATGCGCGTTGGCGCGAAGGAGGGCATCGTGGAGGACGCGATCGCGAAGGCGTTCGGGCGCACGCTCGCGGACGTGCGCCGCGCGGCGGGCCTCGTCACGGACGTCGGAGATCTCGCGACGCTCGCGGCGCAGGATCGTCTCGCCGAGGCACGCGTCGTCGTCGGGCGCCCGCTCGGCTTCATGCTCGCGACGCCGATCGAGACGGCACGCGGCGCGGACCTGTCCGTGCCGCACGCCGTCGAGGACAAGATCGACGGCATTCGCGCGCAGGCGCACGTCTCGGCCGACGGCGTGCGTCTGTTCGCGCGCGGGAAAGGCGCCGTGACGAAGGCGTTCCCCGACATCACGGGGCCGCTCGCCGGCGCCGTGCGCGCGGGTCTTCCGCCGGCCATCCTCGACGGCGAGATCGTCGTGATGACCGCGGAGGGACGGCCGCGTCCGTTCTCCGCGATCCAGCCTCGTCTCAAGAAGACCGAGCCCGACGAGGCGCTCGTGCGCGATCACCCCGTCTGTTACGTGGTGTACGACATCCTCTTCGAAGGCGAGGAGCCGCTGCTCGGGCTTCCGTTCCTCGATCGACGCGCGCGTCTGACACGCTGGATCGAGCGAGCGCCCTCCCCTCTCGTGTTGCACGACTCGCGCCCGCTCACGTCGAAGGAGGCGCTCGACCCCGAGTTCGACGGAGCCCGTTCGCGCGGCTACGAGGGCCTCGTGCTGAAGCGCCTCGATGCGCCGTACGCCGCGGGCGTGCGCGGGTTCGCATGGCTGAAGGTGAAGAAGGCGCTCGCGACGCTCGACGTCGTCGTCGTTGCCGCGGAGCGTGGTCACGGCAAGCGCGCCGGCGTGCTCAGCGACTACACGTTCGCGGTGCGGAGCGGCGACGAGCTCCTCACGGTCGGCAAGGCGTACAGCGGCCTGACCGACGAGGAGATCCGCACGATGACCGCGCGCCTCGAGTCGATCGCGATCGGCGAGGAGAAGCACGGGTACCTGCACGTGCGTCCCGAGATCGTCCTCGAGGTCGCATTCGACGGCCTGCAGAGGTCGGATCGCCACTCGAGCGGCTTCGCGCTCCGGTTCCCGCGGATCGCGCACATCCGCGACGACAAGAAGCCGGAAGACGCCGACACGCTCGATGCCGTGCGCGCGCTCTGGGAGTCGCAGCTCGCCTCGGGCCATCGCGAAGACCTGACCGCGAAGGACCGCAGACCCGAAAAGAAGAAGGGCCGCAAATCAGGCCGCCGCCCGGACATCCGCGCGAAGTCGAAGCAGCTGAAGCTCTTCGACGACTAGGCTAGCCGTTCACCGGACGAAGACGTCGCGGAGCGTCCACGTCGGCTTCCCGCACGCCGACGCCACGACGAGGCCGGCGGGCAGTTGCTGGAGCTCGCGCCGCAGCACCACGCGGGCCGTGCGCGTCTGCGCCCGGTAAGCGATGTTCCAGAAGTTGTCGAGGGCGGTGCCGCAGTATCCCGTCCTGCCGTCGTACGGAATGGCCATGCTACTGGCCGTGCGCGCCATGTTCTGCTCGCGATCGAGGATGTCGACGAGCGTGTCGAAGGCGCGGAGGTTCATCGCGGGCAGCGACGGCTCGTCGCCGCCCGGGTCGCCGAAGGCATTCCAGCAATTGGAGCCCTCGCCGAAGGTGTACGTCCCCATGATCTGCCGCCACGAATCGAGCTCGCCGACGAGGACCCAGTGCAGCGCGCGCACGTTGCCGGTCATGTTGCAGTCGTCGTCCGTGACGGTCGCCTCCCAGACGGGGCCCCCGCGCGCGTCCAGCGAGCGCGTCACGGTGATCTTGTTCGGCGAGTCGGGGCTGACGTCTTTCGTCGTGCCCTCCGTGAGCATGTCGGGCCGCACGAGCGTCCATCCGCCGTCGAAGCTGTCCATGTCACAGTAGAACGTCCCGTCGCGACCCGTCAGCGCGTAGGGACCGCTCGCCGCCGTCGGGACCTTCGCCTTGATCTCGCGGCACGACGCAGCGATCGCGGCGGACGCATCCGATGGGTCGGATGCGTCGGACCCAGGCATCACACCGGCGTCGGCAGGCGCCGCCGTCTCGGAGAAGCTCCCGCACGCCGCAAGCCCGACGACCGCTCCCATCGTCGCAAGCCACGCGCTAGCGAGCACCGCCAAGAGCCGTCCCATGATCCGACCGTATCCCGCGCCGCCATGGAGCGTCACGCGTTCAGTCGATCTTCGGTGTCGCGCCCATCTCCTTCAGCAACGCGTGGCCGGGGTCGACCGCGTCGAGCAGCCATTCGATGTACCGGATGTCGACGTGGATGCTGCGCGTCAACGACGGGACGAACACCCAGTCGGACGCCATCGCCTCGTAGTTGCCGTCGAAGACGAGGCCGACGAGCTCGCCCTTCGCGTTCAACGTCGCAGAGCCCGAGTTGCCGCCCGTGATGTGCAGGTCGGCGAGGAAATCCACGGGCACGTCGCCGAGCGCCTCGTCGACGTAGAGTCCCGTCTTCTTCGCGGCCTGCGCCGCCTTCAGGCGCGCGGGCACGTCGAACGGCGGGGCGCCCTTGTCCTTCGCGATCACCTCCGACAGCGTGGTGAACGGGCGCGCTTCCCCTCTCACCCACACAGTGGGTCAAATCCGACGTCCTGTGAAAAGCGGGACCGTTCGGAGCAGATCGACGATCTTCGATACCCGCCTGCGTTCCCTTCGTCGATCCCGATCGCGTGCCAGAGCTTGCTTCTGCGCGCGCGCCGGCGCGCGCAACTTCTTGATGTGAGCGGGGGCTTGGGCGCTCGGCCTCGTGAGCGAAGTCACTGAGTCGCCGCACGCACGACACGTGCATGAACCTGCATCGCGCGGTAGGCGCGGGATCCGGACCGAAGCGACGTACCAGCGCTCGTGTCGATCCACTACGGGTGAGACAGGATTGAGCATGGTCGACGAAGGCGAAGCGCGGTCGCGTCAGGTCGCTGAGGGGGCGCGAGAGACGGCTTGGAAGAAGGCGAGCTTCCTCCGTGACCTCTTCCTCGGAAGCTTTCGGGCTGATCTCGTCTTTCCGTATCCCGACGAGCCGCCGGAGCGGGCTGAGTTCGGATCGTTCTACGAAGAACTGAAGACGTTCCTCGCGACCCGGGTCGACCCCATCGCAATCGACGAGACGGGGGAGTATCCGCCGGAGGTCATCGAAGGGCTTGCCGCGATGGGTGCCTTCGGCATGAAGATCCCGACCGAGTACGGCGGCCTCGGCTTCACCCAACGCGAGTACGAGCGCGTCATGGCTCTCCTTGGAAGCTACGACGCGAACCTCACCGCGCTGTTGTCGGCGCACCAGTCGATCGGAGTCCCGCAGCCGCTGAAGCTCTTCGGAACGGAGGAGCAGAAGCGCAAGTATCTTCCCCGCTGTGCGAAGGGGGCCATCTCGGGCTTCGCACTGACCGAGCCTCGGGCCGGCTCGGACCCGGCGACGATCACCGCGCTCGCGGAGCCGACGCGCGATGGCAAAGCATTCATCCTCAACGGTACGAAGCTGTGGTGCACGAACGGAACGCTCGCGGAGCTGCTCGTCGTCATGGCGAGGACGCCACCCGGCGATGGCATCAGCGCTTTCGTCGTCGAGACGCGCTGGAAGGGCGTCGAGGTCAAGCGCCGGTGTCGCTTCATGGGCTTGAAGGCGCTCGCCAACGCCGAGCTCGAATTCCACGACGTCGTCGTCCCGCGCGAGAACCTGATCGGTGTGGAGGGCCGCGGTCTCAAGATCGCGCTCGTGACCCTCAACGCGGGCCGCCTGTCACTGCCGGCGGCGACGACCGGGGCGGTGAAGGCGTGCTTGGAGATTTGTCGCAAATGGTCGAACGCTCGCGTCCAATGGGGGCAGCCGATCGGCAAACACGAGGCGATCGCGCACAAGCTCGCCGACATCGCGGCGACCGCCTTCGCGATGGAGTCCGTGGCCGACCTCGCGGCTGAAATGGCTGATCGCGGTGGCTACGACATTCGACTCGAAGCTGCTGCGGCAAAGGAATGGAACACGGTACGCGCGTGGGAGATCGTCGACGACACGCTCGAGATCCGCGGCGGTCGGGGCTTCGAAACGGAACGCTCGCTCGCCGCGCGTGGTGAGGTGCCCATCGGCATCGAGCGGATGATGCGCGACTCGCGGGTCAATCGCATCTTCGAGGGCTCGAGCGAGATCATGCATCTCTTCATGGCGAGAGAGGCAGTGGACAAGCATCTCGAGATCGCGGGAGCGCTCATCGATCCGAAGAAGCGGCCAGCGGAGAAGCTCGTCGCGGCACTGCGCGCGTTCGCGTACTACGCGGTCTGGTACCCGACGCGCTGGCTCGGTTGGTCGTGGTGGCCTCGCTTCCGTACCTTCGGAGCGCTCGCTCCGCACGTTCGTTTCATCGAACGGGCGAGCCGTAAGCTGGCGCGATCGCTCTTCTATGGGATGCTGGTCTTTCGCGCGGGTCTCGAACGTCGGCAGGCGTTTCTCTTTCGAACCGTCGACATTGCGATGGAGCTCTTCGCGATGACCGCGGTCACCGGACGTGTGCGCCAGATGCTCGACAAAGGGCATCCGAACGCACGCGAGGCCGAGAGGCTGGCGGATCTGTTCTGCCGGAAGAGCCGGCGTACCGTCGCCGCGCGCTTCCGCGCCCTGTGGCGCAACGACGACGTCCTCCAGTACCGAATCGGACGCAACGTGCTCGACGGCGCGCACGCGTGGCTCGAGGGAGGCATCATGGGTTTGGGGCGAACCGCAGCCGAGCTCGAGCCGCGAGCGTTCGTCAAGCGTCCGGCAGCGGGGGTGGAGGTGCATGCCATCTCGGCGCCCGCGCCGAGATGACGGTTCTCCGGCCATAGGCCCCCTCGAGGTTCAACGCGCGAGAGCGGCTCGCAAGGCCTTGATTGCTCTGTCAACGACGTAGACGCGGATGTCACGTACTTCTCGCGCATGACGCTGCCCGATTCAAGGGGCGGCGAACCGTTCTGTCACGCTTCCTGGTCGAGCGCGAGATGAGCATTCTGACGCAAAAGCTCTCTCTGAACAGGGACGTAATCTCTCTCTTTGGACTGCGCATAGATTGCCGCCGCCACACCCGCGCCGTGTCCTGTGCCGAACGAGGTCCCCATGACACGCAGTGAGCCGCCGGCATAGCTATCGCCATCCGTCAGGCGTCCTCCAACGAACAGGTTGGGCGTGTCCCTGCTGCAGAGCGTCCTCAACGGAATGTCATAGGCATCGTTCTCGTGGACCATCCGCCACACCGTCGGTTGCCCCGGTTCGGTGTGGTACTCCATCGGCCACGCTCCCAGGCAAACCACGTCGTCGAAGTGCGCTCCGCTCTCGATGTCCTGTGTCGTTACCTGATAAAGCGCATCCACGTGACGGGACTCACGAGTTCCAATCTCGGGTCCAGTCGCCAGGATATACGCGTTCTCACAACCAGGGAGCTTGCGAATGGCTTGCAGATAGGCCCTGGCCTGTTCTCGCCCATCGATCTCCGCTTCGGTCAGACTCTGCGCATCCCTGGCGTCGTACTTCTCGTCAATGAAGTAAGTCGCCACGTCGTTGGTGATGGGAACGCGGAAGAACAATCCGTACTGCGAAAGATCGGCATCGGCGCCGATCCCACCGAGACGCATGCTCAACGTCCCCGTCTGGACCGCCTCGTGATTCCCATAACGCACGGAGGCTCCACCGAAGAAAGCAAGGTCGCCCTCTCCACTGGCATCGACGAATGCGTTCGCGCTGACCTCGTGATTGCCATTGTGATCGTGGAGAGTGACGGCGGTGATGTGATCGCCGTTGCGCGTGGCGGAAAGGAGCATCGTGTGCAGACAGACATGGACGCCCGCACGCTTGCAGAGCTGCTCCAAGGTGTATTTCACGGACTCGGGCTCGATGAGAACGGCCACTCCATGAAACTGGATTGGCTCCGAGACCGCGCCCATCACACGTAACTGTCGGAGCACCTGGTCGGCGACTCCAAAGACGGCCTGTCGTCTCTGGTGGTTCGTGAAGAGACCACAGTACGTGAGCACGTTCTTCAGAGTGGCCGCGCCGCCGAGAAAAGGTGCGGACTCGACGAGCAACGTCCGAGCACCCGTGCTCGCTGCGCCGATTGCTGCCGCGGTTCCCGCCGCACCTCCTCCGATGACGATGACATCATATGATTGAGCTAGGCTCATGCCGCAGTAGGCACGCAAGTCCTCGGCCACAGTCCCGTGCTGCGACCTCTCGCTCAGGTCGAGGTCGTCACGGCGTCCTGGCGCAGCGGATCCCGACATCGACGTAGCGGACCGCCGACGATGCCGATGACGTCGCCCCGTCGGGCGGGTAGAGCGCGCACACCGCCGCGATGTCGTCGGGCGCGAGCCGGCGGGCGGCGACCTTCCCCTTCTCGCAGCGGTTGTCTAGGTTGCAGTAGCTCTCCGCCATGATCGCCTGGGGCTCGCGGCTGTGCGCGATGCCGATGTAGTGCCCGACCTCGTGGGTGATGACCGGCACCGTGCCCCAGGGTCGCGCCGGGCCGAATTTCTGCCGGCAGTCAACGCGAAATCGACCCAAATTATGGCTATTCCGTTTCTGTTCTGGCGCCAGAACAGCCGGTCTCGGCGGGCCGAATTCGCTCGCGATCGTCGGCCGGGATCTCGGCAGCGTGCGCGGTCGCACACGTCGACGTGTCCGCCCAAGGCGGACGATGTCCGCGACCTCGAGAGCGGGCCTATCCTTCGCGCGCACCCCGAGAGGCGGGGGCGCGTGCACGAGCATGGCCCACTCGCGCGGGCATTGATCGCCTCCGCCGCGGCGCGTGCGACGCGATCCGTCGAGGGAGCCCGCGGCGCTCCTGAAACATCGACCATGACGCTTCGGTAGGTCCGCCTGCCCCCGCGCTTCGGCTTCGGCTATTCTTCGGCGGCGTGGGATCGAAACCGCACAACGACGAGGACGCTTGGGTCCCGCAGGCGGGGGCGATCATCGCGGGCCGCTATCGCGTCGAGCGGGGGATTGGCTCCGGCGGAATGGGCGCGGTCGTCTCTGCGGTTCACCTTGCGCTCGGTGAGCGCGTCGCCCTGAAGCTCCTCAATCCGGTCCACGCGACCACCACCGGCGCCATCGAGCGCTTCGTGCGCGAGGCGCGCGCCGCTACGCGGATCAAGTCCGAGCATGTCGTTCGCGTCACCGACGTCGGAGCCACCGACAGCGGCGTTCCTTTCATCGCGATGGAGCTCCTCGAAGGAGAAGATCTCGCCAGCCTCGTCTCGCGCGGCAGCCTCCCCCTCACTCTCGCCGTCGACTGCATTCTCCACGCGGCCGAGGCCCTCTCCGAGGCACACGCGGCGGGCGTCATCCATCGCGACATCAAGCCGTCGAACTTGTGGATGACCCTGCGCGGCGA
>JAQBQJ010000074.1 GCA_028287065.1 Labilithrix sp. | reverse complement strand
AACGGCGTCGCACACGAAGGCGCGGACGCGCGCGCGTGCCTCGCCCTGGCCGGCGCGGCGCGCCACGAGCGCAAACGCCCATTTCGTGCTAGTCGCATCGCGGGCGAGCGCATCCTGCGGCCCGATCCGGCCCTTCAGCGCCGAGGCGAAGTCGGGCAGCGAGACGATCGCGACGTCGGCCCATGCGATCGTGCGGCCGCCGTCGATCCGCAGCTCGACGGTGCAGCGCACGCGACCGGGCTCGCTCGCACGATCGCACTGCATCGAGGCCTTCACGTCCTTCGCTTCGGTGTCGGCCTTCTCCTCCGCCGCGGCAGGGACCGCGAAGGCGAGCGCAACGGCAGCGAGGGCGAGGGCCGCGATTACGTAAGCACTTCGATCCTTCGAGCGGAGCATGCTAATCGACCCGCATGCGTTGGCTCGGCTGCATCCTACCCGTGATCTTGCTCGCGTCTGCGGCTTGCGACAACAAGCAAGATGGAACGGCCGCTCCGGCGTCCGCGACCGCCGCGCCCACGGCGGCTCCGGCGACGGCGGCAACCACCGCGGCTGCCGGCGATGCCGGTGACGACGCGGCCGCGAAGGCCTCCGCGATCCCGATGCCCGAGCGCCCCGTGCCGAAGGGCCAGAACATGGTCGGCTCGGGCATGTCGATCGAGGTGCAGCAGAAGGCCATCTCGTACATGGCCGCGATGCGCGCTCCGCACCTCGACGATCCCGCGGCCGACACGGCCTTTGCGAACGACGTCGCGACGAAGCTGAAGCCGATCCTCCTCTCGATGGACACCGGCGCGGACAAGGCGCGCTTCAACCGGGTCGACGTGGTCGCCGCCGGCCGGCAGCTCGATCTCCTCATGGCGACGGGCTGCGACGAGAAGACCCCGCAGCGCGCAATGGTCTCCCGCGCGGGCATCCAGCTCGCGACGCTGCTCGCGCACGGCATGCTCGTCGTGCGCTGCAACGATGCGCGCGTGCAGTGCCTGCAGAGTACACGCGATCCCGACGACGTGCTCTGCACGACCGCGCCGCGTCACAAGTAGACGCGCGTCAGAGCGGGTCGAAGGTGCCGACCACGACGCGACCACGCCGCACGCAAGCGACGTGCGTCGCATCGTCGTTCGTCGTGCACTGCGTGAGCTCGCCGTACGGCTCGAAATCCGGCGCCTTGTAGCGCGCGGCCTTCGTGGTCTTCACGAGCACGCCCTGGGACGTGGCGATCGCCGTTGCGCGTCCGCCTGGCGAGCGCGGCGAGCCGAACGGCGGCATCTCTCCGAGCGGCGAGGCCATCACGGTCGCCGACGATGCCTCGGGACGCACGAGCAGCGGCTGCCCCGCCACGAGCGCCTCGAGCCCGCGCGGTCCCCATGCGATCGGGATCGTGGTCGCGGCCTCGCCTCTGCCACCCGCGCATCGGCTGCCGAGCGGCGGCGCGACGGGCAGGAGTACGTCGCGCATCTCGCTGTCGCCGCCGGTCGGCGCGAAGGTGGCGCGTAGCGCGACGCCCTCGCACGCGTGATAGGCCTCGAGCCATCGGCTCTTGCCGTCGGGAGAGAGCACCTGCGTCGGCCACGCGGGGAGCTCGCCATCGACCGACGTGCCGGTCTCCGCATCGACGCGCAGCACGCGATGCTCGAGTCCGGCGGGCCCGCGGACGAGCAGCGAGCCGCTAGGCTCGAACGCGAGCGAACCCCACTCGGGATGCGGCGAGCGCGCGGTCGTGAGCGTGATCGCGACCACGCGCGAGCTCTTCGCCTGCACGAACGGCGCGACGTCGCCGAGGAGCTTCGCGATCTCCGTGGTGCGTGCGGCGGTCTTGGTCGCGGGTGCGAGCTGCGCAGTGCTCGCCGCGGCGACGGCACGGAGCGCGTCCTGCTGCGTGACGAACGAGCGGAGCTCCGCGATGCCGGCGTCCTCGAGGGGCTTGCTCGAGCCGCACGACACCGCGCCCGTGGTCGAGCCGTTCGCGACGCCCGCGAGCTTGAGCAAGCGCGGCGCGCCGCCCTCGAGGCACATCGCGCGGTACAGCATGCGCATCTGCTGCACGATCACGGGCACGGTGGGCGCGTCCTTCGGCTTCCCCGCGCGCGCGGCGACCTGCGAGGCGATGGCCTTCATCGAGGCGTCCGGCTCGTCCGGATCGCGGCTCGGTCCCGCCGAACGATCGAAGAACGCGACCTTCGCGGAGAGCTTCGGACCGGGCTCGAAGGGCGGGCCGCCGCCCTCGATGGTGACGCGGAGCGTGACGTCGTCGACGCCGTCGTGATCGCGGTCCTCGCCGTCGACGTCGATCGCGAGCTTCGGCGCGCCCGGCGGGTCGGCGACGGCGAGATCGAATGCGATGCCGGGATCCTTCGCGAGCCGCACGACGAAGAGCGCGCGCGTCGACGCGCCGCGCGTGCACGACGTGCCGACCTCGGCGAGCGCGGAGCGCGGACCGATGCGCTCGAGACGAGCGACCGGCGTGCACGACGCATCGACACGAGGCTGCGGAGCCGCGGCGACGATCGCCGGGCGGGGAGGGGACGACGCGCCGGAGTAGAAGATGATCTCCGCCGGCCCGACCTCGTTCGGCTTGCCGGGCGACGCCGGCGGACGCACGAGCGCGAGCGCATCCTTCCTTCCGTCGCCGTCGACGTCGCGGACGATCGCCATCAAGAGCTCGCGCTCCGGTGGCGCGACGAGCTCGAGGCCCTCGATGTTCCACCGCGTTGCGCCGGGCGGCGCGACGAGCGCCGGCTCGGCCGTGCTGGCGCGCGCGCCGGCATCACCGCTGATCGGGGCGAGCTCTGCGGCCGCTCCGCCCTCGGCGGAGGCATCGGCCTGCGCGTCGTCGACCGAGTACGGGACGTACGGATGATCGTTCTTGCACGCACGCGCGCAGCCCGCGGTCGACAGCAGAGCCGCCAGCGCGACGCCGCGCAGGAGGGGCACGGGAAGAGCTCGTGGGCGGTGGGAGGCGGCGCGTTCCACGGCAGTTTTCGACTTACCATGGACAACGCTCGGGGGGCGTGGGACCTTTCCGCGCGTGCGGCGCGCCGCGATCCTCGTAGCGCTGGCTCTGGCCTTCACGACGACGCTCTTCCTCTACGCGGTCACGGCGCGTGCCGGCGCGGACGTCGCGGCGCCACGCGCGCAGGCGGACGCGATCCTCCGTGAGGCGGAAAAAGACGACGACGCCCTCGAATTCGCACGGGCGCTCGCGCGTTACGACGAGGGGCGTGCGCTCGATCCGGGGAGCCCGCGTGCGCCGCGCGCCGAAGCTCGGGCCGCGATGCTCCGCGCGCATGCCGAAGGTGACTTCGCGCCGTACGCTGCGCTCGAGCGCGTCCGCCGCGATCCGGCGCTCGCCTCGGATCCGCGCGCCGTCGAGGAGCTCGTGCACGCCGCGGAGTCGTTCCCGCCCGGGCCGGTGCGGGTCGAGGTGTGGGTCCTCGCCGCGGAGGCGTTCGCGCACCGCTTCGGAAGACCGCGCGACGCGGAAGCGCTGCTCCGTCGCGTCATCGTCGATGCGCACACGGACAAGGTCGTAGGGCAGAAGGCGGCGCGCGATCTCGTCGCGATTCACCTCGCGCGCGGGGACCTCGCGGGCGCGGAGGACGCGGTGCGCGTCGCGGGCGACCGCGCCGATCCTCAGCTCGGTCGCGACGTGCGGCGAGCCGTGCGCCGGAGAAACATGCACTCTGCAGCGATCCTGGTGCTCCTGGCGCTCGTCGTGCTGGCGGCGCGCGCCTGGAACGCGGCGGCGCGTCGAGGAAGCGGCGCGCGCGTGGCTACGGCGCTTGCGAGGATGTGGAAGCTCGCCGTCGCGTATGCGGCGTACGTCGCGATCGGCGGCGCGTTGCTTGCGTCCGGGTACGAGGCGGGCTCGGGCAAGCCGTTCCTCGTGTTCGGGGTGGCGCTTCTGCCGATCCTGCTCCTCGCGCGTGCGTGGGGCGCGGCGGGTGGAGAGTCGAAGGCGGCGCGGAGCGGGCGCGCTACGCTGTGTGCGCTCGCGGCGGCCTCTGCCGCGTTCTTGGTGCTCGAGGGGATCGACGTCGCGTTTCTCGAAGGGATGGGGCTGTGAGCGAGAGCGAGCATGAGCATGAGCACGAGCACGAGCACGAGCACGAACGCGGGCGCGAGCTCCGCGCCGAGAGCGTGCGCGCGATACGCGTCGGGCACGGGGCGAATTGTTCGAGCGTCGGGAGCGTCATCGACACGCTGTTCCTCGGCGCGACGGTCGGAGGCGCGATCCTCGCCGCGGTGTGCGCGGCGATGAAGTCGGAGGGCGTCACGGTGGTGGGGAACGGCGCTCGCGCGAAGCGTGACGCCGACGACGATGCGCATGACGAAGAGGAGCGCACGTCGTGATTGTCCGGTACGAGCCGTGGGGAGCCTGGATCAGGACGGAGACGACCGCCGCGCTCGTCGCGCTCGATCGCGACGGCGTGCGCGCGCTCGGTCT
>JAQBQJ010000069.1 GCA_028287065.1 Labilithrix sp. | reverse complement strand
AAGGAAAGATCGCGTACATGTCGCCGGAGCAGATCTTGCGCGCGCCGGTCGACCGACGGGCGGACGTCTTCGCGGCATCGATCGTCCTGTGGGAGCTGCTCACCGGCAAGCGGCTGTTCGCGGCCGACGATCATGCGGCGGTTCTCCATCGCGTCCTCCACGACGACATCGAGCCACCGAGCGTCCACGTCCAGGATCTGCCAGCGGCCGTGGACGCCATCGTGATGAAGGGCCTGTCCCGCGACGTGAGCCAGCGGTTTGCCACCGCGCACGAGATGGCCATCGCCATCGAGGCGAGCGCGGCGCTGACGCGGCCCGCCGAGATCGGTGCGTGGGTCGAGCGAACGGCCGGGCCGACGTTGCGGCAACGCGCGGATCGCATCGTGGAGATCGAAGCGGCGTCGCCCGCGTGGGCGGCCCCCGCCATCTCGCCGCCCGAGCTCGGGGCGGACCGAGGCGGCGAGCCGACGATGCTGTTGCGCGAGCCCGACGCCGTCGACGACAGGCAGGACTCGCGGACGAAGAGTCCGCGTCGACACTGGCGAACGGCGGCCCTCGCCTTCGTCGTGGCCGCTGGGATCTTCTTCTTCGCGGCGAGCCGCCTCCGGAAGGCCACGCCGGGCTCCGTCGCGCCCGTCGTCAGCGCGGTCGCCGCGTCCGCAGAGCCGAACCCTCCGCTCGTCGGCGCCGCGCCGGTTGCACCTCCTTCGAGTGTGCCTCCGGCGGCGTCGGCGTTGCCGGAGGCCCCGCGCGCCAAGCGGGCTCCACGTCGCAACGTCGACTGCAACCCGCCGTACTACTTCGACGACAACGGCGTGAAGCGCTTCAAGCCGAAGTGTCTCTGAGCTATCGCTTGCGAGGGCGCGGCAAGACGTAGGCGTCGAGCCGACCGAGCAGCATCCGTCGCGAGATGCCGAGGAGCTTCGCCGCCTCCGTCTGGTTTCCGCCGGACTGCTGGAGTGCCTCCACGATGCGCTGCCGCTCCAGGGCTTCGACCTGCTCCTTGAGGTCGCGCACGCCCGCGGAGCTGGGTGGCAGAGTCTCGGCGACGCCCTCGCTCGGAGCCTGCTTCGGCTCCGTCGAGACGTGTGACGTCTCGATCGTCGTTCGTCCTGCCGAGAGCACGACGGCCCGCTCGATCACGTTCCTGAGCTCGCGAATGTTGCCTGGCCAGTCCGCGGCGACGAGAAGCGCCATCGCGGTCTCCGAGATCGCGGGCTCGGGTCGGTTCATGGCGCGCGAAAAATGCGCGGCGAACGTGCGGGCGAGTCCCGGGATTTCGATGCGCCGGTCGCGCAGCGGAGGGATTCGAAGCGTGATGCCCTGCAGGCGATAGTAGAGATCGCTCCGAAACAAGCCCTGGCCGACCATCGCATCGAGGTCGCGATTGGTGGCGGCGATGAAGCGGAGGTCGACCGGTCGGGAGGCGACGGCGCCGACCGGTGTGATCTCGCGGCTCTCGAGGACGCGGAGGAGCTTCGCCTGTGTCGTGAGCGGGAGCTCCGCGACCTCGTCGAGGAACACCGTGCCGCCGTCCGCCGACTCGAGCAGTCCAACCTTTCGCTGCACGGCGCCGGTGAACGCGCCGCGCTCGTGGCCGAAGAGCTCGCTCTCGAGGATCGGCTCCGGCAGCGCGGCGCAATTGATGCGTACGAGCTGGCGCGGGGCACGCGGCGAGAGGCCGTGCAGCCGCTCCGCCATGACCTCTTTGCCGACGCCGGTCTCGCCGAGGAGGATGACGCTGATGCGTGCGGGCGCGACGAGCGCCACGAGATCCTCGAGGCGATCCATCGTCGGGCGGGTCGCGCCGGGGTCTCTCTCGATCGACGCCGGAGGTAGCGTGGCGACCGATGTCGGGATCGCCGAGCTGCCTTGAACGATGGCGGTCGCGAGCCCGACCTCGACCAGCGAGCCGGGCTGGAGCATCTCCCGGCGGTTCGCTTCGAGACGACGTCCTCCGACACGCGTGCCGTTCGAGCTGCCCAGGTCCTCGACGTAGATGCCGTCCTCGACGTGGAGCGCCGCGTGCCGGCGTGAGACCGAGGGATGATCGATCGTGACGGTGCAGTCGGGCGCGCGTCCGATGGTCAGCGTTCCGCGCGCCGGCAGCTCGTACGTGGCCACGCCGCCGGGCCAGAACACGAAGACGCAGGACGACGTCGCCGTCCGCTCCTCGTGCAGCGGAAGCGTGGCCGTCTGCTCGTCGTCACCGCCGTGAGAATTCATCGGGCCGGAGCCCAAACATTATACCATCCGAGCGCCATGGCTCAGCGTTCCGCACGCGTGCCTGCGCTCCGCCAGCTCGTCGCAGCTCTCCTGCTCGCGTCGTGTGTCTCGAGCACGTTCGTCCCGCGACGCGCGAACGCCGACGAGAAGGTGGAGTGCATCGACGCCCACGGCCAGGCGCAGCTCCTCCGCCGGAGCGGGCGGATGCGGGCAGCGCGTGAACGCTTGCTCGCATGTTCGGCCGCGAGCTGCCCGATCCTCGTCTCGCGCGACTGCACGAGCTGGCTGCGCGAGCTCGACGCGGAGCAGCCGACCGTCATCCTCGCTGCGCACGACGAAGCGGGCCGCGACGTCGATGCGGTGAGCGTGACGCTCGATGGTGCGCTCCTCACGAAGCAGCTCGACGGCAGACCGCTGGAGGTCGATCCGGGCAGCCACGTCTTTCGTGGTGAGTTCGCCAACGGACGGATCGTCGAGTCACGTGTCGTCGTTCGAGCGACCGAGAAGGATCGTTTCGTCCGGCTCGATCTGGCCGTGCGTGCGCCCGAACCTGCGGAGGCTCCGCCGCCTGCAGTGCGGCCGGCCTCGAGCGCCTCGAGCAGTGGGCCACCGCTCGGCGTGATCCTTCTCGGCAGCCTCGGAGCCGTTGCGCTGGGCTCGTTCGCCTACTTCGGTCTGAGAGGGAGAGCCGACGAGTCGGACCTTGCCGCCACCTGCGGGCACAAGTGCGGAGCAGACGACGTGAGCGGCGTGCGCCGTAGCTATCTGGTCGCCGACATCTCGCTCGGTGTTGCGATCATCGCTCTCGGCGCTGCGACGTACCTCGCTCTGACGTCACGGCGCAGCCCGCCGTGACCGTCACGGTCCATGACCCGCGCGGTAGTGCGCATCGACCTGCTTCGCGTCGAGCGGGTATGCGTAGATCGCGACCTCGTCGATCTTGCCGATCCATCCGCTCCCGGGACGCGTGTTGCCGCCGATGAAGACGGTGGCCGGAACGGCGGCGGCCGGGACCGCCGTCGCGGCGGTCGTGCGGGCGAGTGCGCCGTTGACGTAGATGCGTAGCGCGCCGCCGTCGAACGTCACGACGACGTGGCTGTACGCGAGGTTGCCGAGCGGCGGGCCGAGGACCTGCGCGGCGCTGCCGTCCACGTACTGCTCGGCGGCGGACGTCTCGTGGTTGTAGATGATGTAGCCATCCTGCGCATTGCCGTTCGAGTCGTAGGTCACCTGCTCGACGATGCGGCGGTAGCTGAAGTTGTCTCCCTCGGGCGCGACCCACGCCTCGATCGAGTAAGGCGCTCTGCCGGGAAACGAGAGCGCGGTTCCGCCGTTCACCAGGCCGGTCCCGTCGAGATGGATGGCGTGGTCGGGATCGCCGGCGATCGCGCCGCCGACCCCATACGTGATCGAGCCGGCGTCGGCGGCGATGTACGCCGCCGCCGAGCCGCTGTCCGCCTGGTTGATCGCCGAGGGCGGCCCGAGATCGCCCAGACGCCAGTAGGCCGCGGGTTGGTCGCAGAGGACGAGCTCGCGGTAACCACCGTCGGCTCCGCA
>JAQBQJ010000064.1 GCA_028287065.1 Labilithrix sp. | reverse complement strand
TCATCGTGTGGTGCGTCGTCGCGTGCTTGCCGCGGAGCCTCCCGGCGGCGCCCAGCAGCAGCGCGCCCGTACACACGCTCGCGAGAATGCGGTTCGCAGGAAACGTCGAAAGGTACGAGATCGCGTCCGCGTCCTTCTCCAGCTCGCGCGTGCCCGGGCCGCCCGGCACCACCAGCACGTCGAACGCGTCCAGCGGCGGCCGGTACCTCGCCGTCATCACCTCCGCTCCCCACGCCGACCACACCACCGGCGGATCCGACGACACATCGCGCTCTTCACGACGGCGCGACAGCGCGATCACCTCGCACGTCGTCGTCGCGTCGAAGCCCATGCTCGCGATGCGCGACAGCGCGTCGAGCGGACCGACCAGATCCAGCAGCGTCATGCCCGGGAACGCTACCAGCGCGATGCGCGTGCCCGTCACTCGCTCCGGGTGTGTCTCCACTGCCTCGAGATCGATCACCCGAACCGCGTCGACCGGGATCGACCCGTGCACGTGCGGCATCGGCCCACGCGGGGTCTCCGCGACCTCGATCGGGACGTCGAGGCGCCGCGGATCGATCGCCAGCACGCGCAGGGTCGCGACCTCGTCGGCCTTGAAATACAGCCGCGCGCTCTCCTCGACGGCATCCTTGTAGGATGCATGGATGAAGCCTTCGCGGGCGAGCGACGGCGGCGCATAGCGCCCGTCGCTCCCCCACCCCAGCTCCTCGGCGCGCACGAGATGGAAGAGCCATCGCATGCCGCCGAGCGTAGCGGACCGCGGCTCGATCAGGGACGCGGCCAGACTTCCGCGCCGCCGAGATACCCGGTGTTGTCCGTGAACGGATTCTCGCCCAGCTTCTGCACCGCCGCGGCGTCGATCGTTCCGCCGTCCGCGACGAACGGCACGGAGAGCACCTCGATGCCGTCGCCGCCGTCGATCTTCGTCTTCCGCGCGCCGATCAGGTTGCCCTTGCCGTCGTGCGATGCCGAGTCGATCGAGCCCGGGATCTCCGCGCCCAGCGTCGACTGCGACGGGTTCCAGAAGAACGCCTGGTTCGGGAAGAAGAACGTGAGCGCCGCGCGGTTGCCGTCCATGAACACGAACGTGCCGGGGAAGCCCTTGTCGTTCAGCTGGATCAGCGTCTTCACCTTCCGCGTCGCGAGATCGATCTCCTCGACGCCGCGCTTGATGATGTTGAACGGTGCGCCGCCCGGATCGGTGCAGCCGCCCTGGAACACGAGCAGGCGCTCGCGCGCGGCGTCGTAGACGAGCGGCGCCGTCACGGTCGGGTTGTATCCCTCGAGCGCGATGCCGCCGCCCGGCGCGGTGCCGCCGAGCGACACCAGCTGGCCGTTCGTCGAGTCGATCGCGACGATGCTCGCACGCGTGCTCTTGCACTGCAGGCTGTAGTCCGGCGGACCGACGGTCGTCCGGTCGTAGTTGCCGAGCAGCACGTAGACGCGCTTCTCCTTGGCCACGTACACCGCGGATGTCATGTCGACGAGGCCGTCGTCGTCGCCGGGCTGCACCATCGACGCGAGATCGAGGTAGCTCTCCGCAGCGCTCGCATCACCGTGCTCGTTCGTGTCGATGACGGCGACCTTGTTGCGATTGAACCGCAGCACGAAGCCCTTCTCGCACGTGGGCACGACGATGCCGATCGGCTGGGCCTTCGCGCCGCCGTCGATCGGATCCGAGCCCGCGACGCTCCACGTCGACACCGGCTCCCACGGCCGCTGCGCGTTCATGCGCGCGATGAGGTCGTTGTCCTGCTCGAACACGTACGGATCGGTGCCCAGCGACGACGTCGCGCCGAGCCCGCCCGAGAATGCGAAGCGACCGTCGACGGATTTCGTCGCGATGTTGAACGCCGCGAGCTCGCTCTTGCCCAGATTGTTGATCGTGAGGAGGAGGCGCTGCGGAGCGCCCGTCGAGCTGCCGCATCCCGACGGCGCAGAGCCGTCGCCGCCGTCCGGCTGCGTCGGGGTTCCCGTCTCGGGCACCGCGCCGGCCTCGAACGATCCGGCGTCCGTATCGCGGAACACCTCGTCGTCGCCACACCCCGCAGCCCAGAATCCACCGAACGGCGCGCCCAGGACGAGCGCGACCGCAAACCTTCTGTGATTCATGATGTACCCCGGCCGACGCACGCCCGCGCCGGCCATCCTCGAGAGGTCTCGTCGCGCGTGGTCCGGTCTCCGGACTCCCGGGTCATCCTCCTCCGAGCCCTTCCCAGATCGGCGCGTTGCCTTTCCAGTGGATCTGCTCGAATTCGTCGCCGGTCACCGTGGCGGGCGCCGTGCCGGTATTTCACCGGCTTCCCGTGTGATGCGAACCCCTCGGGCGGAGGGAGCCCCATCAACGACCACGCGCGTGTGGCGACAGCACCGCGACGACGTCGCGAAGCCCGCCACGAAGCGCTTGCTAATCGACATCGCCCGTCCGCGTCAACCGTCGTCCGGTTATGCTGCGGGTCATGGCGCTGCTCCGACCCTCGGAGCTCGCGCGGATCTGGGAGCTGCACCCGAAGACGGTCTACCTCTGGATCCGCGAGGGCAAGCTGCCCGCGATCAAGACGCCGGGCGCGCAGTACCGCGTTCGTACGGACGATGCGCGCGCCTACTGCGAGAAGAACGGCCTGCCGATGCCGCGCGCGATCGCGAGCCCAGCGGGGAGCGTCGCCGTGCTCGGCAAACCGAGCCCCTCGCAACGCGCGCTCGCAAAGGCGTGCAAGGCGCGAGGCACCGAGGTCATCACGTGGTCGAGCGCGCTCGAAGGCCTGCTCGCCGTCGCGAGCGAGGCGCCCGACGTCCTCGCGATCGATGCAGAATGCACCGATGTGAAGGTGCTCGACGCGATCCGTGCTCTGCGGAAGACGGCGCGCACCGCCAGCGTGCCGGTCGTCGTCTACGACGCCGCGCCGCGCGCCGGAACGACCTCCCTGACGAAGCTCGGGTCGTGCTCCGTCGTCACGCGCGGCAAGAGCGAGGACGCCGTCCGTGCGGTCGTCGATCTCCTCGACGCGAACGAAGCGCGCTGAGCGCGACCCGCATCACGAAGCCTATGCGAGGCGCGCGCCGATCTCGGCGAGGATCCGGTCTGCGACATCGTCCTTCGACCCGACGCTGAATGCGGAGGCGCCGTCGCTGGAGACGATCGCGACGCGGGTCGTCGAGTGCCCGAGCGACTCGTGCGCGGCGTTCGCGACCACGAAGTCGACCTTCTTCGCCGCGAGCTTCGCCTTCGCGTAGGCGAGGACGAGCGCATCGTCGCCGGTCTCGAGCGCGAAGCCGACGAGCACCGGGCGCTTGCCGCTCCGCTTCGCGCCGATCGCGGCGAGGATGTCCGGGTTCTTCGCGAGCGCGATCGCGGGCACGGCCGCCCCCGCCTCCTTCTTGATCTTCGTCGCGCTCGCCTGTGCTGCGCGAAAGTCCGCGACCGCCGCCGCCATCACGAGGACGTCGGCCTTCGCGAGATCGGCGCCCATCACGTCGTCGAGCGCGCGCTGCATCTGCTCGGCGCTCTCGACGTCGATGCGCGCGACACCGCTCGGCGTCGGAAGCGAAACGGGCCCGGCGACGAGCGTGACCTTCGCCCCCCGAGCCGCCGCGCGACCCGCAATCGCAAACCCCATGCGCCCGCTGGATCGATTGCCGAGGTACCTCACGGGATCGATCGCCTCGTGCGTGGGCCCGGCGGTCACCACGATCCGCTTCCCGTCCAGATCGCCGCTCTTCCCAGTAAACGTGCCCGTGCCCGTGCCCGTACACGAACGTACGATCGCCTCGAAGATCCCGGCGGGCTCCTCCATCCTCCCCATCCCGCTCTCCCCAGACGCGACCGCCCCGACCACCGGCCCGATCAACCGCACCCTCCCCTGCGCCGCGAGCTCCGCCACGTTCTTCCGCGTCGCCGGGTGCTCCCACATCCGCGGATGCATCGCCGGCGCGGCGAGCACCGGCCCGCGCGCGCAGAGCACCGTCGCGGTCACGAGATCGTCCGCGCGTCCTTGCGCGAGGCGCGCGAGCAAATCGGCCGTGGCCGGCACGATCACGATCACGTCCGCCCGCGCCGCGAGCGACACGTGCATCTCGCCGGGGAAAGACGGATCCCACATGTCCGTGGCGACGGGCTCGCCGGTGATCCCCGCGAGCGTGACGGGACCGACGAAGCGCTGCGCCGACGTCGTCATGAGCGGCAGCACCTTCGCGCCCGCCTTGATGCACAGCCGCGCGACCTCGACCGCCTTGTACGCCGCGATGCTTCCCGTGACCGCCAGCGCGATCGTCTTGCCGGCGAGCGAGCTCATCGCGCGACCTCGCACGCGGACGCGCGCGTCAATCGAAGTCGATCACGCCCATCGTCTTCAGGTTGGCGATCAGCTCGAGCGCATCGGCAGGGGGCATGGCGCATATGTCGAGGATCTCCTCGAGCGTCTGCATACCGTCGACGTGCGCGAGGAGGAAGCCCGCTCGATGATCGATCTTCAGCTTCGACAGCGCGCCCATCGACTTCAGCAGGCGCGGGATGCTCTGCCGCTGCGTGAGCGTGAGCTGCGCGACGGCGCCGGTCGGGGCCGTCTGCGGCACCGGCACGCTGGGCACGTACTTCGGCGGCGCCGCCGTCGGCATCGCGGCGAGCTCGTCGTCGAGCGGAATCAGGCCGCCGAAGGGGTCGTTCAGGTCGATGCTCTGCTCGCCGAACTCCACGACGATGCTCGCGTCGGGATGATCGCCGGCGTAGCCCGGCGGCATGGTCTCGCCGAGCGTGGCCGCGAGCGCCAGCGCGCCGTCGGCATCGCCCTTCGCATACAGCTCACGCATCGCCGCGACGCGACCACCGTGGCTCGCGACGCCGGATGCGGAGGGCGCCGGCTGGTTGCCGCTGCGCGACGACGGCGGCGCGTCGTCGGGCTCCTCGCGTCCGACCGCGAGAAGCGCCTCGTCGATCTGGTCCCATGCGCGCGTGCTGCCGTCCTCGTTCGGAGGCGGCGGACGCGTGATGTGCGAGAGCGCGTCGCCCGAGACGATGCGCGTCGACTCGTCGTGCACCGACGGCGGCGGTGCCGACATGTTCTTGCGCGTCGCGCGCGTGTTGACGTTCTTCCGCTTGTCGGTCGTCTCGGGACCGAACACGCGCGACCTCGAAGGCGGCGGCGCCGGTTCCTCGTCGCCGATCGCGCTGTCGAGGTCGATGTCGCCGAAGGCGCCGGCGGCGGCCACGGAGCTCGATTCCGGCGGCCGCACCGTCCCGTCCAGATCCTCCTCGATGTCGAGGTCGACCTGACCGAAACCGGGCGCTCCGCGGGAGTCTCCCATCCTCTATTAAGGGATAGCAGATGCCTGGTACACGAGGGAGCCAGCGGCACCCTAAGTGTTCATTTTCTCTCACGCTTCCTTCGCCCCCTTCGCCCCTCCTTCCCCCTCCTTTCCCCCTCGTCTTCTTCCCCCCGCGCTCCTGCACCGACTGCGCCGACTGCACCGACTCCGAGAGCGCGGCCGCATCGCACGGGAACGCTTCGAGAAACCGGCGAGACGTCAGACCCAACTCCGTCATCGCACTTCCGCGCTCGCCGTGGTACCCGGACGCCCTCCATGGGTCTCTCGATCGGTATCGTAGGTCTCCCGAACGTCGGAAAATCGACGCTCTTCAACGCGCTCAGCTCAGCCAAGGCCGAAGCCGCCAACTACCCCTTCTGCACGATCGAGCCGAATGTCGGCGTCGTCGTCGTGCCGGACGATCGGCTCGCGAAGATCGACTCCGTCATCCACGCGCAGCGCATCCTCCCGACGACGTTCAACTTCGTCGACATCGCCGGCCTCGTTCGCGGCGCGTCGAAGGGCGAAGGCCTCGGCAACCAGTTCCTCTCTCACATCCGCGAGGCCGACGCGATCGTGCAGGTCGGTCGCTGCTTCGAGGATCCGAACGTCATCCACGTCGAGAACAAGGTCGATCCCGTGGCCGACATCGGCACGGTCACGATGGAGCTCTGTCTCAAGGACCTCGAGACCGTCACGAAGCGCCGCGACAAGGCGCTGAAGATGGCGAAGTCGAACGACCCGAAGGAGAAGCTCGCGGCCGAGGTATGCGAGATGCTCGTGAAGCACCTCGACGACGGCCGTCCCGCGCGCACCGCGCCGATCCCGGACAACGTCGATGCGCACGCGATCGTCGGCGAGCTCCACCTGCTCACGATCAAGCCGGCGTTCTACATCGCGAACATCGACGAGGCGACGATCGCGAACCCGGAAGGCAACCATCACTTCCAGGCGATGAAGAAGCTCGCCGACGCCGAGAAGACCTTCGTCGTTCCGGTGTGCGCCGCGCTCGAGTCGCAGATCGCCGAGCTCGACCCCAAGGACCGCCCGGAGTTCCTCGAGAGCGCCGGCCTGAAGGAGCCGGGTCTCAACGCCGTGATCCGTGCAGGATACAAGCTCCTCGGCCTGCTCACGTTCTTCACCGCCGGCAAGCAGGAGGTCCGCGCGTGGACCACCAAGATCGGCGCGAAGGCACCTCAGGCCGCCGGCGTCATCCATACCGACTTCGAGAAGGGCTTCATCAAGGCCGAGGTCATGTGGTGGGAGGACCTCGTGAACCTCGGCAGCGAAGCGAAGTGCCGCGACGCTGGCAAGCTCGCGATCGAGGGCAAGGAATACGTGATGCGCGACGGCGACGTCGTGCACTTCCGGTTCAACGTCTAGCTACTCGACCGGTCCGCCGAAGAAGCCCGCGAAGCGCGCGAGCCACAGCACGAACAGCAGCGCCGCCGTGCCGCCCATGAGCAGGTCGGCGCCCGGCAGGCGCCGCGACGCGCCCCACGTCCGCGCGCGCATGTAGCCGCCGAGCTCGACGCTCGCCATCACGATCGCGACCGGCACCGCGAGCCACACGAGCGGATGCATGTGCGTCGCGCCCGCGAAGTCGCCGTGGAGCGCGAGGCGCGTCGCGCGCGTGATCCCGCACGTCGGACAGGGGATGCCGAAGACGAGCAGCAGCGGGCACGTCGAGCCGAACGACAGAATGACGAGCGCGACGCCCGCCACGACCAGCGCCGGCCACGCGCGACGAAGCACGCGAGGCTCAGCTCTTGGCGAGCGGACGGCCCTGCGCGTCGGTGTACTTGCCCGTGACGATCATGATGATGTCGATGAGCTGCCACACGCCGCATCCGCCGAGCGTGCAGAGCTGGATGACGCCGAAGAGGATGTGCCCCGAGTAGAAGCGGTGCGCGCCGAAGCTCCCCGCGAAGAGCGCGAGCAGCAGCGTGATCATGAACTGCTTCGGCGGGCCGCCCGCGGTCATCGCGCCGGGCATGCCGGGATGTCCGCCCATCATCGGCGCGCCGCCCTGGTACGGCTGCATGCCGCCCTGGCCGAAGGCCTGCCCCATCTGCTGGCCCATCTGGTTGAACCCTTGGTTCATCTGGCCGGCAAAGTCCTGCTGCTGCGGAGGAGGTCCGCCGGGCGCACCCGGAGGAGGTGCGCCGTAGCCGCCGGGTGCACCGGGAGGAGGCGCGCCGTACGGATCACCGCCGCCGGGCATTCCGCCGCCCATCATGCCGCCACCCATTCCACCTGCGGGAGGCGCGGCGTACGCGCCAGCCGGAGGAGCGCCGTAGGGATCGCCGCCCGGAGGAGGTCCGCCGAAGCCGCCGCCCGGCGCACCCGGATCGGGCGCGCCGTACGGCGGAGGGTTGAAGCCGCCTTGATCCGGAGGAGGCGCGCCGAACGCGGGAGCCGCGCCGCCGCCCATGGGCGCGCCGGGCACGTTCGCGAAATTCGGAGGACCGTCGAGCGCCATCGTTCCGGCGAGCGGGTTCGCATCCGCGGCGGAGCCGAAGGTCTGCTGATGATCGGCGCCGCCTGCCGGCGGAGCACCTGCAACCGCGGGCGGAGCGGCCGCCGGGCCGGGGCCCGCGCCGAAGTTCGGCGGCGCGACGCCGACCATCGTGCCCTTCAGACGGCTCGGCGGCGCGACCGCGCCGGCACCGGCCGGAGGCGCACCTGCGCCGATCGGCGGAGCTTCGGCCGTGAAGCCGGGTCCCGACGGAGGCGCCGCTTGCGGCGGAGGTGCCGCGGGCGGCGGAGGAGCTCCAGGTATCTGGCCCGGCTGATTCATCATCAGCATCGTGCCCTTGAACTTTGGCGCGGCCGCGGCCTTCAGCTGGAACCCGCATTTGGCGCAAGTCTGCGCCGTCTCCGTATTTTGAGTCCCGCAGTTCGGACAGAACACAAGAACCTCCGCTCGGCCGTGACGCGTCGTCGCGATGCGCGCGCAGCATAAGCCAGATTCGTCACAGAGAGACAGAAGAACAACTGCACCTGCGTTCCGGCTGTCCTTGACAGCGCGGGCCCGTTCGCAATAGCGTGCGCGCGCGAAAACCCCAATTTTCCCGGGCCATTTCGCTCCCTACCAATGCCCTTCGCACTCACGCCCGAACGCGCCCGCGACGTCGAGGAGATCCTCACGCGGTACCCGAACAAGATGGCCGCGTGCATCCCCGTGCTCCACGTCTGCCAGGACCAGCACGGTTGGATCAGCGACGAGGTGATCACGTTCGTCGCGCACAAGCTCGATCTGCCGCCCGCTCA
>JAQBQJ010000577.1 GCA_028287065.1 Labilithrix sp. | reverse complement strand
CTTCCGTGGCGATCCCGCGGCGGCGCTCCTCGAGGTCCTCGACCCGGAGCAGAACCACGCGTTCAACGATCACTATCTCGATCTCGACTACGACCTCGTGAAGGCAGAAGAGATCCTCGAGGAGGATCACTACGGCCTCAAGAAGATCAAGGAGCGCATCCTCGAGTACCTCGCGGTGCAGGCGCTCACGAAGAAGCTGAAGGGCCCGGTCCTCTGCTTCGTCGGTCCGCCCGGCGTCGGCAAGACGAGCCTCGCGAAGAGCATCGCGCGCTCCACCGGCCGCAAGTTCCAGCGCCTCTCACTCGGCGGCGTGCGTGACGAAGCCGAGATCCGCGGCCACCGCCGTACGTACATCGGAGCCTTGCCCGGCAAGCTGATTCAGTCGCTGAAGAAGGTCGGCACGAACAACCCCGTGTTCCTGCTCGACGAGATCGACAAGATGTCGACCGACTTCCGTGGCGATCCCGCGGCGGCGCTCCTCGAGGTCCTCGACCCGGAGCAGAACCACGCGTTCAACGATCACTATCTCGATCTCGACTACGACCTCTCCGACGTCATGTTCATCACGACGGCGAACACGCTCGGCAGCATTCCTGTTCCCCTGCAGGACCGCATGGAGATCATCCAGCTCAGCGGCTACACCGAGTACGAGAAGATGAACATCGCGGTGAAGTACCTGGTGCCGCGCCAGAAGGTCGACAACGGCCTCGGCGACGTCCCGGTCACGATCAGCGAGAACGCGATCCGCACCGTCATCCACCACTACACGCGCGAGGCCGGCGTTCGCTCGCTCGAGCGCGAGATCGCCAGCATCTGCCGCAAGGTGGCGCGTCACGTCGTCGGCGCGGGTCCGGAGAACAAGGACAAGCCGATCGAGGTGGTGGCGAAGAACGTCCCGACCTACCTCGGCGTGCCGAAGTATCGCCTGAACAAGAAGGAAGAGCGCGACGAGGTCGGCCTCACCAACGGCCTCTCCGTCACGAACTCGGGCGGCGGCGAGCTGCTCGCGTGCGAGGTCGCGGTCGTGTCCGGCAAGGGCAAGCTCGTGATCACGGGCCTCCTCGAGAAGGGCATGGAGGAGAGCGCCCAAGCGGCGATGAGCTACGTGCGCTCGCGCGCGCAGATCCTCGGGCTCGAGCCGGACTTCTACCAAAAGGTCGACGTGCACGTTCACTTCCCGGAGTTCATCCGCAAGGACGGACCGTCGGCGGGCGTGACCATGGCGACGTCGCTCGCGAGCGCGCTCATCAAGGTGCCCGTGAAGCGCGATCTCGCGATGACCGGCGAGCTCACGCTGCGCGGACGCGTGATGGCGATCGGCGGCCTCAAGGAGAAGCTCCTCGCCGCGCATCGCGCCGGCATCACCACCGTCGTCATCCCGCGCGAGAACCGCAAGGACCTCCGCGAGGTGCCCCGTCGCGTGCTCAAGGCCACGCGCGTCGTGCTCGTCGAGCACATGGATGAAGTGCTGCGCGAGGCGCTCGCGATGCCCGATCCTGACGCGGTGTTCGGACCTCCGCGCGAGAGCTGGGAGTACATCGACGGCGAGCTCGTCGTCCGCGGACAGGGCGTTCCCACGCCCGGCGCCGTCGCGGCGACGCCCGGCGCGCTCCCCGTCGGCGCCACGCCTCCGGGCGGTGACGGAGCCGACGGCGGCGTGCCTGCGCCGACCGGCAACGCTTGATCTCGTAAGGCAACGCCGCGGCTTGATTTCGCGGGAAAACTGCGCCAGAACCCCGCGGATGAGGTCCAGCCTTTCCGCCCTTCCTTGCATCTCTGTCGGCACGCTCGTCGCGCTGTCGTTCGTCGCCGGCTGCGGCGGACACAAGCGTCACGACCGCGTGAACGAGCCCGTCGCGGTCGTCGGCGCAGCGCAGCCCGATGCCAATCTCGACGCGATCGCCGACGGCAACGCGAAGGGCGCTTCGGTTCGCCGCTCCGGCGTGCCGCTCAACGGCCAGATCCTCCACGGCGAGACGCTGCGCCCGGGCGGCACGCAGGATTTCCGCGTCCAGCTCGATGCCGACCACTGCTACTGGTTCGGCGGCGCGACGAACGAGATGGGCCAGACCATCGCGCTGACCGTGCAGGACCCCAAGGGCGCGGAGGTCGCGTCCGAGAAGGGCAAGTCCACCGACGCGCTCCTCGAGTACTGCCCCGCCACCGACGGCGTCTTCAAGCTGCAGAGCAAGCTCGGGCACCACGGCCAGTTCTCGGTCGCCGTCTATCAGGGCACGCGCCTCTCGCCCGCGGTCACCGCGGTCGGCGATGCGACACCCGAGGCGCTCATCGCCAAGGAAGCGCTCGCTGCCGCTCCCGGGGCGAAGCAGGTCGGCACGTTCTACGAGGGCACGGCAGACCAGACGAGCTGGTCGACCGCGCTCACCAAGGGCAGGTGCTACTGGTTCATCGGCGCCGGCACTCCGGGCAAGACGAAGAAGCTGTGGCTCTACCTGTGGGACCCGACGAACTCACGCATCACCGAGAACAAGGGTGAGAGCAACGTCGTCACCACCGGTCACTGCGCGAAGCAGACCGGGATGTTCAAGTTCCAGGCGAAGGTCTACAG
>JAQBQJ010000575.1 GCA_028287065.1 Labilithrix sp. | reverse complement strand
TTCGAGCCTTGCTCGGCGAGCAGCTTCTTGATCTGCGTCGAGCGCTTCTTCTTCGCGTCGAGCTCCTCCTGGATGACGAGGATCTCGAGGCGCGCGAGCCGATAGAGACGAAGCTCGAGGATCGCGTCGACCTGCTCGTCGTCGAGCTTGAAGCGCGCCATGATCTTCTTCGCGGCGTCGGCCTTGCCGTCGCTCGCGCGGATGATCTTGAGGATCTGATCGAGCGCGTCGAAGACGAGCGCGAACCCCTGGAGGATGTGCATCCGGCGCGCGAGCTCGGCGAGCTCGTGCTGCAGGCGCTTCGTCACCACCTCGAGACGGAAGTGGAGGAAATGCCAGAGCATCGACTTGAGATCGAGGCGCTCCGGCCGGCCGACGTCGGGGTTCTCCGTCGGCACGAGGCACGTGAGGTTCACGGCGAACGTGTTCTGGAGCGGCGTGTTCTTGAAGAGGTACGCGAGCACCTTCTGCTCGTCGGCCTCCTTCTTCAGCTCGAGCTCGATGCGGACGTCGTCGGTCGACACGTCCTTCACGTCGAGCAGCAGCGGCATCTTTCGCGCGAGGACGACGTCGGCGATGCGCTCGACGAGCACCGACTTGTTCGTCGCGTACGGGATGCTCGTGATGAAGATCGTCTTCGTGCCGCGCGAGGCCGGACCCGGCTCCCACGTGGCGCGCACCTTGATGCTCCCCTGCCCCGAGTCGTAGATCTGCTTGAGCTCCTCGGGCGAGGACACGATCTGACCGCCCGTCGGGAAGTCCGGGCCCTTGATGGTGCGACACAGCTCGCGCGACGAGAGCTGCTTGCCCTCGAGGAGCGCGTCGAGGAGGCGAATCGACGCGGCGCACACCTCTTCGGGGTTGTGCGGCGGGATGTTCGTCGCCATGCCGACGGCGATGCCGCTCGCGCCGTTGATGAGGAGGTTCGGCAGCTTGCCGGGCAGGACCACCGGCTCGGACTTCGTGCCGTCGTAGTTCGGACGGAACGGAACCGTCCCGTGATCGAGCCCGGTGAGGAGCTCGGCCGAGAGCGCCGCGAGCCGGCACTCCGTGTAGCGCATGGCTGCCGCGGGATCGCCGTCGAGCGAGCCGAAGTTGCCGGAGCCCTCGACGAGCGGAACGCGCAGCGCGAAGCTCTGCGCCATGCGGACGAGCGCCTCGTAGATCGAGGAGTCGCCGTGCGGGTGGTAGCTGCCCATCACCTCGCCGACGACGGTCGCGCATTTGCGGTGCTTCGCGTCCGCGAAGAGGCGCTGTCGCCACATCGTGTAGAGGATGCGGCGCTGGACGGGCTTCAAGCCGTCGCGCACGTCGGGGAGCGCGCGGCTCGTGATGACGGAGAGCGCGTAGTTCAGGTACCGCGTCTGCGCGATCTCGTGGAGCGACGTCAGCTCCTCGGGGTTCGGGACGAAGAGGTCGATCTGATCGCCCCCGCCTCCGCGCTTCTTGGCGCCGCGTCCGCCGGCCTTCGGCGCCGGAGCATCCCCGCCGCCTTTGCCAGAGCTGCCCGTCTTCGATTTCGATGATTTCTTAGCTGCCAAGAATGGACCTGGGGGCTCGCTACCCTCGCGGAAATCACCAGGTCGCTCGACAGATGTCAATTTCTAGGGGTGAACAGGTGTCAAGCTCGACGGGCTGCGCCTTCGCGCGTCATACGGTTCCGCTCTCGATGCAACATTCCGGTCACAGCAGCGTCTCTATTACGTTTTCACGGGATCCTGCAGTAGCGCAGTGCGCAATCACG
Organism: Labilithrix sp.; assembly: GCA_028287065.1. Classification (GTDB taxonomy): domain Bacteria; phylum Myxococcota_A; class Polyangia; order Polyangiales; family Polyangiaceae; genus Labilithrix. The sequence goes on along the minus strand of JAQBQJ010000575.1, from coordinate 10,290 downwards.
GGTAGCCTGGACCTCGTTCCTATGCCTACCGCGGACGCTGTTCTCCTCCCGCCTCCTCTCCCGTCGCCGGCTTCGTCCGCCGAAGAGCGGGGCTCGGCACGCCGCCTCGACGAGGTGGGTGTCGAGGCCGTTCTCGGCGCGATGATCGAGCAGAAGAAGCGCGCGAGCCAGCCGAGCTTCGCGGCCATCGAGCTGCCCGACAACGTCAACACGGACGAGGACGACCAGCCTCCGGGCGGGCGCGCGCCGACGCGCTCCGAAGTCTTCTTGAAAGCGCGTTGAGGACGCCGCTCCTCAAGCTCGCGTTCGACTGGGCCGCGGTCTGGCACAAGGACCAGCAGCGCAAGTATCCGAACGTCGCCGTCCCGTACATGAGCCATGTCGCGGGCGTGGCTGCGATCCTCTCACGACATGGATTCGCGGAGCCCGTCGTCGCCGCCGGCGCGCTGCACGACGTGCTCGAGGACTGCGGAGTCACGCACGCGATGCTCACCGAGAAGTTCGGCAACGAGGTCGCCGATCTCGTTCGTCACGTGAGCGAAGAGGACAAGTCGCTCTCGTGGGAGGACAGGAAGCGTCTGTACCTCGAGCACTTCTCGAAGAAGCCGTGGGATGCGCAGGCGATCACCCTCGCCGACAAGATCGACAACTTCCAGTCGATCATCGTCTGTGCGCGCGTGTTCGGCGATCCGTGGGCGATGTTCAAGCGCGGACGCGACGTGCAGGTCGGCCGCTTCCGCGATCTGCGCGATCGGACGAAGCCGCTTGCCGCACATCCGCTCATCGACGAGTACGCGTCCGTCCTCGCCGAAGTCGAATCGCTCTAGAACTAATCCGTAGTAGCTTCGCCGCCGGATGATCCAAAGGCCGGGTGCCATCCTCGTGCTGCTCACGGGGCTGAACCTCTTCAACTACCTCGACCGGCTCGTCCTGGCCGCGGTGCTGCCGAAGATCCAGCTCGAGCTCGGGCTGTCGAACTTCCTCGGCGGGTTGCTCGAGACGGTCTTCCTCATCGGCTACTTCGCGACCGCGCCGATCTTCGGCTCCCTCGGCGACCGCATGGCGCGCAAGTGGCTCATCGCGGGCGGCGTCATCGTGTGGAGCGCGGCGACGTGCGCGTCGGGCCTCGCGACGACCGCGATAGGGCTCGTCGTTGCGCGCGCCTTCGTCGGCATCGGCGAGGCGAGCTACGCGACGCTCGCGCCGACGATCATCGACGACATCACTGCGCCCGAGAAGCGCGGACGCGCGCTCGCGTACTTCTATGCGGCGACTCCGATCGGCGGCGCGCTCGGCTATCTCGTCGGCGGCTTCGTCGAAGCGCGCTGGGGCTGGCGGAGCTCGTTCTTCGTGGCGGGCGGCCCCGGGCTGCTCTTCGCGTTGTTCTGCCTCGCGATCGCCGAGCCCGAGCGGAAGGTGCTCACCGAGAAGGCGAACATCAAGCGCGATCTCAAGAGGCTGCTCACGGTCGATCTCTATCGCCAGGGCGTGTTCGGGTTCTGCGCGTACACCGCCGCGATCGGCGCGTTCTCGTACTGGGCGCCCACGTTCCTGTTCAAGCGTTATGGGCTCGCGCTCAACGTCGCGAACTTCCGCTTCGGCGTGATCACCGTCGTCGCCGGGGCGCTCGCGACGGCGATCGGCGGGAAGTGGGCGGACGACATCCGCAAGAAGGTCGCGGCGGAGAACCCGCCCGAGGCCGTCGAGAACGAGACCCTGCGCGGTCTCCTGCGTATCTGCGCGATCGGCAGCTTCATCGGCGCGCCGATCGCGGTCGCGTGCTTCCTCTCGCCGTCGCCGGTCGTCTTCTTCGTGCTCGTGTTCTTCTGCATCCTGGCGCTGTTCCTCGGCACGTCGCCGATCAACGCCGTCGTGCTTCGGTCGGTGCCTCCCGAGGTCCGCGCGAGCGCGATGGCCCTGTCGATCTTCGCGATCCACTTGCTCGGCGATCTCTGGTCGAAGCCGTTCGTCGGCATGCTGATCGATCACCTGCCGATCGAGCTCGCGATGCTCACGCTCCCGCTCGGTGTGGCGATGAGCGCGCTGATCTGGTGGCCGCGCAAGCGCGGCAAAGCCGCCTAATTTCCCTGGTTCGTTCCGTTCTGCAACAATGCGGCGGATGGCGAAGGACGGGCGCGTCACCGAGCTCGAGTCGGCCCTCGAGCGCGAGAAGCAGGATCGGGCCGACGCCGACGAACGCGCCACACGCGCGAACGAACGGGCGCGCCAGGCCGACGAGGCGTACCGGAAGCTGCAGCTCGATCTGGTAGCCGCGAAGGACGAGGCTGCAGCCGCGCGCGACGGCTCGAAGCGCATCGAGGAGAAGCTCGCGGAGCTCGAGACGGAGGTGACCAAGCTGCGCGCGTCGGCCGCCGCTCCGAAGGCGCCGTCCGTGGCTCCTCCTTCTGCACCTCCCCCGGCCTCTGCCGCTGCGCCTGCGACGAGCGCGGCTCCGCCTCCTCCCGGCAGGAACGCCTCGCGCCCGCCGGCCGACGTGATCGCGCAGGTCGAGCACATGCTCCAGCGGATCGAGGGGCTCCGCGAGATGCTTGCGAGCGCGTCGACCGAGCTGTCGCAGCTCCACGCCGACGAGGTCGCGCTGCACCAGAAGCGCTCGCGCATCCTGACCGATGCGTGCGCGGTCCTCGCGCGCGCGGTCGGCGCGACGGGGCAGGCGCCGCCGCCGCTCCCGAGCGCAGCGCTCGAGGCGAGGCTGTCGATCGCGCCGGTCGTCGACATCTCCGAGGTCGCCGATCTGATCGAGTCGCTCCGGCCGCCGCGTGCGCCGCAGGTGGAGTAGGCCAGGGTCGCTCGAGCGAAACCACGCTACGATCGTGGCGTGCGGCGTCTCGTGGTCCTGATCGCGACAGCGGGTGCTCTGGCAATCGCTGCGAGCGTGCCCCTCGGTTGTGGCGACGACGCCGCACCGGCCGATCCCGGGGACGCCGCGATCGAGGCGGCCACGCCGGACGCGAACGTCGCGAGCGATGCGGGCGTGGACGCGGCGGTCGTGCCTCGCGGCACGCGGGTTCTCGGCGTGAGCGTCGTGGTCGGCGATCTCGACTTCCAGAAGAACGTGCGGATTGCACGCGATGGGGGCGCGACCACCACGAACGTCTCGTTCGCGTGGGACGACGTCGAGCGCCCGTACGACGCCGGCGCGGTGGACGCGGGAGACGACGCTGGCGACGCTGGCGACGCCGCGGCGCGCACGCCGACGCAGATCTTCAATCCGCTCCTCCACGTGGCGAACCTCGTCCTGCCCGACGAGCAGGTCGGCGCGACGCTGACGCTCGATGCGCTCGACGTCGGAGGCTCGCGCGCGCCCGCCGAGCTCGCGACGTTGCCGCTCGACGATGCGGAGCTCGCGACCCGCTACGATCGCCTCACCGACTACGCCCTCGATCAGCTCCCGGACGTGAAGGTGTCCGCGCTCCTCGTCGCGAGCGACGTCGACGTCACGCTCGGCGACGACCCGGCGAAGTACGCCGCGTTCACCACGTTCGTCACGCGCGCCGCGGCGCACGTGCACGCGCTGCGGCCGAAGCTCGCGGTCGGTTTCGTCGTGTCGGTGGACGGCGCCGTCGCGAAGAAGGACCGTCTCGCTGCGGCATGGGCGGCCGCGGACTTCGTCGGCGTGACGTACCTCCCGGTCGACGGCGCGGCTCGTGTTCGCCCGGCGCCTGCGGTCGCGTCCGATCTCGATCGGCTCGTCGCGGCGGTGCCGGCGGGAAGACCCGTCGTCGTGCGCGAGGCCGGCTACCCCACGTCGGCGGCGTGCGGCAGCGACGAGGCCTCGCAGGTCGCCTTTGTCTCGGCGATGTTCGGCGCGTGGGACCGCCATGCCGACCGGATCACGGCGGTCACGTTCCGGGAGCTCGTCGACGCCGACCCGGGCGCGGCGGCGGCCCTCGCCATGCGCGCCGGGCGGACGGACGCGCCGTTCCTCGCATTTTTGCAGTCGCTCGGCCTCCGTAGCGCCGGACGGACCAAGCCCGGTTTCGACGCGTGGATTCGCGACGCCCGTGCGCGCGGCTTCTGAACGCCGCTCAGCATCCAAGCAACGCAAATCGTGACGGAATTCTTTCGTGCTTCCAGCGGAAGGTCGGTTGACCTACGAGGCTTGACTCGGGTACTGAGAGCCCTCGCTTCGCCTTCCTACGATGCTTCTTTTCCCAGGTACTGCCCGATCGCTGGCGCGGACGTGCGCGCTCGTGATCGAGATCGTCGTGATCGGAGCGCTGCTCCTCGCCGCGATTGCAGGTTTGCCGGGGCTCGCGAGGGCGCAGGGACAGAGCGCTGACGCGGGAGCAGCGAACGCGAACGGCAAGCCCGCGCCCGACGCCGGCGCAGCGAGCGCGAACGGCAAGCTCGGTCCCGATGCGGGAGCAGCGAGCGCGAACGGCAAGCCCGGTCCGACCGGTGACGCCGGTGCGGACGCCGCGACGCCGGCCGCGACGGACGCCGACGGCGGAGCAGCCGCGCCGGGTACCCCCGGCACGCCCGGTACGCAGGCCGCCGGCCCGGTGATCAACATCCCGCAGAGCGAGGCCGAGAAGGCCGAGGGCCAGCCGATCAGCCGCATCGACATCAGCGGCAACCGGCGCGTCGCGCAGGACGACATCGTCAGCTACCTCCGCGAGAAGCCGGGCAACGGCTTCAAGGTCGACAACCTCGCGAGCGACGTGCGCGCGCTCTGGGACTCCGGCTTCTTCGACGACGTCGAGGTCGACATGACCCGCGAGGACCGCGGCGTCATCCTCCGCTTCCTCGTCCGCGAGCGGCCGAACATCAAGGCGATCGAGTTCGAGGGCAACAGCGAGCTCGAGAACGACAAGCTGCAAGAGGCCATCGAGGTCAAGGCGAACACGATCCTCAGCGTGCCGGCCGTCCGCCGCAGCGTGCAGAAGATCAAGGATGCGTACGCCGAGAAGGGCTACTTCCTCGCCGACGTCGAGAGCGCGGTCGAGCCGCAGCGCGACAACGAGGTGATCGTCCGCTTCAAGATCACCGAGCACTCCCCCGTCACGGTTCGCCGCATCACGTTCGTCGGCAACTACGGCGTCTCGGACGACGAGCTCCGCGCGGTCATGCAGACCGGCCAGGGCTCGATTTTCTCGTTCGGCTCGGGCGGCCCGTACCGCCAGGACGTCTTCGAGCGCGACGTCCTCCTGCTCAACGCCCTCTATTACGACAAGGGCTACATGAACGTGCAGGTCGGGACCCCGCGCGTCATGCTCACGCCCGATCGCGAGGGCATCGAGATCGCGCTCGCGATCCACGAGGGCCCGCGCTTCAAGATCCGGCAGCTGAAGATCTACGAGCGCGACGTCGACGGCAAAGAGATCGAGCCCCTCGGCGGACGCCGCGCGCTCCGCCAGCTCGTTCGCGCGAAGAGCGGCGACTTCTTCAACCGCGCCGAGCTCGTGAAGGACCTCCAGGCGGTCCGCACGCTCTATCGCGACGCGGGCTACGCGAACATGGAGGCCGAGCCCGAGACGGAGCTCGACCCCGTGAAGCGCGAGGTCGACATCATCATCCCGATCCGCCGCGGACCGCTCGTCCACGTCGAGCGCATCGAGATCAAGGGCAACACCAAGACGCGCGACAAGGTCCTGCGCCGCGAGATGGAGATCGAGGAAGGCCAGCTCTTCTCCGAGACGAAGCTCGAGGACAGCAAGCGCCGCATCGTCGCCCTCGGTTACTTCGAGCGCGTCGACGTCTCGACGGAGCAGGGCTCCACGCCCGAGACGATCAACATCAACTTCGAGGTCACGGAGCGGCCCACCGGCACCTTCCAGGTCGGCGCAGGCTTCTCGAGCATCGAGAACTTCATCGCTACCGCGCAGATCCAGCAAGCGAACCTGTTCGGAAACGGCCAGTCGCTCGCGTTGCAAGCGCAGGTGTCCGGGCTCCGGCAGCTCATCTCGATCCGCTTCTTCGAGCCCTATTTCCTCGACTCGGACTGGTCGACGTCGATCGAGCTCTACGACAATCTCCTCGTCTTCCCCGACTTCGCGCGCCAGACGCTCGGCGGCGCGATCACGTTCGGCTATGCGCTCGTGCAGCCGTGGCTCCGCATCGGCGTCACCGGGACGGTGCAGCACGACTCGATCGACACGCAGCAGGTCAACACGTTCTTCGGGTCGACCTCGGGCTTCGTGAGCGTGTTCCAGCGGCTGCCGCTCGCGAACTTGTTCAGCGCCGGTCGAACGATCTCGCTTCGTCCCGCGATCACCTACGACACGCGGAACAACCGCCTCTTCCCGTCGTCGGGCATCTATCTCCAGGCGTCCACCGAGCTCGCGTCGAGCGCGCTCGGCAGCGAGCTCGAGTTCCTGCGTCACGAGCTCATCGCGCGCTTCTACTACCCGCTCTTCGGGCAGGGCGAGCAGCCGGGCTCCGGCTTCATCCTCAAGATGAACAACAAGGTCGGCGTCATCACGAGCCCGCTCACCGAGGGCGTGCCGATCTTCGCGCGCTACTTCCTCGGCGGCATCCTCGACGTCCGCGGCTATCGCCTGCGCACGCTCGGCCCGCGCCTGCCGCTCAACTCCTCGCTCGACGTCAACGCGCCGCCGATCGCGAACGGCGCGAACATCGGCGGTAACCTCCAGTACTACTCGAACCTCGAGTTCGAGTTCCCGATCATCGACAAGGTCGGTATCCGCGGCGTCACGTTCGTCGACGCCGGCAACACGTGGAACCTCGAGCAGCAGTTCTGCAAGACCACGCCGGCGCCGCAGTTCTCGAACCTGGTCAGCCCGTGCTTCGACAGCGGCAGCCTCGGTCTGCTCCGCTGGTCGACGGGCTTCGGCATCCGCTGGTTCTCGCCGCTCGGCCCGCTCCGCTTCGAGTGGGGCTTCCCGCTGAACAAGCTGTCGTACGAAGAGTCGTCGGTCTTCGAGTTCACGATCGGCAACTTCTTCTAGTGGGGCTCCGCCCCTCGCTTCGCGAGCCTCCCCGCGATGCGACCTGTCCGGCGTGCATCGCCTTCGGCGAACGGCGCTGCGCGCCGCAGACACGCCTGCGTGTCGTACGAAAGGTTTCTTTACGTTCGCAGCGAGGGCGGCGCCGGGCGGGGCTGAATGGTTTGGGGGCGCCGAGCGTCTCCATGCTGTGGAACTAGGACGTTATCGCCTGCTGGCTGAGCTCGCGCGTGGCGGGATGGGCGTCGTGCACCTCGCCGAGGCTCGTGGTCCCGGAGGATTCGAGAAGCTCGTCGTCGTGAAGGAGCTCAAGGCCGAGCTCGCCGACGATCCCTTGTACTGCGCGATGTTCCTCGACGAAGCGCGCCTCGCCGCGCGCCTCTCGCATCGGCACATCGTCCAGACGAACGAGGTCGGCTGCGAGAACGGTCGCTACTTCATGGCCCTCGAGCTGCTCGAGGGCGGCTCGCTGCACCAGATCCGAACGAAGCTGGGTCTGCACGCGCTGCCGCTCCACATGGGCGTTCGCGTGCTCGCCGCTGTTCTCGACGCGCTCGATCACGCGCACGAGATGACCGACGACGACGGCGCGCCGCTCGGCGTCGTGCACCGCGACGTGAGCCCGCAGAACGTGTTCCTCACCTTCGACGGTGACGTGAAGCTCATCGACTTCGGCGTCGCGAAGAGCAAGGACCGTCGCGGCGCGGTCACGCGCGTCGGCGTCGTGAAGGGCTCGGTCCCGTACATGTCTCCGGACCACGTCGACGGCAGCTCCATCGACCGTCGCGCCGACGTGTTCGCGGTCGGCGTCATGCTCCGCGAAATGCTCGCCGGCGTACGCCTCTGGGGCGATGCCGACGATCTGACGGTGCTCCGCAGCCTCATCGCGCGCCAGCTGCCTGCGTTTCCCGATTCGCTCGACGTGCCTGCGCCGCTCCGCGCGATCGCCGAGCGAGCGATGGCGCCGCGCCGTGCCGACCGCTTTGCGTCGGCCGCCGCGATGCGCGACGAGCTCGAGGGCTACCTCCGCGACGCAGACCCGAACGGGTCGCTCGACGACCTCGGCGCGTGGCTCGGGCGCGTGCTGAGCGACGAGCGCGCTGCGTTCCGCGACCTCGTGCGCAAGAGCCGAGCGGCGACGGCCACGACGCGCGCGCACGTGTGGCTCCCGTCGTGCGATCTCTCCACGCGCTACAGCGGTCCGCCGGCGCTTCCGGCGCTCGCGCCTCCGCTGCCTCCGAAGGCTCGGTCGAGTGCGCGGTCGTCGCGCGCGCGTCTGTTCGGGGCGGGCATCGCGCTCGCCGTCGCCCTCGGGGTGAGCGCGTTCGGCTCGTCGCGCTCGAGCCCGACTTCCCACGCAACGACGGCCAGCTCGGCTGCGCATCGCGAGCCGCGTGCCGCCGACGATCCCGTCGCGGTCAGCATCGTCACGAGCGTCGCTGCCGAAGCACCTGCTGCGGCGCCCGACGTCGCCGTCGACCCGGAGGCCTTCACGTCCGACCCAGCGCCGCCGTCGCACGTGCCTGCCGCGGTCCTCCGCGAGCGCCTGCCGCCGAACCCGTACGACGCGCTCGAGTGAGCCTTTTCGCACGGCCGTGTCTTGACGCTTAGGTGCTGGCATGTGTGGGCAATCACAAGGGTTTCGGTCGCGTTCCAAGCCCCGTTTCCACTGGCAGCGGAGGCATGGACGGACTAGATCTCCGCGCTGATGTCGAACGTGAATCCGCCGGCAGATCCGCCTCCCCCGCCCCCGCCTGGACTCCCCGGAAACGGCGCCCCGAGCGGCGGCGGCGGCGGTCAGAAGATCCCCATCTCGATCCAGGACGAGATGCGCACGAGCTACCTCGATTACGCGATGAGCGTCATCGTGGGTCGCGCGATTCCCGATGCGCGCGACGGCCTCAAGCCCGTGCATCGTCGCATCCTGTACTCCGCGTACGAGGCAGGGCTCGTCCCCACGGCCGCGTATCGAAAGAGCGCGACCATCGTCGGCACCGTGCTCGGCAACTATCACCCGCACGGTGACGCGAGCGTCTACGACGCGATGGTCCGCCTCGCCCAGGACTTCTCGATGCGCTACCCGCTCATCGACGGCCAGGGCAACTACGGCTCGGTCGACGGCGATCCCGCGGCCGCGTACCGGTACACCGAAGCGCGCCTCTCGAAGTTCGCGATGGAGCTCCTCGCCGACATCGACAAGGAATGCGTCGACTTCGTCCCGAACTTCGACGACTCCAAGACCGAGCCTACGGTCCTGCCGTCGCGCATCCCGAACCTGTTGGTCAACGGCACGGGCGGCATCGCCGTCGGCATGGCGACGAACATCCCGCCGCACAACCTCAGCGAGATCATCGACGCGACGGTGCATCTCGTCCGCAACCCGGGCTCTCCGATCGACGACCTGATGCGCTTCGTGTCCGGCCCGGACTTTCCGACGGGCGGCCTCATCTTCGGTCGCGGCGGCATCGAAGCCGCGCAGCGCACCGGCCGCGGCAACATCGTCATGCGCGCGCGCATGGAGGTCGAGAAGTCCCCCGGTCGCGGCGAAAAAGAGCAGATCGTCGTCACCGAGATCCCCTTCCAGCAGAACAAGGCGAGGATCCACGCGCGCATCGGCGAGCTGATGCGCGAGAAGAAGATCGAGGGCATCGCCGAGGTGCGCGACGAGTCCGATCGCGACGGCATGCGCCTCGTCATCGAGCTGAAGAAGGACGTCGTCCCCCAGGTCGTCGTCAACCAGCTCTATCGCCTCACCGATCTGCAGACGTCGTTCGGCGTCATCAACCTCGCGATCGTGCGCGGCCGCCCGCGCGTCCTCGATCTCAAGCAGACGCTCGAGGTGTTCGTCGAGCACCGCCGCGACGTCGTCACGCGCCGCACCCGCTACGAGCTCCGCGTCGCCGAGGCCCAGCGCGAGATCGTCGAGGGCCTGGGCATGGCGACGACCGAGGTCGACCTCGTCGTCCGCACGATCCGCGCATCGCGCGACACCGAGGCCGCACGCATCGCCCTCATGGCGCTGCCGCTGAAGGGCCTCGAGGCGTTCGTGCAGCGCGCAGGTCGCCCGGAGGACGAGATCGCGGCGGCGAAGGCGCGTGGCGACTACTTCCTGTCGGAGCGTCAGGCTCGCGCCATCCTCGAGATGCGCCTCGCCAAGCTCACCGGCCTCGAGCAGGAGAAGCTCGCGGCGGACTACGGGGAGCTGTGCAACGAGATCGCGCGTCTCCGGAACATCCTCGGGCACGAGAACGTCCTCTTCGATCTCATCGTGATGGAGCTCGAAGAGATCAAGGCGAAGTACGGCGACAAGCGCAAGACCGAGATCGTGGCCAACGACGGCGAGATCGCCGACGAGGACATG
>JAQBQJ010000567.1 GCA_028287065.1 Labilithrix sp. | reverse complement strand
TCGGCATGCCCGCATAATTCAGCGAGAAATCGCGACGGTTGATCGCGAACTCCGCGTCGACGTTCGCGGTGTCGCCGGTGAGCGCGATCGTCGCCGGGAACGTCACGGACTTCGTGATGCCCTTGATCGTGAGGTTCCCCGTGATCGTGTGCGTCGCGCCCTTGTCGCCGCCCTTCTTGATGTCGGTCGACACGAAGGTCGCCTTCGGGTGCGTCTTCACGTCGAAGAAGTCCGGCGACTTCAGGTGGCCGGTCAGCTTCTCGGTGTCGCTCGTGATCGAGTCGGCGTCGATCTGCACGTCGACCTTGCTCTTCTCGGGCGCGCCGTCGACCGCATCGACGGTGCCCTTGAACGTCCCGAAGCCGCCGTCGTGCTTGCCGGTCACCTTCGAGCCGACCCACGACACCTTCGACGCGCTCTGGTCGAAGCCGTACTTCACGGTGCCTTGCGGAGCGATGTTCTTTGCGGCCGACTCGCTCGTCGTCGTCGCGACCGCCTCGCCGGTCGTCGCCTTGCTCTTCCCCTTCGCGGGATCGTCACACCCCGTCAACGCGACAGAGGCCATACCGAGCGCGAGGAACACGCTCCCGAGGAGATTGGATGTACTGTTCATGGATTCTCTCTTCGTTCTCACTTCTGCTTGATGAGCTCGACATCCAGGTGGATCTTGATGTCGTCGCCGACGACGACGCCGCCCGCTTCGAGCAGCGTGTTCCACGTCATTCCGAAGTCGGAGCGCTTGATGGTCGTCGAGGCCGAAGCTCCGACGCGTACGTTGCCCCACGGGTCCGTCTGCTCGGGCGTGGGGCCGTCGAGGAGGAGCACGACCTCGCGCGTGGTGCCGTGAATCGTGAGGTCGCCCACGAGCTCGAGGGCCTTGTCCGCGCGGCGTACCGAAGTCGACGCGAACGTGATGACCGGAAACTTCTCGACGTCGAAGAAGTCCGCGCTGCGGAGATGCGCGTCGCGCTGCGGCTCGCGCGTGCTGATCGACGCCACGTCGATCTCGGCCGTGACCTTCGTCGCCTCGGGCTTCTTCGGGTCGAACTGGACCGTGCCGCTGACCTTCTGGAACTCGCCGCGAACGTTCGAGATCATGAGGTGGCGCACGGAGAACGTGGCGTTCGTGTGCGAGGCATCGATGGTCCACACGTTGTTGCGTGCGGCGGTCGTGCCTTCGGTCGTGCTGGTCGTTTCCATGGTGGTCTCCTCGGTGGGTGCTCGAGCACGTCCGTGCTCGCTGTCACTCCGACCGATGCGACGATGCGCTTCCGTGTTGCGCCCGAATAGCCGACGCGTGCGGAACGGATTGTTCTACGGGTGGAACAATCGGCTGCGGCGCACGAGATCGCGGTCGACGGCGTTCACGTCCGCGCATCCCGCGAGCTGCATTGCACGCACGAGCTCCTCGCGGAGGAGCGAGAGCACCCGCGTCACGCCGTCCTGTCCCGCCGCTCCGAGGCCCCACAAAACCGGCCTGCCGACGAACACCGCGCGCGCCCCGAGGCCGAGCGCGACGAGCGCATGCGTGCCCGAGCGGATCCCGCCGTCGACGTAGATCTCCGCGCGACCACCGATCGCGGCGACGATGTCGACGAGCCCGTCGGCAGTCGCCGGCGCGAGATCGAGCTGCCGTCCTCCGTGGTTCGAGACCCACACAGCGCGCGCGCCGCTGTCGAGCGCCGCACGCGCGTCGTCGCCGCGCACGAGCCCCTTCACGACGAGCGGCAGCGGCGCGCACGTGTCCGCGAGCTCCGCCAGGTCCTTCCAGGTGAACGCCGCGTCGTGGCGCGACGCGACGAACCGAGCGAGCTCCGAGCCCGCGCCGTCGCGCAGATCGGGAGGCAGCGTCTCGACGAGGTTGGCCATCACCATGCCGGCCGGGAGCGCGAACGCGTTTCGCACGTCGGCGCAACGACGTCCGAGCACCGGCGTATCGCACGTCACGACGATCGCGGCGTAGCCGGCGGCCTTCGCGCGCTCCACGAGGCGCGCGGTGAACTCGCGATCCTTGTGCACGTACAGCTGGAACCACCGCGGCCCGGCAGGGGCAGCAGCGGCGACGTCCTCGAGCGTCGTGGTCGCGAGCGTCGAGGCGACGTACAGCGTGCCGGACTCCGCGGCTGCGCGCGCCGTCGCGCGCTCGCCTCCTGCGTCGGCGAGGGCGTGATACGCGGTCGGCGCAACGAGGATCGGCGAGCTCACGTCGGTGCCGAGCACCGTCGTCGCGATGCGCGGTGACGAGACGTCGACGAGCGTGCGGTACCAGATCTCGTACGTCGTCCACGCGTCGCGATTCCTGCGGAGCGTGTGCTCCTCGTCGGAGCCGGAGCGAAAGTAGTCGTATGCCACCTTCGAGAGGCGCGCGCGAGCGACCTCCTCGAGGTCATCGACGGTGACGCACGCGGCGAACGCGGCGAGCGCTGCCGGGGTCGCGTCGCTCATGACGGCTTCTGGATCTCGACGAGGCTCTCGCCGTTGAAGATGCACACGCGCGACACGGCCTGCAGCTTCACGATCTGCGCTTCGATACTCTCGAGGGTGACCTCGTCTTGCATCGCGACGATCGCCGCGAGCACGTCCTTCGCGCGGCCGTCGGGGAACAGCACGAGGTCGCTGCCGCCGTCCGAGTCGTCCGTGACGTGGAAGTGGATCGAGCCGTCGCAGGTGTGATGCTCGACGCGAAGGAGGTGGCCCTTCGGCGACTCGTACTGGAGAGCGAGCGCGCCGAAGCCGCTCACGCTGATGCCTGCGTCGCGCAGCGACTGCATCGGATCGACCCATCCGCGAGGCACGAGCGTGTCCGCGATGAGCTTCGTCTCCGCGTTCGGCTCGTCGTCGTGGGTGTCGCCGGCGGCCGCGATCGTGTCGTTGCGCGCACCGACGGCGTCGATCACGTCGTCGGCGTCGACGTCGAGGACGCCGCATACTTGCCTGACGACCTCCTCCTCTTCGGGAGCGAGGCCGTCGGCGCAGGCGACCGCACACGCGGCGCGGACGGCTTCGAAGCGGTGCTCGGTCGGGATGCGCGACGGCAGCTTCGCCACGTACCCGTCGACGCCCTGCTCCGAGATCGACCCGAGCTCGCCGTCGAGCAACGCCGGGAGGCGCATCACGTCGAAATCGTCGCCGAGGAGATGGCCGACACGATTGCTGAGCGCGCCGAGCTCCTTGTCCGAGATCTCACCGTCGACCGCTGAAAACAGGATGCAGAGTCCGATCTCCGCTTCGATGCTGCGCTGGGTCATGAACGCGTGATGCTCGCACGACGGCGGCGCGTCTCACAAGCCGAGCGCCCGGTGTCGCCGTCGTGACTCCGTCATGGTGTTGGCTCTTCCGACGGCGGCGGCGGCGGAGGAGGAGCCGGTGCGTCCGGCTTGGCGCGCTTGCGCAGGAGCGCAGGATCGCGCGACACGCCGAGGCTCTTCCCGCAGCGCCGGCAACGGAACACGATCCGGTCCGGCAGCGGTGTGATCCCCAGCATGCTGAGCTGGATCCAGCCCCACAACGTGTATTCCGGGTCCTGCGCGACCTCGGGATGACTCCGTGTGTGCCCGCAGGGACACGTCCGTACACGCATGGATCGGAACATAGTGTCGACGTCCTCCGGCTACCAGGCGTTGCGAACCACGACGCCAAACGGAGCGGTGTCGCGAGCTCGAGCGCCAAGCCGGTGGCGGTACCTTCCGCCACACTGTTTCGCCGTGCCGCCGCGCTCGCGGGAAATCCGGCGCTCCGGCGTCGGCAGCCAGGCGGCGCGGACGTTGCAGCTCCCCTGTTGGCCGCACCGAAGAGCGAGCAAGCCCTTCACGGCGACCATCAAGGAGACACCGGGTCATGCGGAACGTAGTCGGAATCCTCGTCGCAGCCGCGGTCGGGATCCACTGCAGCGCACCGGCAACCACCGACGTCCCCGCGACGACGGAGCCCGAGATGGTGGCAGCGGCCGAGCCCGCACACCAGGCCAAGCCGCGTCAGGAGACGAGCTTCGAGGAGGAACCGCACGTGAAGGGCCACGCCGACCCAGTCCCGCGCGAGCCAGCGGTGTTCATGAGCGACCCCGCGCACACGCAGATCACCTCGACCGTCGTCGACCCGGACACCGGCGCGGTCTACGCGGCCGGCACGTTCATCGGTGACGTCGTGATCGGCGATCGCCTGGTCCATAGCCGTGGCGACAAGGACGTGTTCCTCATCAAGGTCGACGCGGAAGGGCGCGTCGAGTGGGTCCGCGCCGTCGGCAGCGCCTACGCAGACACCGCCCCGCACGTCGACCTCGACGATCAGGCGCGCGTGAACCTCATCGGCATGACGAAGGGAGAGATGGACTGCGGGGCCGGACCGCTGCCGTCGTGGAATTCGGACACGTTCTTCTTCTGCGTGTTCGGCGGCGACGAGGGCAATGCCCTCGAGGGAGGCGTGTTCCCGACCGGCGCTCCGTAGAGTTGGCGTATCCTGCGCGGCATGAAGCGCATCGCACTCGCGTCCGCCGCCCTCGCCGTCGTCGTCCTCTTCGGTTGTGACGAGGAGAAGAAGAAGGAAGACATCCTCGCGAAGACGGGCGCATCCGCGTCCGCTGCCGCGGTAGCACCCAGCGTGACCGCGGCGCCCACGGCCGCTCCGTCGGAGGCACCGGCCGCTGCAGCGAGCGCCGCGCCCAGGATCTGCGCGCCCGGTCCCGACCTCACGCTCACCGATCCGGACATCGACGCGCAGGTCCGCCTGAAGCTCGGGAAGAAGCCGGGCGAAGCGCTCAAGACGAGCGACCTCGCCAACGTGAAGTCGCTCGACCTCACGAAGAAGAAGGAGCTCGACGAGCTCGATCCGTGCATCTTCCCCAAGATGACCGGCTTGAAGCACCTGTATCTCGGCCCCGGCAAGCTCCGCGACCTCAAGCCGATCGCGAACCTCGTTCGCCTCGAGTCGCTGCGCGCCTCCATCAACGAGGTCGAGGACCTCAAGCCGCTCGAGAAGATGGCGCAGCTCGACGTGCTCGACCTCGGGCGCACGCACGTGCGCGACATCGGCCCGCTCTCCGCGCTCGTGAACCTCACCGAGCTGCAGCTCGACAACACCCAGGTCTCGGACCTGAAGCCGCTCGAGAAGCTGAAGAAGCTGAAGCTGCTCAGCATCAAGAACACCACGGTCACGGACGTCAGCCCGCTGAAGAACCTGACCGATCTGAAGTCGCTGAACGTCGAGGGCTGCGCGATCTCGAACCTCGACACGATCCAGCCGCTCATCGGCAAGGGCCTCCGGATCGTCACGAAATAGGGGCGGGAAGCGCCGCGAGGCGTCGTGCGTTAAGCTTCCTACCGTGATTGCGCGCGTCGTGACGAAGAAGGACGACGCGCGGTTCGCGACGTTCGTGACGAGCGCAGCTGCGGCGTTCCTCGGCCTCGTGCTGGCCGACGACGTCTGGCACATGCGGCTCTTCCGAGCGCCGCAATCCACGATGTATGTCGGCGTCGCCGCCGCGATCGCCATTGCCGGCATCGGCCCGTGGCTCGCGTGGTCACGACGCGCGGGCCGGGCGACGATCGTTCGTTGCGAGAACGGCGTCGTGCATGCGGGGAAGCTGCGGCTCGAAGCGGATCGCATCAGCGCGCTGTCGGTCGCGCATGGCGTGCGCGGCACGAGCGTCGCCGTCGCTCTCGGCGCCGGCAAGGTCACGTTCCTCGAGGTCGAGCGCGCCGAGGATGCTGCGCGCATCGCCGAGACGCTCGGCGTCTCGCGTCCGCCGCTGAATCGCGTCGACGTGCCCGAGGCCCGGCGCGCGCTCGCCATCCCGCAGGCGGTGTTCGCGCTCCTCGCCGCGGTGTTCGCGCCTCTCTATTACATCGGCGCGACGCATGGCTACGACAGCGTCCCCGTCGTGCCGGACCCGAAAGCCGTCTTCGGCGTGGGCGGCGTGATCGTCGCCGCGACGTCGATGGTGCTCCTGCTCCTGCGCCATTTCTTGCCCCATCAAGCGCTCGCGCTCGGACGAAGCGCATGGAGCTCGCATGCGGCTCTGCACCGAGCCCGGAGCGACGCAGAGGAGCAGCAGGCGGACGCCGCGGAAGAGCCCGTGCGCATCGGTAACCTCGCGCGCGGGGACGAGCGCGTGGGCGCGTGGCTCGCGCGCATCGACGCGATGCCGACCGAGCAGCACGCGTACCGCGGCGACGCGATGAAGAAGGACGTGCTCTGGGACACGCTCGGCGACGGCGGAGCTCCGGTCGACGCCCGCATGGCCGCCGCGCGCGTCCTCCGCCGTCGCTACGGTGAACAGGAGGAGGCGATCGTCCGCGCCGTCGACGATCCCGAGGTGCGCATGCGGGTCGAGGCCGCATGCGAGGAGCTCGAGGATGCGGAGCGTCGCATCGAGACGCTCGGGCCACTCTTCCGCGCGCGCTGAAGGGATGAGCAGGATTCTCGTCCCTCGAATCGCGCTCGGTGACTTAGGATGCCGGGGTCATGCGAACGATCGTCGTCGGGGCGGGCTCCGCCGGATCGGTGATCGCGTCTCGCCTCACCGAGGACGAACGGCACGAGGTCGTGCTCGTCGAGGCCGGGCCGGACTACGTGGAGGCGGCGGAGCGACCCGAGGTCCTTCCGGACGCGCTCCGCGACGGAAGGCAGAACGCGCTCCACGGTCACGACTGGGGCTACTCGTATCGCGCAACCGACCACCGCTTCTGGAGCGCGCTCTCGATGGGCTTCCCGCGTGGACGCGTGGTCGGCGGATCCTCGGCCGTGAACACGTGCATCGCCCTCCGCGGCATGCCGTACGACTACGACGAGTGGGCCTCGCTCGGCCTGCCCGAGTGGTCGTGGGAGAGCTGCTTGCCCGCGTTCAAGCGGCTCGAGACCGATCTCGATTTCGACAACGAATGGCACGGGAAAACAGGGCCCATTCCGATCCGGAGGCACGCGCCGTCCGAGCTCGTACCGTGGCAGGCGGCCTTCGTCGAGGCGTGCAAGGAGCTCGGATTCCCGAGCGCGGCGGACACGAACGACCCGACGACGACCGGCGTCGGCCCGCATGCGATGAACAAGATCGACGGGCAGCGCATCAGCGCCGCGCGCGCGTACCTCCGCGGGTCCGTGCGCGCGCGACGGAACCTCACGATCAAGGCGGACTCGATCGTCCGCCGCGTGAAGATGCGAGGGCGTCGCGCCGTCGGCATCGAGATCGAGCGTCACGGCCGCGTGCACGAGCTCCTCGCCGATCGCATCGTGCTCTCCGCAGGAGCGATCGCGACGCCAGGGATCCTCCTGCGCTCGGGCATCGGACCGGCCTCGGAGGTCGCGCGCATGGGCATCGAGCTCGTGCGCGACGTACCGGGCATCAGCGCGCAGCTGCTCGATCATCCGGGCGTCGCGATCTTCTTCCTGCCGGCAAAGGCCGGCATGGCACGGGTCGATCATCCGTTGATCCAGACGGTGTGCCGGTACGGCTCGGAAGGCGGCATGGGGCCGAACGACATCCAGCTCCAGCCCGGCTCGTTCGTGCCGCTGCCGAAGTTCCCCGTGGCGGGCGTGACGCTCGCGGCGGTCGTCGGCAAGTCGCGCGCGAAGGGCAGGCTCCGCTTCGTGTCGGCACGACCAGGCGATGCGCCGGTGATCCGAACGAACCTCCTCGGCGAAGAGAGCGATCGCAAGGCCGTGCGTGAGGCGCTGCGCTGGATCGCGCGCCTCGCGAAGACGAAGGCGATCGCGGCGCTCGCGAGGCCGATCTACCCGCGTCGCAATCCCTTCGATGCGAACGGCGACTTCGCCGGACCGCTCGAGCAGATCACCGGCTCGGGGTATCACCCGTGCGGCACGGTCCCGATGGGAAGAGACGACGATCCCCTTGCAGCGACCGACGGACGCGGTCGCGTGCGGGGGGTCGAAGGCCTCGTCGTCGCCGACGCCAGCTTGATGCCGACGATCACGAGCTCGAACACGAACCTTCCGAGCTTGATGATCGGGGAGCGCTTCGGGGAGTGGCTTCGCTAGCGACTCAAGGCAGGAATTTCTTCGCCACGAGCGTCCACTTGCTCGACTTGCCCGCCTTCATCGCGAGCACGGCGGTGACCGCGAGGATCGCGGCGTCCATGATCACGTTCGCGCGACCGAGACCATTCGTGAGCCGCTGCAGGTCGGCGACTCGCTTGCGCGTCTCCGCCGCCGGACGGCTCCCGCTCTGGATCGGCTCGTTGCTGATCGCGATCTCCTTGTCGAGCATGCGACCGAAGACCATCGCGCCGATGCCGCTCACGAGGGCGGCGCCGACGAGGGCGTCCTTCGTGATGGTGAGCGCGCGCGAGCTCTTTCCGACCTCTCGTCCGCTGAGGATCGCCCGGCCGGCGAACCACGTGCCGGCCATCAGCGCGAGCGATACGCCGTTGACCGTCTTGTAGCGATCCCACGCCACGTGAGTGACTTAGCCGCGCTCGCGCTTGGATTGGATCTCGGCGACCGCCGGATTCATTGCGATCTGTCCGAACAGATTTCCGCCAAAACCTGCAGCAAGACCGAGCTCGTGGAGCACCCATGCCGTCGTCGAGAGTGTCGCCATGTCGAGAACCTCCGTGTGGGCCGTGCGATCGCGACCTGGCTTGCAACCCCGGTACCACCGATGGACCGGCCTGAATCCTGGCACTTGGAGAAATCGGAGGGGGCCGTTCTTTTCTTTGTCACCACGACGGGGGCGAGCTGCGTTGGCCCAGCGAACCATCACCCACCCACGCTCGCGCGTGGTCGCAAAGGTCGCCCCCGAATGACGCTAGCCTGGACTCCCGCTCCCTCCTCTTCTTCTCCGTACCGGATGCAAGACGTCCGCTCCCAAGACGAAGCGTCGCACCGCGGCGCCGAGCTGCTCACCCCCGACGGGCGGTCGCTTCCGCTCGTCTCGGCGAAGCTGCGCGTCTCGGCCGGCGGCGGTCTGGCGCGCGTGGTGCTCGAGCAGACGTTCGAGAACCCGTACGACGACACGCTCCGCGTCACCTACAAGATGCCGCTGCCCGTCGACGGCGCGGTGAGCGGCTACGCATTCCGCATCGGTGAGCGGACCATCCAGGGTCGCGTCGACCGCAAGGAGGCAGCGCGCGCTCGCTTCGAGCAGGCGATCGTGCAGGGCAAGACGGCGGCGCTCCTCGAGCAGGAGAAGGCGGACACCTTCACGCAGGAGATCGGCAACATCCCGCCGCGACGCACCATCGTCGCGGAGATCACGATCGACCAGCGCCTCGCGTGGCAGCCCGAAGGGGAGTGGGAGCTGCGGTTCCCGACCGTCATCGGTCCGCGGTACATCGGCGCGAACGTCAGCGCAGAGGATCGCCGCGCGTCGCACGTCGAGCTCGCCGACGGGAGCGTGCGTGGGCGCGTTCATCTCGAGGTGCGGATCGCCGACACCGTCAGCGAGGGACGCCGCGCGGAGTCGCCCTCGCATTCGCTTCACGCTCGTCCGGACGGCGTCATCGAGCTGAGTGATCTCGCGGGTGGTCGTCTCGATCGCGACGTGGTCGTGCGCTGGGCCGTAGCGAAGCGCGACGTCGGGCTCTCGGTGCAGGTCGCTCGTCCTGCCGCGGGCTCCACGAACGGTCGCAACGCGTATGCGCTGCTCTCGATCGTACCGCCGGCGGCCGACGCGGGCTACGCGACGGTGCCGCGCGACCTCATCGTGCTCCTCGACACGAGCGGATCGATGGCCGGCGGACCGCTCGAGCAGGGCAAGCGCGTCGTCGCAGCGCTCATCGATTCGCTGTCCGAGTACGACCGCCTCGAGGTCGTCGAGTTCTCGAATCGCGCGAACCGCTACACGCGCTCGCCGGTACCGGGCACCGCCCGCGAGAAGCAGAAAGCGATCCACTGGGTGATGGCGCGTCAGGCCAGTGGCGGGACCGAGATGCACTCCGCGATCGTCGATGCGCTCCACGGCCTTCGCCCGGGCGCGCAGCGGCAGGTGGTGCTCGTCACGGACGGGTACGTCGGCGGCGAGGAGCAGATCGTCACGCTGCTCCACGAGAGCCTTCCGGCTTCGTGTAGAATGCACGTGGTCGGTGTGGGATCGGGCGTGAATCGCACGCTCGCGGCATCGCTGGCGCGCGCGGGCCGGGGCGCCGAGCTGCTCGTCGGTCTCGAGGAAGATGCGGAGCGGTGCGCAAGGAACCTCGTCGACAAGACGCGGGCGCCGGTGCTCACGGACCTCATGCTCGCCGGCGACGCGCTCGTGGATCACGCGCCCGAGCACATGCCGGACGTCTTCGCGGGCGCGCCCGTGCTCGCGGCGCTCCAGGTGCGGCCGAGCGGCGGCGAGATCATCGTGCGCGGCAACCTCGCGCGCGGCGTGTGGGAGCAGCGCATCCAGGTGCCCGCCGCCGATCCCGGCGAGGGCAACGAGGCGATCGTGAAGCTCTATGGCCGCGAGCGCGTCGCCGATCTCGAGATGCGCTGGACGATGGGCAACGAGGTGCAGGCGATCGATCGCGAGATCGAGAGCATCGGTCTCGTCTTCCAGATCGCGACGCGCCGGACGTCGTGGGTCGCGATCGACGACGATCGCAGCGTCGATCCGCGGCGCGGCTCGCGTCACGAGGAGATCCCGCAGGAGCTCCCGTACGGAACGACGATGGCGAGCTTCGGCGCGCCGATCGCGGCGCCGGCGAGCTCCTCGGTCATGGCGCTGGCCGCGCCGGCGATGTCGGCTCCGCCGATGTACAGGGCGATGGCGGCGATGCCGAGGACGATGGTGCGCTCCGCGGCGCCGCCACGGTCGCTCGACGCGGACGACTTCGGCGCCGACGAGCCCGGCGAAGACGAGAGCACGATGGCGGCACGCGCGGTGATCACGCCGTATCCGGGAGCGCCGCGTTCGGAGGAGCCTGCGACGCTCCGGCCGCCGCCGCCCGCTCCGAGGGGAGCTGCTTTTCACCAGCCCCCGCCTCCGCAGATGATCAGGAAGGAGGAGGGCGCCTCGTTCGGAATGATCGCGCAGCAGCCGCTCGCGCCGAAGCGTAAGAGCACGTGGCTCGTCCTCTTGATTGCGGCGCTCGTTGCGATGGTCGTCGTCCTCGCTGCGATCCTCGGGTGGATCCTGCTCACGCGCTGATCGGATACGACGCACGAAGACCATGGACCTCGACGCTCACCTCCCTGCCATCCTCACCGGGGACACCCGCGCCTTCGGGCGATGGATGGCAGGGGCCGAGGGCACGATGCGCGACGGCCTGCGATCGTTCGCGAGCGTGCTCGACGTCGAGTCGGTGCTGCAAGAGGCGCTGCTGCGCGTGTGGCAGGTGGCGCCTCGCTTCGTCGCGGACGGACGGCCGAACGGCCTTCTCCGGCTCGGGATCCGCATCGCGCGGAACCTCGCGGTGAGCGAGCTCCGGAGGACGAAGTCGCGTCCGGTGTCGGAGGAAGATCTCGAGCGCGCGCTCGCGATGGCGGAGCAGGTGGACCTCGGCGAGCGCGGACCCGATCCGATGCTCCGCGAGGTGCTCGCGAAGTGTCACGAGCAGCTCCCCGAGAAGCCGCGTCAGGTCGTGTCGATCCGGCTCGCGGCGGAAGGCGGACGGAGCGACGACGAGCTCGCGTCGCTCGTCGGGATGCGCGTGAACACGTTCCTCCAGAACTTCACGCGCGCGCGGCGGATGCTCGCCGAGTGCCTGAAGAAGCACGGGATCGTGATCGACGGAGGGCTCGAGTCATGACGCAACCTCCGGGCGGTGGCGCTGGTGATGGCGGCGAGGAGCGCGACGAGGAGGCGCTCGTCGAGCAGGTCGCGGGCGCGTACCGGCCGCGTGCGCGCGAGGAGCTGCGCTATCACCCGGCGTGGCACGACCTCGACGAGCCTGCGCGCGTTCGCGCGTACGAGATCGGCCGGGCGATGCGCAAGCTCGAGTCCGCGCTCGATGCGGAAGGAATGTCGACGACGGCGCGTGCGGTCCTTGCGCGGATCGAAGGGCGGTGAGTCATTGCATCATCTGCACGCGCTGCATCGGGACCTTGCAATGCGGGCACGCGAAATTCACGACGCCTTCGGCGGGCGCGAGCGGCGAGCCGCAGCCACGGCACGCGACGCGCGCGGCGCCGACGTCGAGGCGATGGCCGCATTTCTCGCAGACCACGCGGCGCGCGCCGGGGACGACGGACAGCTTGTTTCCGCAGCACGTGCAGCTCGCGTCGTCGCCCTTGGGCGGCTCGGCCTCGACGTATTCGGTGGTGAGCCCCGTGCGCGCGAGGAGCTCCTTCGCGGAGGCCTCGTCGAGCATCGGCAGCCAGCCCTGGCAGAAGAGCGACATGCCGATGCGCTTTTGCAGCTCCTTGCTCGCGCGGTCCGGGAACATCGCGTAGACGCCGCGCTGCTCGTAGAGGGTCTCGAGGTGCGCTTGCTGCGCGAAGACGGCGCTGCACATCGCCTGGAATCCGGCAGCCTGCACGCGCGTGACGCCGGGCTTCGGTGAGTAGAAGCTCAGACCGGCGACCGTTTGCGCGACGGCGGCCTCGTGCTGCTGCGCGAGCATGTCGAAGCCGGTCGCGGTCGCGCCCTCGGCCATGTACGCGACGTACTTCTGCCGGTAGACGGGATCGCCGACGCGCGGCGGTACGGAGCTCGGGCACGTCGACACGAAGACGTCGAAGAGGCGCATCTGCATCGCGCGATAGGTGGGGACGTCGCCCACGCGCTTCGCGTGCTCCATGTGGTGCTTCACTTGCGCGAGGAGCTGTTCGTAGACGGGGCCCGGGCGCTCCATCGGCTTCTCGCAGGCCTTCGCGAAGTCGTAGTCGGAGAGCTCGCCGCAGTGATCGCAGTAGATGTACGCGGTGATGCCGGGTCGCATCTTGGGTGCGCCGCAGGTGGGGCACACGCTTCGCTTGAAGCGCGTCTTCGCGGAGGTGTCGGCGAACCCGACGCCGAGATCGAGGTTCCACGGCAAGCGAAGCCAGGGGCTCTTCGGATCCGTGAAGAGCTTGGCGAGCGCGCGTCCGGTCGCCTCGTTCGGCTTCCCGCCGCTCCAGAAGCGGCGACCGAGCTCGTAGGACGCGCCGAAGGCCTGCCACGAGTCGTAGGCCTTCTGCGTGCGGAAGGCGGCGGCGAGGAGCATCTTCCAGGCCTCGTCTTGTTCGACGTAACCGGCCCACGCGCCCCATCCGACGACGGCGACGTAACGTCCGATGTCCCAGGCGAGCAGCCCGACGCGCTCGATCTCGGCGCGGTAGGCGCGCACGAGCGTCTGCTTCGGGCTATCGAGGTGTGGCGGTCCGAGCGTCGCGAGCGTGTCGCGGGCGTCCTTGGTGTGGCCTTCGGTGGAGAGCCAGGTCGCGGTCTCGACGAACGACTCGGCGGAATCGACGCCGTAGAACTTGGCGAGCGTGTCCTTGCACCAGCCACGTGTGAAGTTGTCGAGCCCCCATCCCCCGAGCTCGTCGTGATGGGCGGAATTCATCTCGGTGAGGACGCCGGAGAGCGCGAGAGCCCAGAGCTGGCGAGGCGGAAGGGGCATTGCCGAGAGAGTAACTACGGGGCGCGTGAGCGCGGGATGAGGATTCGGTGAGGCGAGACGAGAGACCCATTCGAACCTTGGTTCGTTTCGGGGTCGGCTGACCCCGTTCGAACCTTGGTTCGTTTGGCGGCCCCTGACCCTGGTTCGTTTTCGAACCCTGGTTCGTTTTGCGGCTGGGAGTCGAGGTGGCGCCTGTCACGGCGCACGCACGTCCGGGACAAATCCTTCGGGTCCCAGAGCGTGCGCCGCGCCAGGCTTGGCTCGGGTGGCGGCAGGGAGCGCTGTTCGGCGGTCGCTTCCTTGCGTGCCAAATTTGCACGGCGAATCGATGGCGCCGAGGACGCGTCGGGGCGGAGGCGAAAAGACGTTCCACGACGAGATTTTGCGCGGTGACTCTTGCGCTTCACGCGAGGCTGGTTATTGTCCGCCGAGATCAAGATGGTGAAAATGACGGCACGCGACCGGGCCTGGGGAGCCGATCGGAAGGGCGCGGCCGAGGCCCTCCAGCTCTCGTTCGCTGCGGTCACGAAGACCTGGGGCGGACCACGGAAGGGAGCCGGACGGAAGCCGGCCGTCGGGCGCCGCAACGTGCCGCACGCGAAGCGCGTGAAGCATCGCCGGTCGGCGCCCGTCCACGTCACCTTCCGGCGCACCAAGAACCTACCGAGCCTGCGAAGCGAGCGCCTCCACGACGAGCTGCGCGAGGCGGTGCGCGCCACGCGGCGCATCGAGGGCTTTCGGATCGTGCACTACACGGTGCAGTCCGACCATGTGCACATGATCGTCGA
>JAQBQJ010000557.1 GCA_028287065.1 Labilithrix sp. | reverse complement strand
AGCACGCGGGCGCCGGAGAGAAGCGCCGTGCGTTGGTGCGTGCCCCGGAGCAGGTACGGCTATACACTGTACGAATGGGGGATGTGGGGGACGAGCTCGAGCTCCGATGCTCGCGTTGTCGCGGTGCAGTCGTCGACCCTTGCACGGTGTGCGGCAGACCGCTCGTGGTCGGAAGCATCCGCTGCGCCGCCGACGGTCACCACCACGACTCGTGCGAAGACGAACGCCTCCGCCGGCTGCGCATGCGCGAGCCTCGATGAACAGTGCAGATGACGACCGGTTCCGGCGGATAGATTCGAACTATCGTAAGAGGAATCAAATTGCCGGTGCGTGAGTCCGGATCGACGAAGCGATCCAGGCGATGCCTTCACGCACGAACAACGCGAGCGGGGCCCGTCAGGGGTAAGCACGCGCAAGCGGTGCGCGGCGGCGCACGACCTTCGCGCGGGTCCCTGCCGGCGTGCTGCACATCCGCGCGGCTGTTTGCCGGCACGAGACGTGCGATTGGGACGCGCATGCCGACCCCTCGACGGATCCTCGTACCCTTCGATTTCGCAGGCCCCAGCAAGCGAGCCTGCGACTACGCGCTCGATCTCGGCGCCGCGGTGGGCGCCTCGCTCTCTCTCGTCCACGTCATCGAGCGCGTCACACGACGCTGACAGCGCTCGAGCATGCCACCGTCCTCACCGCGACAAAGGAAGAGCTGGAGCGCGTTGCGCGAGCACTGCGGCCTCACGCTCGGGAGGTCGAGGCACTCGTCGTCGAAGGCACCCCGTGGGAGGGGATCGAGTCTGCCGCGCGCGATTGCAACGCCGACCTCATCGTCATGGGCACTCATGGCCGTCGTGGGATCGCGCGTGCACTGCTCGGGAGCGTCGCGGTCCGTATCGCCCGGGCGTCGAGTGCGCCTGTCATGACCGTGTCCGAGCACGTGGCGACTTGTCGAAATGACGCTGGCGCTCGCCGAGCTCCACGTTAGGCATGTGATCCGGGTCCTCCACACCTGGCCTGCTGCTTGCTCGGCGGGTCTCGTCATCATGGAGGCACGTATGTCGTCGAATCCTCTCCCGCTGGTCTTCGTCACCCTGCTTCTCGCCGCGTGCACGACGGCGCAGACCCCAGCCCCGACGCTCACGCAGGCCGAAGCTCCGCGCGGCTGCGCTCTCGGCGTTGCCGGCGCGACCGTCGTCGCCGAGGACACATCCGACGGCATCGCGCTCAGCTTCACGTCCAAGGACAGGCCCGAGGAGATGCGGGAGCGCGCCAACGACGCCGCCGCGCAGCACGGCCCGGGAGAGCGTCTCGGCCGAGGTCACGAAGGTCGGCACGGCAGCGGCGGCGATCATGGCCTGCAGATGATCCAAGCGCCTGCGGCAAGGTCGGTCGCCGACGACATCGAGAACGGCGCGCGCGTCCGGTTCGTCCCCGTGGACCCTGCCGAAAAGGAGGTCCTCCGCGCGAAGCTGCGCGACCGCGCCGACGCGATGAACGCCCAGCCGTGCAAGTGAGAGGCAATCATGTCGAAACCGATCCCGACCATCCAGAAATTCATGACGACGACGCCACACTCGATCGGCGTCGAGCAGACGCTCGCCAAGGCCCACACGATGATGCGTGAGCACGGCATCCGCCACCTGCCCGTGCTGCACGGCGGGAAGCTCGTCGGTATCCTGACCGAGCGCGATCTCCGGCTCGTCGAGTCACTCGCGGGCGTCGACCCGACGAAGGTCAAGGTCGAGGACGCGATGTCGACCGTGATCTACTCGGTGGCGCCCGAGGCTCCGCTCGACGAGGTCGTCGCCACGATGGCCGAGCACAAGTACGGTTCGGCCGTCGTCGTTCAGAACCAGAAGGTGGTTGGCATCTTCACGACCGTGGACGTCTGTCGCGCGTTCGCCGAGCTGCTCCAGACGCGTCTCGCGAAGTCCTAGAAAGAGAGACGAAGATGCGCAAAGCCATCCCGTGGTGGAGCAGTGGTTCGTCCGTCGCGACGAAACCGCGTTCCCGGTGTTTCAGGGGGATCGCTTCGCCGGCGTGGTCACGATGGACGATGTCCACAAGGTGCCGCGGGACGAGTGGGACGTGCGCACCGTGCGAGAGATCATGATTTCGGCAGAAGCCGTCCCCAGCGCGGTGCCATCGGCACCTGTGCTCGATGCACTCCGCAAGATGGGTGCAGCCGACGTGAAGGTGCTGCCGATCAGCGACTTCAAGACGAACGAGTACGCGAAGCTCATCGGGGGCGCTTCGTTCGAGCCGGCCGAAGAGAATCCGATGCTCGGCTGGCGCGGCGCGAGCCGCTGCTATCACCCGGGATACAAGGAAGGCTTCCTCCTGGAGGTCGCCGCGGTCCGCCGGTCCGCACGACGCTCCGAATCCTCGAAGTCGAGGCCCGCAATGCGACACGACCGTCTCGAGATTAAGGTGCGCTCGCCTGCTCTGGAGTGACAGGCTGAGCGAAAGTGCTCGGCGGGTTGGCACGCGCGCGACCGTTGAAATCCACTTCCATCAATTCGAAGCGGGCATAGACGTAGTCGCCCTCCGGTTCAGTCCACACCGCCTCGGCGCGCGAAGGAAGGCGGACTCCGCCGTAATCCTCGTACTCACGCACAGGGGTCGACCAGGGGAGGGTTCGATACGTCTTTCCGTCCGCGGATTGGTCGCGATCATTCGAAGTGAAGTTGGCGAGATCGCCGCTCTCGTCGAAGAGGAGGAGCGCCGAGATCGTGTTCCCTGCATTGGTAAACGTCGCGCGGACGGTGCGTGCGTCGACGGGCTGCCACTTCACGTCGGCATCCACCAGCGTCGCCGGGGCGAGAAGGCACATGTCGTTGAACAGCGTGACCGTCTCGCTGCGGTTCATTTCGGGGCCGCGAGCGTCCACGACCTCGATGATGCCCGCGACGCGTACGCGCATCGTCGCGGACGGGCCGACGTAGACGTGCAGGCCCTCGAAAGGGACGCCGTGGAGCCTCGCCTTCATCAAGAACACGCGCGAAGGCTCGTCGAAGAAATCGTGCTGCTCGGCGGTGATGGGCATGAAGGCTTCGCCGGGCTTGCGCTTCATTTCTCCCTGCCAGCGGGCGTGAACGTCGCGCACGTGCGGTCGGCCGACTGCGCCGACTCGCCGAAGGTAGGTCTGCACGAGCTGCGGCAGCGGCGCGAGATCGGCCTCGGTGATCCGTGTCGTGGGAGCGCGGCGCGCGAGGCCACGCTCGACCTCTCGACGGTAGAGCGAGGTGAAGCTCGTGGTACGGAGATCGAGGAGGGCCAGGACGAGCGGAACGAGCAGAATCGCGGCCGCGAGGAAGGCCAGGCCGGCGAAGAGCCAGACTGCTCCGAGAGCGCGCCCGATCGACCCGTGGATCAGCGAGACCTCGGCGAAGCCGAAGCCCTTCGCAAACCCGACAAGGTGGATCGCACCGTGGACGACGAGCAGGATGATGAACGCGGTCTTCACGTGCGGGCGCCCTGCATTCGTGGTGCCGGCGCCTTCCGTCGGGTATCCGCTCTGGCCGATCAGACGGCACCTGCGTGCGCGCGGCGAACGATCCGGAACGGCCGTTGCACGTGGCGAGGCACGATGCGTCACCCGATCGGCTTCACTCTCGCCCTGTGCACGATTCTCGGGTGTGGAACGCCGGCTGTGCCGCATTCGGCACCGACGACGAGCGCGGCCGCTGGGCCCGAAGGCGCACCGCGTGCACCGACCGGCGCACGGAATGCGCCCGCCGGCGAAGGGCCTTCTGCACCAGCGTCGCGGTGTCGTCTGACCGTCACGGACACCGAAGGCTGCGGGCCACGCGACGTCGAGGCGCTCCTCGCGCCCGTACGTACCCGTCTCGAGAGCTGCCGAGGGGCGAGCGGAGGCAAGCTCCGCGTCCGCGTCCGGAAGGTTGCCGGCAAGCTCGCCTTCGACGTCGAGCCTGGCTCGTCGCTCGACCCGACCGAGAAACAGTGTGTCCTCGACGCGCTCTCGACGATTCACGACGACGAAAGCGCGACCGCGTGGACCGGCCTGAACGTCAGGCCGACCGGCTTCACCTCGCTGATCACGATCGAGTGGTGAGCGGCGCTTCGTTCGGCGCCCCGATGGACCGCGTATGGCGAGCTCCCCGAGCGCGCGCCTTGCATGGCGGGTTACCGGGAGGCTGGCGCCCATGGACTTGCAGCGAGCTCCGACGACGCTGGACGATGTTCGGCTGGCAATCTTCCGCCAGCATACGCAGCTCACGCAGCTCATCGACGAGCTCGAGGGGCACGCGATGGCCGTGCTCGGCGGCGGCGAGCGCGCCGCGTTGAACGAGGCAATCGACCTTCTCGACACCCGCTTCGTGCGGCACCTGGAGTACGAGGAGGCGCACCTCGCAAGGTGGTTGCCCCAGACCGATGCTGACCAGTCGCTCCGTGCCGGCCACGACGAGCAACGCCTCACCATGAGAGGGCTCGTTCATGACCGCAACGTCTTTGCGGACCGGCGCACCTTGGCTCGAGCGGTGCTGGCGGTCGTCCACCACTTGCGCAAGTACATGGCGGACGAGGATGCCGGACTGCGCGCCCTCCGCTGAGGCCGAGAGCAGTGCGGCAGCGCACCGATTGCGTGCCGTCGCAAACGCCTGCGCCGCGGCGACTACGCGGATGTTCTTGTCGAGCGAATCCGCAACTGGCCGCGCCTTTGCGGACCAGACCCTCATGACCTCGGTCGCCCGTGAAAAGGCACTCGTCGTCGAGGTTGCGTCCTGACGATGCGCGCCGCCGAGGCGCTGAGCGATCGGCTCTCGGCACCCGTGATCGACGCCGATCGGACGCGAAAGCATTTGATCGGCCTGGCTCCGACGGCGCACGACACCTCCGGCGCGTTCGAGGGGTCCTACGATCCGGCAATGACGGACCGCGTCTACGCCGAGATGATGCTCCGTGCGTCCGCCGTGCTCGAGTCGGGCCGTCCCGTCGTCCTCGATGCGTCGTTTCGCAGCGCAGAGCTGCGGCAAGCGGCTCCTCGCTCCACGAATACGGCAGCTTTCATCTTCATCGCATCTCCACTTTCTTCGAGCACTCACCCCGACGGACCAAGCTGCGGAGGGGCCGCTTCGCCCTTCTCGCCTCGACGCGCGCCTTCACGCCGAGGAGCATTCGTCGGTCCATCGCGAAGCCGATCGGCTCGAGCAGCGTGGGACCGAAGCTCAGGCGGGTCGCGAGATCGTCCGACATCGCGCATCGATAGCGGCTGACGAGGCGCGACCGGCCCTCGCCGAGCGGCTCGACGAGAAAGAGCCAGCTCACGTCTGCGCAAGGTTTTCCCGTGGCGCGAGCCCGTGCGTCGGCCGCCGCGTGGACGACGAAGAAATGGCCCTGGTCGAGCGCAGCCACGTGGAGCGGTGGCATCTTCGGGTGGAGAAGGAGTGCGTCCCCCACCGCAATCGCCCACTCGGAGTGGATGCGCTCGGCGTTCCGCACCTCGCAGCCGACGACGTTCTCGAGCCACTGGTAGCTGTAAAAGCCGCCGCGATCGGCCCCGAGCTGGGCGATCCAAGGCCACACTTCGCCGGGCGGGGCATCGATCTCGATGCCATGCGTCCAGCTCCATCGCGGTGCCGCGACGAGCTCGTCGCCCGGCAACGCGCGCGCCGCAGTCTCCGCATCCACGCCCCAGTGATTTCGTGCTTCGCGCAGGAACGGCGTGAGAAGGGCCGCGATCATTACAGCCGCACCACCGAGGCCCTCGGCGATGTCGCGCGCGTCGTCGCGCGGGCCGCGGTGTTCGATCCGCGCCGCGAGATGACGGAGCTGCGCCGTCTGCATGAAGTGATGCACAGGCCTGATCCACTCCGCGTGGAGGCGCCCACTTGTCGGAAATGCGGCGCGTGCGCGGACGTGCAGGCGTGTCGAGCGCTCATCGAGGGCCTCGAGCACGAAGCTCCAGGTGATCTGCCAGAAGCGCTCGGGGCGCTCGGCGTCGAAGCGTCGTTGCCGCTTCGCGTCGGCATCGTAGAGCGATCCAAGGACGAGTGCGCGACCAGGCTCGATCGCAAGGACCTCGAAGCCGTCCTCGGAATCGGGTGTCGCCGGCAGCACATCGCCCACACGTAGACGCTGGAGCTCCGGATGGACCTCTCGCGCACTGCGTACCCCGTCGTTGTCGAGCGCATCGATGCTGTAGAAGCCTGCGCGCCCGCAGCCCATCTGCAGCAGCCACGGCCAGATGGCGTCGGGCCTTGCAGCGATCGTGACGCCGTGGGTGATCTGGCCTCCTGCGTCCGGCAGGAGCTCGTCCCCCGGTAGAGAACGCTTCTCTTCTTGCAACGAAGGCGTTCCGTACTTGCGCGCGAGCGAAGAGAGAAGCGACCTGCGGATGAACTGGGATACGGGACCAACCAGCGCGAAGTATCGACGGAACTTGGACCACGACTCTCGGTCCGTCGCGTCGACGCGCAGCTCGATCTCGACGTGCGTGTCGTGCTCTCCCCGCGGAGTGATACGGAGTGCCCACGCGACCTTTACGAAGCCGGGTTCCGAGAAGCTCCGGAACGCCTCAGCGCCTTCGGTGTGCACGAACGGGATCTCGAGGTGCCAAACCTTGCCGATGGCAAAGGCCACGACCTCTCGACTGGGATCGTCGACGAGGACGTGGAACCCGGGATGGGTTGTCGACGACTTCAGCTCGTCGATCCGCAGCGTGAGCTTGCCCCCGGCCTTGTGCGCGAGACGCTCTGGAAGCGTCCGGACTGCGAAGAGCGCACGTACGAGCGGCGAGTCACCGAGGTCTCCGTGTCTCAGGACCTCCCAGGCGCGAGAAGGCGGAATCGCGAGGTCGATGTCGTCGATCTCGAGCAGCGCCGGCGTAGGAATGACGCGATCAAGCCCGGTCATGACGGCCCTCACTGCTCGAGCGACGCGGGCTTCGGAGCTGGCTTGGAACGCGCGCCGACCTCGCCGAGGGCCCGAAGGCGGAGACGAGCCGGAGCGCGTCGGTCGCCGTGAAGATGCCCGCGACCTTGCCGCGTTCCAGGACGACGGCGCAGCCGTAGCGATGCCGGGCCATGTGCTTGGCGACCGCCCCGATGGGAGCGTCCGGCTCGACGGCGTACGTATCGGTGGTCATCGCGTCCTCGACGATGTCGTCGTCGATGTCCACACCGCGGATGGTCTCGAGGAAGTAGAGGTCGCGCTGCGAAACGATGCCGATGAGCTCTCCGTGCTCGAGAACGGGGAGGTGACGCACGCGATGATCGCGCATGAGGCGATGCGCCGTAGCGAGCGACTCCTTTCGGCCGATTGTGAGCGGCTGAGGTGTCATGAGCGCGCCGGCGGTCCACCGCTCGGATGTCGTTTCCTTCGCTCGAGTGCGAGTGGCGGTCTTCATGGTCGTTCTCCCGGCGTGCGCCTCTGAGTCGTGCAGCAAGGGACGCGCCACGTGGAGTCGCCTGTCCGGGCTCTCGCCTGCGCGGGTCTTGGCGGGTGAGCCGCGCCTCGCGGTGCCCGGGCGCACGCTTTGCGCGAGGCTGCAATCGGTGCTCGCCGAGAGTGCTTGTCTCTTCGATTTTGCTGCGCTCGCCCGCTGGTCGCGACCTTGCACGGCAGCAAGCTCACTGCCGCCGAACGCGGCGTTGGAGAATCCCGCCTGTTCGAGGCTCGCGCGCACGCGAGCGAAGCGAAGAACGCATCCAAGGGTGCGATCGACGACGCAGTGAAGGCCTTCAAGGACTTCGCGGCCTCACTCTGAGGTTTCAGAGAAAGGGACAACGAAGATGTACACCCGCATACCCTCCAATGACCGCACGCTCGCTCGGCGTGTCCGCCACGTCGATCTCGACGGTGGCGACGCCTTCGTTCCCGATTTTCGTCGTGGCTTCGTCCCCGTGAAAGACGGCGATGCGGAGGCGTTCGGCGAGGAGTTCATCGCCGCAGCGACCTCGGCCGAAGCCATGGGCGAGGCCGCCCGCGACGAGCTCATCGATGAGGATCTCGGCGGTCTCACCCTCGAGATGTCCTTCGACGAAGTGGCTGAAGACTACTTCGAGCCCGCCGACCGCAAGGCGAGCTGAGGACACATGAGAACGCCCAAGGTGCTCCTCGTGCCGACCGACTTCTCGGTGGCGGCCGAGACCGCGCTCGACCACGCCCTCGCTCTCGCCTCGACGCTCGGCGCGAAGGTCTACCTCCTTCATGCCTACGCGTTGCCGATCATCGGATTCCCCGACGGGACGCTGATTCCATCGGCGGAGATTGCTTCGCGCATCATCAGCGACGCCGAGAAGGCGCTCGCCGCCTGCGTCGCGAAGCGCAACGAGAGCAGCGTCGAGATCGTGCCGCTACTGAAGCAGGCCGATCCGCGAGAGGCGATCCTGGCCGCCGCGCAGGAGCTCTCCGCCGATCTCGTGATCATGGGCACGCACGGTCGCCGTGGCATCGCGCGAGCGCTCATCGGCAGCGTCGCCGAGGCCATCGTTCGCGTGTCCCCGGTGCCGGTCTTGACTGTCCACGCCGCGGCCTGACTGAAGTCGCCAGGAGCAGAACCAGTGACGAACGTAGAGCATACGGATGGCGCCCACGCCCTCGAGCGACTGCTGACGATCTGCTCCGACGGCGTGGAAGGATATCGCGTCGCTGCGGCAAAGGTCGGTGCACCCCACCTCCATGCGCTACTCCAGCGGAACGAGGTCGAGCGCGAGGAGATCGCCAGCGTCCTCACAAACGCCCTCGTCGAGCTCGGCGCGAAGCCCGATCATCACGGCTCGCTGGCCGGAGCCGTTCACCGCGGTTGGGTCGGCGCCTTGGGCAGCGTGCACGCCGACGACGCAATCGTTCGCGAATGCACGCGCGGCGACCAGGTGACGCTCGCCGCGTTTGCCGAGGCGCTCTCGCACGAGCTCCCCGCAGACATTCGCGACCGCATCGAATCGCTGCTCCGTCGCGTCCTCCGGGCGCTCGAACGCCTATCCAGCGCCGACGGCACACCGCCGACGGACGCCCAATAGCTTCCGGGCTCGCCCGGCGTAGGATGCGCGCGATGAGCCGAGATTGGTCTACGCAGTCGGTCACGCCGGACGAGGTCGTCGCGAGGATGAAGAGCGGCGACCGCGTCTTCGTCCACGGCGCTGCCGCGACGCCGACCGCACTTCTCGATGCGATGTGCGCGCGCGCCGATCTCGAAGGCGTCACGCTCTACCATCTCCACACCGAGGGCCACTGCGCCTTCGCGGAGGCCGCATACCAGAGGCGCTTCAGATCGGTCTCACTCTTCGTCGGCCCGGCGCTGCGAACGCCCATCGCGGAGGGCCGCGCCGACTTCGTGCCCGTCTTCCTCTCCGAGATCCCCGATCTGTTTCTCTCCGGACAGATCCCGCTCGATGTCGCGCTCGTTCAGCTCTCTCCACCGAACCGTCACGGGCATTGCACGCTCGGGACGTCGGTCGATGCTGCGATGGCGGCAGTCGTTTCCGCCAAGACCGTGCTCGCCGAGATCAACGTTCGCATGCCGCGCACGCTTGGGCACTCGGTCGTTCCGATGTCTCGCCTCGCAGCTTTCACGCACATCGACCGACCACTCCCGGAGCACGCACCCGCCGTCGCAAGCGAGGTCGAGTCGCGCATCGGCGAGCTCGTCGCGGAGCTCGTGGACGACGGCTCGTGCCTCCAGCTCGGAATCGGAGCGATTCCGGACGCCGTGCTGGCGCGGCTCGGCAACAAGCACCACCTCGGCGTGCACACGGAGATGTTCTCCGACGGGTTGATCCCACTCGTCGAGGGTGGCGTGGTCACGAATGCGAAGAAGAAGGTCCACGCGGGGCGGACGATTGCGAGCTTCGTCTGTGGAACGCGCAAGATCTTCGATTTCGTCGACGACAACCAGATGGTGGAGATGCATCCGTGCGATCGCACGAACGACACGCAGCTCATCGCGAAGAACGACCGCGTGGTCGCCATCAACTCCGCGCTCGAGATTGATCTCACCGGGCAGGTTTGCGCCGATTCCATCGGTCATCGGATCTACTCAGGCATCGGTGGCCAGATGGATTTCATCCGCGGCGCGGCGCGGTCCGCTGGCGGCAAGCCGATCATCGCGCTCCCGTCGACCGCGGCGGGGGGCAAGGTCTCCCGAATCGTCCTCGAGCTGAAGGCGGGCGCCGGCGTCGTGACGACGCGCGGCCATGTTCGTTGGATCGTGACCGAGTACGGCGCCGTGCACCTGCACGGCAAGACGCTTCGCGAGCGAGGCGAGGCGCTGATCTCCGTCGCCCATCCCGACTTTCGTAGCGCACTGCGTCGCGAGCTCGTCGCGCTTCGCCACTTCGACATGAGCCTCGGCGACGGTCGTCAGCCGTCCTGATTGCCGGGGACCACGTCGTGGAGATCCATCACGGCTTCGGGGTGGACAGAGTGCTCGGCTTCCGGTTTGGCTTCGCCGGCCTTGATCCGGCGTCGGGCTACGAGCCGATCGGACTCGATCCGGCGATGGTCCGGGACATTCACATGCGTGCGGGCACCGTGCTCGGGACATCGCGCGGCCCGCGCGACCCGTCGGGCATCGCCGGCGAGAGGCGGCGAAGCTTCTGCGTATCGAGCGCGCGATCCATCCAGGGATAGAGGAGGGCCTCCTCGCGCGCGCCGTGGGCGCGGAGGCGTGCGATCAGCTCCTGGGCGTCCGCGGCGGGGGCGGCATGGAGATCCACGGCGACCCCAAGCGTTCCGAGCAAGCGTCGCAGCTCGGCGTGGTCGGCGAGGAGCGCATCGGCCTCTCCGCGATCGACCGCGCGGAGCTCGGGAAATACGTCATGCTCCTCGGCATCCATGTGGACGCGTATCGCCGGCTCGAAGAGGTCCCACTGCGCGCGAACCTGCTCCCACTCGCCGCTGCGGTAGGCGGCAAGAAGCTCATCGTAGAT
>JAQBQJ010000542.1 GCA_028287065.1 Labilithrix sp. | reverse complement strand
TGCGCACGTCGGTGGTCGCCGCCGGCCGCGAGACACTCTCGGCCACCTACGTCGACGACGCCCTGCAGCCCGGCGAGTACCTATGCCTCGAGGTGTCGGACACCGGCGCGGGCATGGACGAAGCGACGCGCACACGCCTCTTCGATCCGTTCTTCACCACGAAGGCGAAGGGCCGTGGCCTCGGCCTCGCCGCGACGCTCGGCATCGTGCGCTCGCATTCGGGCGCGATCACCGTGTCGAGCTCGCCGGGCCAGGGCTCGACGTTCCGCGTCTTCCTCCCGCGCAGCGATCGCGCCGCGAAGCCCGAGGTGGTCGCGACCGTCGACGGCTGGCGCGCCACGGGCACCGTGCTCGTCGCCGACGACGAGCCGCGTGTTCGTCAGGTGCTCACCATGATGCTGACCGACATCGGCTTCGACGTCCTCGAGGCGGCGACGGCGACCGCGTGCCTCGACGTCTATCGAGCACACGCGGGCAGCATCAACGCCATCATGCTCGACCTCGTGATGCCCGGCGGCGGCGGTCGCGAGGTGGTGCGAGTCCTCCGCGCCGAGGGTCATCGCGTCCCCGTCGTGCTCTCGAGCGGTTACAGCGAGGAGGCCATCGGCGCCGAGCTCCGCGCCGACCCCCATCTCGCGTTCCTCGAGAAGCCCTACGAGTACGCCACCTTCGTGCGAACCCTGCAGACCGCGATGGCCACCGCCACGCGCCCATGATCGGGGTAGGCTCGGCCCGGTAGGCTGTATCGTCCGCGCCCATCTCGCACGGACACGGCCCGAAGGGGCCCATGTTGTCTCGTCGAAGCTTCTCGAGCGCGGCCGCGCATCCAGGTGCTTCCGTCCGCACCGAGCGTCCTCGACCTGGAGGTCCGGCGCCTGGAGAAAGCTACCCGAGACCGGCTGGCGAACCCTCGCGAGGCGATGCACGGGAACGTCCACGAGGCGCGTGAGGTCCTTCGCGCGCTACTTGTCGGCGGACTGACGATGACCCGACGGGAGACCGACTCTGGGCGGGAGTACGCCATCACCGGCCGGGTGGTGCTCGGGGATGCGCTCTCGACCGCGGAGCCGGACCAGGTCTCCGCGGTCAGTATTGGGGGGCGTCCCCGACGGGATTCGAACCCGTGTTAGCGGCGTGAAAAGCCGCGGTCCTGGGCCTCTAGACGACGGGGACCAGAGCGAGCGCTCCTACGTACCGTCCCGGGTCTCGCGTGTAAATAGCTGTTTCTTATGGTCCCGTAGCAGTGTGTAGAGCTTTCAGCTGCAGGCTCAGAGCGTGGCCAGCTCGCACGTCCGCTTCACATGGCGATGGACGATCGCCAGGCGCTCCGCGAGCGGGGCCCTCGCGGCGGGCGACAGGTCCGAGGACGCGGCATCGAGCTTTCGCAGCGCGTCGAGCGAGCACGTCGTGCGCGCGTCGTGGAGGAGCGCACGATCGAGCTCGAAGGCCTGGAAACCGAGCGCTCCGAGGCCCGCCGCGTTCGCCTCGCGTCCCAGATCGCGCAGCGACCGAGACGCGTCGCCGCGTGCGAGATCGAGTGCCTCGCGGGCCTCGAGGTCGAGGACGCTCGCGTCGAGGTGCTGGGCGAGCCGCGCACGCGCCTCGCCCTTCTGCGCCTCACGCTGCGATACCGCCTCCGGATCCATGGGGATCAAGGCGGGCGGCGTAGGGGGCGACACCGCGCGCATCAGCACGAACGTCAGGCGGATTCCGCCGAGGAGGAGCGCCGAACCGAACACCACCTGTCTTGCCGACGCCATGATGGGTGCGACATAGGACGGACGCCGGCGCGCGGCATTCAAAGGTGACTCAGTTGAGCATCGACGACGACACCGGCGCTTCGTCCAACTCCGACACACCGTCGACGGTCGCCGCACGTACCTGCTCGCCCGCAATCGCCACGACCCGGAAATGTCCCATCGTGAGGGGGGTTTCGAGCCACAGCGCGACTGCTACGCGCGTGTTCGCGTCCACGTTCGATGCGCTGAGAATGCGCGTGAGCACTTCCTTCGTCACCATGAGCGAGACGACGAGCTCCTCACCCTTGTGATTGGCGGCGAGGATCATCCGCTCGACCTCGGCACGCACCGCGGCGCCCTCGATGCCGAGGTCACCCGCGAGATCCGAGGCGATGAGCGCCATGCCGAGCTCGCTCGCGCCGTCGAAGCTCGCGAAGATGAACTCGCGCGTGTCGCGGCCGTCGCGCAGGAGATCGCCCACGGCTTCGGGGAGGCTCGTCAGGGCGTGGTCGAAGAGCTCGTCGGCTTGCATGGCAGTCTCCGCGGTGAAGAGGCGGTTCGCGAGCAATGACGCAAGCTTCACGCCATTCGCGCGGACGGCCAAGTTGGCTGCGGCGACGCGACCCAGCGGCTCGAGGAGCGCGGTGGCGCCGAGGTCGGAATCAGAACGAGATACCGAGGCCGATCCGAACGCCCGCGCGCGTTCCCGGCGACGAGTAGAGCATGCGCTCGTTCGTGTCGTCGTCGCGCGTCGAGCCGACGCCGTGCATGTCGAAGAACGCGACCGCCTCGACGAACAACGAGCCGACGTCGAACTGCATCCCCATGTCGACGAGCCAGGATGCCCCGATCCCGGAGCCCTGGTGGCTCGTCCGCACGGAGGTGAGGCCGGGCTTGGTGTAGACGTCCGCGTCGACGTGCAATCCGTGCACGCCGATGCCCATCGCGGTCGTGAACCGAACGGGACCGACCGTCGCGAAGCGCACCCCGGGAGTGACCTGCCAGTGAATGACCTTCGTCGTGCTCTGATCGGCCGCCGCCGTGATGGCGTAGCTCTCGGTGAGCTGCCCGACGTCGCCGTAGATCTCGAGCGCGAACGAGCGCGACGCGCGGTAGCCGAGACGAACGCCGCCGGACGCGCCGGTGAACGCGCGCTTCGTCCCGCCCGCGCGCTCGCCCAGCACCGGCGCGAGCCGCATGCTCTGCCCTTCGTACGAGAGCATCGGGACGAGATAACGCGTCTTCTGCGGCGGCGGCGGCTTGCGCGCCGGCGCCGTGTAGACCGGCGGCAGCTCGCCCGGCCGCAGGACCGACACGGGATACTCGGCCTTCGCCGCCGACGAGACCACGACGTCCATCATCGTGGTCTGGTAGCCGGGGCCGGACACGATCACGTGATGCGGACCGGGCGGGAGCTCGAACGTCCACGCGCCTTTGACCGGCTTCGTGTCGCGCGGATCGAGCGCGTCGACCTGTACGATCGCATCCGGCACGCTCGGCACGATGACGAGCGTGCCTGGGAGCGCGCCGAGCTCGAACGTCGCATCGACCGGCGAGCCGGCGAGCAGCGAGAGCTTCTTCTCCGGAGGATCGGCGAGGCCGTCCGCATGCGCCGTGAAGACGTGGATGCCCGGCTCGAGGCGGATCGGGCGACGTGCTGCCGCCGGTGAGAGCGGCGTGCCGTCGACGGTAAGTCGTGCCTTCTCGACGGGACGCTTGTCGGCCGCGGCGATCGCCTTGATGCGCACGGTGGCGACGACCTTCGAGAGCTCGGTGAGCTCTTGCTCCATCGCGGCACGGACGTCGGGCCTCAGCGTGCCTTCGCCTTCGTCGAGCGCCTCGTCGAACGCGGTGGCCGCTTCGACGGGCCGGCCGAGCCCCTTCAGACAGAGCGCGACGTTCTGCTTGATGCCGGGCGACGGCTTCTCGGCGTACGCCGCGCGGAACTCCTCGAGCGCAGGTTGGTACTGCTTGCGATCGTAGAGCTCGACGCCGCGCTTGAAGTGCTGCCGCGCCGCGGCCTCGTCCGCGCGCGCACGTGCCGATGTCGTCGCGACGAAGAGCGCGAATGCGATCGAGAGGAGGTGCGTGAAGAGACTGCGATGCGAGGTCACGGAAGATCGCGCTGGATGTCGAGTGGCTTCGTCGAAGACGGCCTCGGCGGGGTGCCGGGGGTCCGTCCAGAAGAGGGCGTACTCGGCTTCGCGGACGCGGTCGAGAGAGACGCAGGAGCATGCGAAACAGCGGGCCGCGCGCTCGCCGAGGCGGGCTCGGCGGGCGCCGAGGCCGACGTGGCAGGCGCGGCCGATGCCGAAGCGGACGGCGCCGTCGAGGCGGACCCGGTGGGCGCCGCGGAAGGCATGGGTGAGGCGGTCGACGAAGAGAGCGTTGCCGTCGTCGTCGTCGCGGTCGTCTTCTTGTCGAGCATCGAGATCACGCCAAACGTGACGCCGACGCCGGTGAGCGACGCGAGCGCCGCGGTGATCAGCGCTGTCCCGATCGGCCGAGCCCGAGCCTTCTTCGCTCCGGACGCGCGGTCCTTCGACGGCGACGAGCGCCGGGGCTCGGCCGACGGGCGCGGCTTCGCGCTGGCGTTGCCCTTGTCGACCGCGCTCGCCTTCGGGCTCGCGTCCACCTTCGGCTTCGCCTTGGGACGCTCTTCTCCCGTCGCGCTCTCGAGCGTGCCGATCCCGAGCCGCGTCGCCGCCGAGACCGCGCTCGCCTCGTCGGGAAACGAAGGTCGCGACGATCGCACGGGCGAGCCGCCGTCGAGCATCGTCGCGGCCATCACGTTGACGGGGGATTGCAGCGTGTCGGGCGGCGCGTCGAGCGGCACGCGCGAGCGCTCTTCCGGCGCGACCTCGTGCAGCGCGGCGAGCATGCGCTCCGCCGACGCGAAGCGGTGCGTGCGATCGCGCGTGAGCGCGCGCGCGACGAACGCGGAGACGTCCTTCGGGATCGACGGCTCGATCGAGCGCACGTCCGGCGCGTCGCGCATGCAGATCGAGAGGATCACCTGCTCGTAGCTCTCGCCCGTGTGCGGAGGCCGTCCGGTGAGGCACTCGAAGAGGATCGCGCCGACGCTGTAGAGATCGGTCCGCCCGTCGACGTCGGACGAGGCCTGCGCCTGCTCCGGCGACATGTAGAACGGCGTACCGAGCACGGTTCCGCGGCCGGTGAGCGCGAGCGGATGCGTACTGTCGCGCGGCCGTTCGATCTTCGAGATGCCGAAGTCGACGATCTTCGCGAAGAGCGGATCCGTGTCGTGCTTCACGAGGAAGACGTTGTCCGGCTTGAGATCGCGATGGACGATCCCCGCCGCGTGCGCGCGCGCGAGGCCCTTCAGGACCTGCGCGACGACGTGCATCGCCTCGCCGAGGGGGATGCGTCCGAGCCGGCGCAGGCGCTCGCCCAGGTCCTCGCCGCGGAGGAGCTCCATGACGAGGTACGGACGGCCGTCCTCGCTGCCCGCGTCGAACACGGTCACGATGTGAGCGCTCTCGATCGCGCTCATGGCTCGCGCTTCGCGCGCGAACCTCGCGACGACCTTCTCGTCGGTCGCGAACTCCGGATCCACGAACTTGATGGCGGCGCGCTTGCCGATGCCGACGTTCTCGGCCTCGTAGACAGCGCCCATGCCGCCATGTCCGAGGAGCCCTCGGAGGATGTACTTACCGGCGATCGTCTTGCCGATGAGCGCCTCGCGGGCAGCCCGCGCGCGCTCTCTGTGCTCGTCGAGATCGGTCACGATCCGCCGCTACCGTACCGCCGCGCCGTCGCTTACGCGCGGACTTACTTGGCGGTGCCGAGCTTGTGGATCTGCGCGGAGAGACGCGAAATCGTGCGCGAAGCAGCCTTCGGGTGGAGGACACCCTTCGTGGCGGCCTTGTCGAGGGCGACGGTCGCGACCTTGAGGGCGGTGGTCGCGGCAGCCGCGTCCTTGGCGTGAAGCGCGGTGCGAACGCTCTTCACGAGCGTGCGGACGGCGCTCGAGACGCCGCGGTTACGAAGGGTGCGCTTGACACGCTGACGGTTGCGCTTCTCGGCGGACGGGTGATTGGCCACGGAAATCCTCGACAAAAAAGCCCCGAAGGGGGGCTAGGGAGGGCGCACTGTAGAGGGGAGCAGGGGAAAGTCAAGGGGGGAGCCCCGACCGGGGGCGCCTGGCCGAGATCCGAGAGAACAGGTGATGGAAATGGAAACGGAAATGGAAATGCCGAGAGCGGCACGGCATTTCCGTTTCCATTTCCATTTCCATCACCTGTTCTCTCTATCTCGCGGGACGCCCCACCCACGCACCCGCGCACGCCAACCCCCACGCGATCGGCGAGAAAGCCAACGCAAACACCAGCGCTACCGGCGCCGCCAGCCCAAGCAGCACGAGCATGAACACGATCGCCAGGCCCGACGCCAGCGCGGGCTCCAGCAGCGTCGGGAGGTTCGACGCCTTCGCGATCAAGTAGCCGCTCACCGGGAACGCGGCCAAGAGGCCCGAGCCCAGCAGTGCGACCGGGGCGGTCGTCGTGACGTCGTGCTCGTCGACCAGCGAGAAGTCGACATGGGCCCAGTGGCCGAACGCGATCGAGAGGACGAGGCCCGCGGTCATCGCACCGACCGTCACGAGGGCGCCGAAGCCGATCCAGCGAAGCGTGATCGGCTGACCTTCGCGACGGAGGACGTCGCGGACCGTCTGGAGGCTCGGCGGACCCGACACGTAGAGCGTCGAGACGCGCTCGAGCAGGATCGAGCTCCGCGACGACCGCTCGCCGCGTGCCCGCAGATCGCGCGCCGCGAAGAAGGTCGCGCCCGCCATCGCGAGCAGGAGCGGCAGCGTGCCGACCAGCGCGCCCGGCCCACGTCCGTAGACGAGATGCACGTACAGGCCATGCGCGGCGGTCGCGACGAGCCACGCGGTCGGGAAGAGCGGGCCCGGTCGCTTGATCGTCTTCACGCGTCCGAGCGCGTACCCCCACATGCACGCGAAGAAGACGTGCGCAGGCAGCGCGACGGCCGTGCGCGCTACCCAGATCCAGCCGATCGGGTTGCCGCGCAGCGTGATCGCGTTCTCGATGCACGCGAAGCCGAGCGCTGCGGCGGATGCATAGACCAGCCCGTCGACCGGCTCGTCGAAATGCTTCGAGCGGAACGCCGGCCACATCGCGGCGACCTTCGCCGCCTCGCGCATGGGCGCCGCGAAGCCGAACAAGAAGAGCAGCGAGCCGGTGTTGCCTGCGACCTGCGCGCTCGTGTCGAGGCTCGTCCACGCCGACGCCCGGAGCTCGGCATACCAGGTGATCCCCTTCCCCAGCCCGCCCAGCGCGAACACGAGGAGCACGAGAGGCAGCGGCTCGCGCCGGCGATCGCTGAAGTAGACGACCGCAAGGAGAAGGAGCGCCGGGATGAGCGACGGTCCTGACCAGCGTATCCACGACAGCACGCGCGCAGCTTAGCGCGCGGCTGGATCGCGGACAAACGAGTCGATCGCCTGCACGGCGCGCGCGAAGTCGACCCGCGCCTCGTGCATCGCGCGCATCGGATCCGACGCGCCACGAGCGATCCGCTCGGCGACACGGTCGAGCCTCGTGATCGCGGCGCCCGCGTCGTGGAGCCCGTCGAGCTCGTCCCATGCGAGCGGCAGCGACGCGCACGCAGGACCGCGCGCCGGTACCGGGACGGCGACCGCATACGGCGCGATCGGCGCCTCGACCGCCGTGACGCTGGCGCCGAGCCCTTCCGCAAACGCGGCGAGCATGCGCGCGAACAGCGCGGCGAGGACCTTTGCGCCGCCGGCGGGCGCGTCTCCGAGCGGAACGAGGACGTCGAGGTCGGACGCACCGCTCGCCTTCACGAAGGCTTCGAGCCCCGCCGCGGTGACGAGCTCGCGCGCGTGTCGTGCGACGCGTATCGCCGACGCGCCCTCGATCCGAAGCGCCACGAAGTCCGCGGCGCCGGTGTTCGACGTGCGCGCGGGTGGCAAGGATAGAGACGCGCCTCCGGCCTCGACGACGAAGCGAAGCGCCTCGAGATCGTCGACGACGATGCCTCCGGGCAGCGACGACGACGGAGCGCCGTCCGCACGGAGCACCGGACATGCGCGCCCTCGAACATGAGGCAGGAGCGCGGCAAAGGCCGCCTCGTAATACGTGTAAAGCGCATCTTTCGACGGACCGCGCGCCGCGAACGCGATCGTGCAATCCGATGGCGAAAGATCGGGGCGCACGCCGCGGAACACCGGATGACGCATCAGCCCGTCGGCGGTGAGCCCCATGTGCCGGACCGAGACCACGATCTCCGGCTTCGTGTGCCGCCGGCCGCGCTTGGGCAAGTAGCGCCCCTCCGCGACCGGGCGAGGCACCTCGTTCGCGACGAGCCGATCGACGAGCACGTCGATCGTGTCCTCGTCGAGCCCGCTCCCCACGCTCCCACGCACGACGAGCCTCCCGTCCTCGTACGCGGCGAGATCGAGCGCGCCGAGGCGCGAGCGCCTCCCCTCGCCTTCCGTCCATCCGATCACCACGAGATCGGCGTCGAGCTCGCACTTCACCTTCACCCAGTCCTCGGAGCGACCGTCGGGACGATACGTGGATGATGCACGCTTCGCGACGACGCCTTCGAGCTGGTGGTCGCGACAGAGCCCGAAGAGCTGGCGCCCGTCCGCGAACGTGGGGTGCAGACGAAGGTGCCCGCTCGTGTGCCCCTCGAGCACCTTCTCGAGGATCGTCTTGCGCGCCTCGATCGGCAGGCTCGTCACGTCGCGATCGCCGACGACGAGCACGTCGAAGATCACGTACACGACGGGAACGGCATGCGCCGCGCGGCGGACGCCTCGCCCGCGTGTCTGGATCCGCGTGCCGAGACGCTGAAAATCAGGCTTTCCGTGCTCGTCGAACGCGACGACCTCGCCGTCGAGGACGACGCGCTCCTCGCCGAGCTTCGCGACGGCCTCGGCGATCTCGGGGTAGCTGTCGGTCGCCGATCGCACCTTGCGATACCCGAGCGCGACGCGATCACCGCGCTTGTCGGCGAGGAT
Organism: Labilithrix sp.; assembly: GCA_028287065.1. Classification (GTDB taxonomy): domain Bacteria; phylum Myxococcota_A; class Polyangia; order Polyangiales; family Polyangiaceae; genus Labilithrix. The sequence continues at coordinate 7,998 of JAQBQJ010000542.1, read as the reverse complement.
GCGCACGCCGTCGAGCTTCAGCTCGAACATCCAGCCTTGCTCGCCGAGCACGCGCTCGCCGGTCTCGTCGCGTCCGCACAGCATCGGCACGAGCTTCGTGCCGTCGCGATCGCCGCGCGGCGCGCCGAGCTCGATCGCGAGGCGATGCGCGGGGGACGTGGGGTGACCGGTCACCCTGCGAATGTAGCCGTTACAGGCCGAAGTGCAGGCCCAGCCGCAGCGCGCCGCCGAGCTGGAGCCCCGCGCTCTTGCCGGACTCGGCGTAGAGCGGCTCCTTCGCGATGATGTCCTTCTGCTCCTGCGTGAGGCCTGCGGGCAGATCGACCGGCGGGCGATTCAGGTACAGGAAGTCCGCGAAGAAGCCGCCGCCGACCGAGAACGTCGGCGAGACGTAGTAGTCGAGCCCGACGTCGAGACCGGCGTTGAAGCCGCGGATCTTCACGGCGTCGTTGTTGGTCGGCGTGGCGCTGCTGCTGCTCGCGACGGTGCCCTCGCCGACGCTGCCGACGAACGAGTATCCGCCGTGCGCGCCGATGAGGAAGTCGAACTTGTCGATCGGGATCTTGAACCCGAGCTCACCGTTGAGCTGCCACATGTTGAACGCGGAGAGCGCGTTGTATTTCGCGCGGACGCCGAGGACGAGCACGACGAACCGCAACCCTGCGCCGAGCGCGAACATCGGTCCGCCGGCGCTCGCCTTCTCGATCGCGAGCGTGTCGCCGGAGAACTGGCGCATGTCGATGTACGAGCCGCCGAGGTGAGCGTCGACCCAGAACAGCTCGAAGTTGCGGCCGCTGTCCTCGCGCTCGGCCTCGTCGAGCTTCTGCGTCGTGGCTTGCTCGGGCGGCGCGGGCGCGTTCGGATCGCCGGTCGGCGAGCCGGGCGTGCTCGGGTCCATCGGTGGCGGAGGCGCGATGGCCGGCGGGGGCGTCGCGTCTTGCGCGAGGGCCGTGGACGGTGAGACGAGGAGAGCGGCGGCGCTACAAGTTGCGACGGCAAGCGAGACGGTGAAGCAACGCATCCTCTTCAGTGTCGCATATCTGGTTTCCCGGGGAAGTCGCCTTCGGACGCGACCGCAGGCGCGTCTTCGCTCTCGTCGCCCTCGCCCGCCTCATCCGGCGTCGCGGGCACGCGATATTCCTCGTTGAGCCACTTGCCGAGATCGATCGACTTGCAGCGCGCGGTGCAGAACGGGAACGCCTTGTTCGCGGAGCGGGGCGCCACCTCGCTGCCGCAGATCGGGCAGATCGACATGAGAAGGTGATACCACGCTCGGGGATGTCGGCGATCTTCCTGACGACCATCGAGCGAGTGGCGCGCGAGCTACCGGGAGCGTTCGGTGTGTGTGCGGTTCGCCTGGATACCAACGAGCGACTCGCATCGAATGACGAGCGCGTGTTCCCGGCGGCGAGCGTGATCAAGATCGCCGTCGCGCTCGAGGTGCTCTGCGCGATCGAAGAAGGAGCGCTCGATGCGTCGTCGCAGCTCGAGCTGCGCGCGAGCGACAAGGTGATCGGCTCCGGTGTGCTCGCCGCGCTCGAGCCCGGGCTCCGGCTGTCGATCCTCGACCTGCTCTATCTCTCGACGGCGATCAGCGACAACACCGCGGCGAACCTGCTCATCGGTCGCGTGGGCACCACCGCGGTGAACGCGCGTCTCGCAAAGCTCGGTCTGACGACGACGAGGCTCACCGGCCGGATCTTCGTCGAGGGCGAGAACGGCGAGCGCTCCCCGTCGACCGCCGCCGAGCTCGTGACGTTGCTGCGGCGGGTCCATGATCGCGACGGTCTTCCGCCGCGCGCCTGCGAGAAGCTCGTCGCCCTCCTCGAACGCACGCAGACCGCGAGCACGATCGGCCGCGGCCTGCCCGACGAGCGCTTCCCGGGCATCTCGAGGACGACGCCGCCGGAGCTGGTGCTCGCATACAAGACGGGCTCGATCGAAGGCGTCGTAGCCGAGGCCGCGATCGTCCGCGCCCCGCGCGCGACCTATGCGATCGCGGTGATGAGCGAGGGCTCGGGCGATCTCCGCCCGAACCACGACAACGTCGCGCGCGTCCACCTCGGCGCGGTGTCGCGCGCCGTGTACGACACGTTCACCGGTCCTTAGTTCCGGCGCCTGTCCTTAGTTCCGGCGACTGTCCTTAGTTCCGAAGAAGGTCACTCGGCCGGGACGGCTTCGGCGACTTCGGCCTGCGCCGGGGCCGGGGCAGGCGCGACGACGGGCTTCTCGTCGACCGCGCAGCTCAGATCGAGGAGCTCGGCGACGTCCATCTGCTTGATCTGGTCCTCGAGGCTCTGCGACTTGAGGCCGTCGGTGAGCATCGTCATGCAGAAGGGACACGCGCTCGCGACGGTCTTCGCGCCCGTGTCGACGAGCTGCAGCGTGCGCTTCACGTTCACGCGGTTCTGGTTCTGCTCTTCCATCCACATCTGCGCGCCGCCGGCGCCACAGCAGAGTCCGCGCGTCTTGTTCCAGTAGTCGGGCTCCACGAGCTCGACGCCGGGGATCATCTTCAGGATCTCGCGCGGCGACTCGTAGATGTCGTTGTACCGGCCGAGATAACAGCTGTCGTGATAGACGACGCGCCCCATCACGGGCTTCTTCGGATGGAGCTTCTTCTCGGCGAGCAGGCCGAGGAGGAAATCGGTGTGGTGGACGACCTCGAGCTGCGCGCCGAAGTCGGGGTACTCGTTCTTCAGCGTGTTGAAGCAGTGCGGGCAGGCCGTGACGACCTGCTTCATGCCGCCCTGCTCCTTGTACGTGTTGAGCACCGCGGCGTTGCCCTCGGCGAGCGTCGCGAACAGGAGCTCGTTGCCGGCGCGGCGCGCGGGATCGCCCGTGCAGCTCTCCTCTTGTCCGAGGATCGCGAAGTCCACTCCTGCCGCCTTCATCAGCCGCGCGGTGGCGCGAGCGATCTTCTTCGCGCGATCGTCGTAGCTCGCGGCGCAGCCGACCCAGTAGAGGACCTGCGCGTCGGGCTTCGCGGCGAACGTCGGGATGTCGAGGCCGTCGGACCACGCCGAGCGATCCATGCGCGAGAGGTTCCACGGGTTGCCGTTGACCTCCATGCCCTGGAACGGCTTCTGGAGCTCGTGGGGAAACTCGCCTCGGATCATGACGAGGTTCCTTCGCATGTCGATGATCTTGTCGACGTACGAGATGAGCACCGGGCACTGCTCCTCGCAGGCGCGGCACGAGGTGCAGGCCCAGAGCACGTCCGGGTGGATGACCTCGGGCGCCAGATCGATGTCCTTGTACTTCGGCGGGAACTTCGCGCCCTCGCGCTCGGCGGCGAGGTGCTCGTAGTCGACGTTCGCGGCGTCCGTCGCTTCGGCCGTCGCCTCGGCGGCGGCGCCTTGCATGCCGGGCCCCCACTGCATCTCGCGCTCGACGAGCTCGTTCTCGTGCTCGTACATGTGATCGCGCAGCGCGAGCGTGAAGTGCTTCGGCGAGAGGATCTTCCCGGTCTTGTGCGCTGGGCAGTTGTCCGAGCAGCGCCCGCACTCGGTGCACGTGTAGAAATCGAGGACGGCCTTCCACGAGAGGTGCTCGACCTTCGCGACGCCGATCTTTGCCTTCGTGGGCTCGGGCATCTCGGAGGCCGCCATCGCGAGCTCCATGATCTTCTCGGCGCTGCCCATGGGCTCGAGGCGGCCCTTCGGACCGAGGTCCTTGAAGAAGACGTTCGGGATCGCCGTGATGACGTGGAAGTGCTTCGAGTGCGGAAGCAGGTTCAGGAAGATGAGCGGCAGCGTCGCGTGCGTCCAGAAGCCGATCTTCGCGACGACGACGAGGGCCGCCGGCGAGAGCTTCTTGAGCGCGAGCGCCATCGTCGCGCCTGCGGGCGACGGGAAGAAGGCTATGCCTTCGGTGTGGTCGACGCCGGCATGCGGCGCGACCACCTCGGCCATCCTGCGGCACTGATCGGTCAGCGACGTGGCCGTTCCGGGCGGGCACAGCTCGGGGAACTTGTGCGCGAGCGCGAGGGCGGCGCCGTCGTACGTGATGTCCGCGACCATCATCGTGAAGATGATCCCGAGGATCAGGATGGCCTCGGCGCTGTGGGTCAGGCGCTTCTGGTGCTTGATGACGCGGTAATAGAAGAAGACCCCGACGCCGATCATGACGAGGACGGCGACGATGTCCTTCGTGAATTCGTAGACCTTCCCGATCGGCTGCGTGGGCCCGAGGATGAGGAGGTTCCAGGTCGGATCGAACCCGCGTCCCCAGAGGACGAGGGTCCGGAAGAGGAGGACCATGAACCCGACGAAGATCAGCTTGTGAGCGATTCCGGCGGGCTGGTAGTAGGCCATCTTCTCCTGCGCGAACGCGTAGCGGAGGACGGCCGAGATGCGCTCGGGGATGCGATCGAAGCGATTGACGAAGCTCCCGATCCGGAGCAGCTGCCACCGGCGCATGATCGACCAGAGGAAGATCACGTGCGCGGTCACGATGAGCAGGAGCATGACGGTCGGGTTCATCGATCCTCGGGTGCCCGCTGGTAGAGCAGGCGAATTCTCCCGGACATATAGGGACTTGATGCGCCTCGTCAATCGCGACGACAGCAGCCGAGGAAACGGCTCGGTTTGTGGGATCGAGCCCGCGCCGCGTCGGTCGTCGCGCGGCGGGCGCGGGCGTGCGGCCGCGCACCGCAATGCAGGCGCGGCCCACATGCCGTAAACCGCGGCGATGCGGGCGCGTCCCCTCGCGGCAGCCTTCGTCACGGCGTCCGTGCTGCTCCTCGTCGCTCCCGGCACTGCCGCGGCCGACGACGGGTGGGCTGCGGATGCGTTCGTTCCCGCCGAGCGCGGCAGTCGCTGGTTCTACGTCGAGTCGCTCGATCTCCGCGGACACGGCCGCATGGCGCTCGGCGCGATGGGCACGTACGCGTATCGGCCGGTCGCCGTGCGCGACGACCGCGGCCGCGTGATCGCGTCACCGGTCCGCAACCAGGCCGTCCTCCATACGGGCGCGTCGTTCGTGTTCCGCGACCGCATCCGGCTCGGCTTCGACGTCCCGCTCCAGATCGTCGCCGACGGGCGCGCGGCGGTGGTCGACGGCGTCACGTATGCACCGGCCGCGGACGAGACGGCGGTAGGAGACGTCCGATTGGCGTGCGACGTGCGCCTGTTCGGTCGCCATGCCGAAGGGCTGACCGGCGCGATTGGCCTGCAGCTGTTCGTGCCGTCCGGCTCGCCGGCTTCGTTCACCGGCGATGGCGAGCCGCACGTGCGGCCGCGGTTCATGCTCGCGTACGAGCGCACGTCGATCGCGCTCGCGGCGACGACGGGCGTGCACCTCCGCGGTCGCGACGAGCCCTGGGCCGGAGGGCAGATCGGCTCGGAGGTCTTCGTGGGCATCGCGGGCGGCGTGCTGCTCGCGCACAAGCGCATCTCGATCGGTCCGGAGCTCGTCGCGACGACCGTGGTGAGCGCGGGCTCGGCGTTCCAGACGAAGACGACGCCGGTCGAGGCGCTCTTGAGCACGCGATGGGAGGTGCTGCCGAAGATACGCGTGGGGATCGGCGCCGGCGTCGGGCTGACGCATGCGTACGGAGCGCCGGTCGCGCGAGGGCTGTTCGCTCTCGAATGGGTGCCGGACGATCCGCAGCCTCCGCCGCCGCCCGCGTCCGAGAAGGCGACGCCGCCCGATCGCGACGGCGACGGCGTGCCGGACGCGGACGACGCGTGCGGGTTCGTGCCCGGCGAGAGGTCGGAATTTCCGGAGCGGAACGGGTGTCCGCCGCCATGATCCCCGCGGTCATCCTCGTTGCGCTCGCACAGATCGCGCCGCCGGGCGATCAGCTTCCGGCCGAGACCGTGAAGCCGAAGGCGGTGACGACGGGCAAGACGGATCTCGTCGCGTCGACGTTCGCGACCGGCGACGCCGTCGAAGAGGCGGAGGAGCAATACGCGACCGAGGGCTCGCTGTCGCTGGGCGGGCTCTTTGCCTCGGGCAACGCGCGACAGATCGCGCTCACGACGGCGGGGAAGGTTCGCGTGCGTCGCTACGAGAACCAGATCACGGCGGCGGCGGCGTGGAACTTCGCGCGTGCGGCGAAGAAGGGCGAGACGCTCGCCGAGACGACGGTGGAGAACTACCAGGCGCTCGGCCGGTACGATCTCTTCTTGTCTCCGCGCGTGTCGCTGTTCCTGCAGTCCACGATCCGTCGCGATCGCTTCCAGGGCCTGGATTTACGGCTCAACATCGATCCGGGCGTGGCGTATCACTTCATCCAGACGGCGAACCAGCGTCTGGTCGTCGAGCTGGGTTACGACCTGCAGCACGACATCCGTCGCGACGCCTCACGCATCCAGGTGACGCAGCCCGTGCCGCCGGCGCTGGATCCGACGATCACGATCGCGGACAAGACGCGCACGCTCCACAACTCGCGCGCGTACCTCGGTTACGAGAACAAGCTCTATTCGGAGGTGAGCTTCGTCGCGAGCCTCGAGCACATCCAGAACTTCGAGAACGCGCACGTATACCGCCTCGTGTTCGATACGGGACTGAAGTCGACGATCCGCGCGCGGCTCGCCGTGGCGATGACGTACACGATGCGGTTCGAGAATCGTCCGCTGCCGGGCGTCGAGCGCGCGGACTCGCTGGCGTCGATCTCGCTCGTCTACACGCTGTTCTGAGCTCGACCATGCGCGGCATGTCGCATGCAGCGCGGCGGTTCCATGGACCCGAACAATCCGCGATGGGAGACCTCCGAAGAGCGGCGCAGGCGCAGTGCGACGATGTGGAAGATCATCGTCGGTGCGTTGAGCGCGTCGGCGCTGAGCGCGATGGTCGTTGCTTCGTGCCTCGACCGTGACGCGGGAGCGCGACGCGACGTGGATACGGCCGAGCCCGCGTACGTGGAGACGACGGCGGCAGCGCAAACGCCGGCGACGACGACGCCGGTGCAGCCTGCGCCGCCGAGCACGGCCGACAGCACGGGCGGCATCGCGGTCAATGGTCGAGCTGCGGACCCGGCGAGCACGACGGAGACGACGGGCGCGACGATCGTGAACGCACCCGCCGCGACGTCGGTGAACGTCACGTCCGCGCCACCGGCGGGAGCGCCGAGCTACTCGCCGAGGCCGGCGCCGTTCGAGACGGCGGCACCTGCGGGCGCGGGCGCGATGAGCCTGAGCCCTGGCGCGTCGAGCGGGCTGACGGTCGCGCCGGGCCAGACGACGGACTCGGCGAACGCCGCGAACGCGGCGACGGACGCCGCAAACCCCGACGGAGGCGCACCGGTCGCGGGTCATGCCTCGCACGCCGCGAACGATCCGAACAACCGAGGCTCGAACCCCGAGTCGCCGCCGATGAACGCCGGCGCGGGCCGTTTCGTGACGGAGGCGCCGTACTGGGGCGCAAGCGCGTTCGAATCGAACGCGGATGCGGGCGCGGGCCCGTTCCAGAGCGAGAGGAACACGCCGGCGCATTGAGGAAAACGACATTCGGGCCACCGGCGCTGGAACCTGCCCGACGCGTCGCGCGACGTCGGCCACCGCGCTGAGTCGCCCGGCACGGCTATGCGCCTATCCGCGGAACCTCTCCCGGATGGATGAACCCGTGCTTCTGCCACGCGCGCGCGAGCAGAACCGTGCGCGCGGTTGGTGTCGGTCGCGGGCCGTCGTCGGCGGTGCGGATCGCGGTCCATCCCTGGAACCAGCGCGCGGACGAGAATGGATCGATGCGCGGCCGCCCATGGTCGACGCGCTGATGCTTCTTGTAGTTCGCCAGGCAGTACACGAGCGCGTTTCGCACCTGGCGCGCATCGGTGAGATCGCGGCGGTGATAACGGTCGCCCCACACGCGGCCGCGACCACGGCCTAGCGCCGCGTTGAACAGGCGGTTTGCGCGCACCGAGAAGCTCTTCATCCCTCTGGCGAGCGCGTCGTTGTCGTCGGCCTCGACGAGGAGGTGGACGTGGTTGTCCTGCACCGAGAACTCGACGATGCGGAAGTCCTCGCGCCGCGTGCGACGGAACGTGCGCTCGAA
>JAQBQJ010000530.1 GCA_028287065.1 Labilithrix sp. | reverse complement strand
CGCCTCGACGCGCGCGTCCGGGTGCGCCGCGAGGTAGAAGAACGATCCCTTCTTCTCCACCGCGTCTTCACTCACGCGCTCGGTGACGAGGGCCGCGCCCGTCTCGGCGTGCACGAAGCTGTGGCCGTCCTCGCCCTCCTTCGCGTGCCTGGGATCGACGAACGCGCCCGACGCCGCGTCGCGGAACACCGTGTACTCGATCTCGCCGAGGATCATCCCCTGGTGCACGAGCTTCAGGAACGGCTCGGGGTGCTTCACCCGCCCGATGTCGAAGAGCACCTTGTGCCAGAAGCGCGCGTAGAGCAGGTGGAGCACCGCGTGCTCGGAGCCGCCGACGTAGAGGTCGACGGGCATCCATGCGTCGTAGTCCTCGGTCGTCCAGCCCGCCCTTCCGTTCTTCGGATCGAGGTAGCGGAGGTAGTACCAGCACGAGCCTGCCCACTGCGGCATCGTGTTGGTCTCGCGCGCGTACCACTTGCCGTCCTTCTGGAAGAAGCGCCAGTCGACGGCGCGCGCGAGCGGACCCGCGGGGTCGGTGCCCGGCTTGAAGTCCTCGAGATCGGGCAGCGTGAGCGGGAGCTCGGTCTCGTCGACGGCGATCGGCTGCTCGTAGTGGATGGTGATGCTGGCGCCCGGCACGCGCGGATCGCCGTGCGCGTCCGCGACGTCGACCGGGAAGTAAATCGGGATCGGCTCGCCCCAGTAGCGCTGGCGCGAGAAGACCCAGTCGCGGAGCCTGTACGTGATCTTCGAGCTGCCGGCGTGCTGCGCGGCGAGCCAGTCGGTGACCACGCGGCGGACCTGCTCGCTCGGCATGCCCTTGGTGATCGGCGCCTTGCTGCGCGCGACGGCGGTCTCGTTCGCGACGCCGTCGTCGGTGAAGGCCTCCTTGTCGACGTCGACGTCGACGCGAGCCGCGCCGGTCGCGCCGGGCTTCGCGGGATCGACCACCTTGATGATCGGGAGGCCGTATTTGACGGCGAATGCGTGGTCGCGCTCGTCGTGGGCGGGCACGGCCATGACCGCGCCGCTGCCGTAGCTGCCGATGACGTAATCGGCGACGTAGACGGGGACCTTCTCGCCGTTGATCGGGTTGATCGCGAACGCGCCGGTGGGCACGCCCGTCTTCTCGCGACCGGCGTCGCTGCGAACGATGTCGCTCTTCGCATTGGCGATGTCGGCGTACGTCTTGACGGCGATGACGTGGTCGGGAGCGGAGATCCTCTGCGCGACCGCGTGCTCGGGCGCGAGCACGACGTACGTGGCGCCGGCGAGCGTGTCGACGCGCGTGGTGAAGACCGTGATCTTCTCGTTCGGGTGACCTTCGACCGCGAACTCGACGTTCGCGCCTTCGCTGCGTCCGATCCAGTGCGCCTGCTTCGCCTTCGTCTCGGGCCAGTCGAGGCCCTCGAGGCCGTCGAGGAGCCGGTCGGCATACTGCGTGATGCGAAGCGACCACTGGCGGATCTTGAGCTTCTCGATCGGATAGCCGCCGAGGACGCTGCGACCGTCGGGGCCGACCTCGTCGTTGGCGAGCACGGTGCCCATCTGCGGGCACCAGTTCACGGCCATGTTCGACTGCTGGAACGCGATGCCCTTCCGGAAGAGCTGGAGGAAGATCCACTGCGTCCACTTCACGTAGCCCGGATCGGTCGTGTCGACCTCGCGGTCCCAGTCGTAGCTGAAGCCGAGCTTCTTGAGCTGGCCGCGGAACATGTCGATGTTCGTCAGCGTGAAGCCGCGCGGATGCTTGTTCTCCTTGATGGCGTACTGCTCGGCCGGAAGACCGAACGCGTCCCAGCCCATCGGGTGCAGCACGTCGAAGCCGCGCATGCGCTTGTAGCGGCTGATGATGTCCGTGGCCGTGTAGCCCTCCGGATGGCCGACGTGGAGCCCGGCCCCCGAGGGGTACGGGAACATGTCGAGCACGTACATCTTCGGTTTGCCGGGCCGGCGCACCGCGCGGAAGGTCTTCTTCTCCTCCCACACGCGTTGCCACTTCGGCTCGATGACTGCGGGCTCGTAGGTCTGCGTTACGTCGTCGGGCATGGGCGATTGTCTCGCCGCATTTTTACCACAGCTTCCCGCTCTTCTCTCGATCGCCGTTCACCTTGCGCGCGAGCCGTGCGGCGCGATGGGCGCGGCGATCCTCCTTCTCGCCGGTGCCGGCCTCGACGAGCGCGAGCGCGCGTGCCGCGTCCTTCGCATGGTGCTCGTAGAGCTTGGCGAGCTCGAGGCGAACGGTCGGGTCGTCGACGGACGCGGCGAGCGCCTCGAAGTCCGCGAGGGCGCGGGCCTTGTCTCCCCTCGCCTTCGCGATCTCGGCGCGCGCGCGGACGCCGGCGCTGCCTGCGCCGCGTGCGAGCGCCTCGTCGACGACATCGGACGCGCGGTCCTTGTATCCTGCACGCTTCAGCGTGCGGGCGACGCCCACGAGGTCCTCGGCGTGGAGCTGCGTTCCCTCGAGAGGCTCGCCGTAGAGGCCGACGATGGCGGCCATCGACACGACGTCCCAGAGGTTGTGATCGACGACGCCGAGGAGCGCGCGTGTGTCGCCGGTGCGGAGGAAGTGCAGGTAGCACGCGCTGACCTCGCCCGAGGGGACGTCGTTCTCGCGGACGAACCCGAGCACCTCGCGCTCGACGGCGCCGAGCCGCGTGCCGAAGCCGCGGCCCTTGTGGAGGCGCCGCGCGACGTGGACGAGATCGAGATGCGGCGGCTCGTCGGGGAATGCGCTGCGGCCCATGACGAACCGCGTGCGGAGGACCGGGAGATCGAAGCTCTTGCCGTTGAAGGTGACGAGCATCGAGGCTTGCTTGATGCGCTCGGCGACGCGCGCGAGCACGGGCGCCTCTTCGCCGAGCTGCCGCACGAGGAGCTGCTCGCAGACGAGCCCGATGTCGGCGTCCCAGAACGCGAGGCCGATCAGGAATGCGACCGTGCCGGCGCCCGGCCCGAGGCCGGTGGTCTCGGTGTCGAGGTAGAGGGCGCCCGAGAGGTCGCAGGCGGCGAGACGCGGATCGAGCGCGAGGAGCGCGAGGAGCTCGTTCGATGCGGTGCGCGCCGAGGTGACGGGGAACCGCCCGACGCGATGCGCGCCGGAGAGACGGAGCGTGCGCACGTGGAGCGGCCCGAGCTCGGTGCGCTCGACGGCAAACGGCAGCTCGGGACAGTCGACCGCGGGCAGCTCACGCGGCGGCTCGCTGCGCGTGCGCGTGAGGATCACGTCCATGCGACGGCGGAGGTCGTCGAGGAGCGAGGGGGCGCTCTCTCGTTCCAGCGAGAGCGGCGACGCGGGTGCAGGCGGCGGAGGCGCTCGCGGTGCGGGAGCCGCTACGGGAGCGAACATGGGCGACGCCGTGGAGAGGCGGGCGAGCCGGTTTCGCAGGGACATCGAGGGATACGATACATCGGTTCAGTGCCGGAGACGAGAGAAGGCATCGACAAACTCTCTCGCCCGTACACGTGCCCGTGCCCGTGCCCGTGCCCGATCTGCGAGATCGGGCACGCGTACGGGCACGGGCACGTGTACGGGACGAGAGACGCAGCCTCGACCATGGTTCGTTTCTCGACGCCGAGCCGCGCCAGGCTGATGCTCGGAAGTGGGTGCGTGGCCTGCAGCCGGCGCGCCCGCTTTCGTGCCAAATTTGCAGGCTCGAGGCGGAGGCGTGATCGACGCCAGGCGCGCGAGCGGCGTGAGTCAGACGCGCGGGCGCGGCATCTGCGCTCGGAGCGCGAGCGGGAGCTCGCCGAGGTGGATGTAGAAGAAGTCGTCGTGCCAGCCGCGGCGGAGCAGCCACGTCACCGCGGACTCCGTCGGTGACGGATCCGGCGGGCGCTCCACGTCCTGCATCCAACCCTCGAACC
>JAQBQJ010000500.1 GCA_028287065.1 Labilithrix sp. | reverse complement strand
TCGACGGGCTGCTGCACGCAGCGAAGGTGGTGGAGGCGAGGACGACGGTGAGGAGCGAGAAGGACCGGGTGAACATGGAGGACCTCGGAGGTTTGCGTGTTGTGTTTGCTCCTTCAGCAATGTCGGTACCAAGGCGGTGAAGTGAGATATTGCGCTGCGTTGCACGCCTCGACACGGCGACTCGTCACCTCGAGGTGCCGCCCGCCGAGCGCGCGGGTGTCACCTGCGGGTGCGCATCATTTCCCGACGAAATCCGGCACAATGCCGGCATGTCCCCGGCCCACACGATCGACATCGCAGGCGCAGACGCCGGGGCCCCCGCCCCCGTCCCGCTCAAGATCGTCATCCTCTCTGGTCCGGACGAAGGCAAGGAGGCGGCTCTCGGATCGACGTGCGAGGTCGGCTCCGACCCGGAGTGCGATTTCGCGCTGACCGATCCCTCCGTCTCGCGCCGCCACGCGCGGCTCACCATCGAACGCGACGGCATCATGATCCGCGACCTGAAGAGCCGCAACGGCACCTTCATCGGCGAGACGAAGGTGCGTGAAGCATCGGCGAGGCTCGGCGCGGTGCTCCGCTTCGGTCGAACGTACGCAGTGATCCAGCCGCGCTGGCTCGTGCGCGAGGTCGCGCCTTCCAACGCGCGCTCGTTCGGCGAGCTCTTCGGCGAGTCACTCGCGATGCGCGAGATCTTCGCGGTGCTCGAGCGCGTCGCGCAGAGCGACGTGACCGTGCTCGTCGAAGGCGAGAGCGGGACGGGCAAGGAGCTCGTCGCGCGTTCGCTGCACGCAGCATCACCTCGTGCCAAGGGACCATACGTCGTCTTCGATTGCAGCGCCGTACCCAGCGAGCTCGCCGAGAGCGAGCTGTTCGGCCACAAGAAGGGCGCGTTCTCCGGCGCAGCGAGCGATCGCGCCGGCGCGTTCCAGCGCGCGCACGGCGGCACGATCTGCCTCGACGAGCTCGGAGAGCTGCCGCTCGACCTGCAGCCGAAGCTGTTGCGCGTGCTCGAGTCGCACGAGGTGAGGCCGGTGGGCGAGGACGCGCCACGCAAGGTCGACGTACGCGTCATCGCTTCGACAAACCGCGATCTCCACGCAGAGGCGCATCGCGGGCGCTTCCGTCCCGATCTCCTCTACCGGCTCGAGGTCGTGAAGGTTCGCATGCCGCCCCTGCGCAATCGCCCGGAGGACATCCCGGGCCTCGTCGCGCGCATGCTCGAGGGCAAGCTGCCGCCGGGCGACGAACCGGGTGGCGAGAACATGAAGCGTCTCCTCGGCTACGCGTGGCCGGGCAACGTACGCGAGCTCCGGAACCTGCTCGCGCGCGCGATGGCCCTCGCGACACCGCCGGGTGGAGGCCCGCCGTCGTTCGAGAAGCTCGTATTCAACCTCGGCCCCGCATCCGAAGGGCCCGCGACGATCGCGCACGAGTATCCCGGTATCGCCCAGCTCGCGCCGTACAAGGACGCCAAGGCGCAGCTCCTCGAGGCGTTCGATCAGGCGTACTTCACCGGCCTCCTCAAGCGCTTTCCCGGCAACACCACGCGCGCCGCCGCCGCGGCCGGCCTCAGCCGCAAGCACCTCACCGATGTCTTGAAGCGCCTCGGTCCCATCGAGGCGGCCGGCGACCTCGGAGCGGACGAGAGCGTCGACGCCGACGACGCGAGCGACCCCGGCGACGACGAGGGCACCGTCACCTGACGATCGATCATGTACGATCGCCGCGTGCGACCGGGCGATCTGCTGGACGGCCGCTTCCGCCTCGAGCGTGAAGCAGGCGCGGGCGGCATGGGAGTGGTCTGCCAAGCCCACGACCTCCACACCGGCGAGGCCGTCGCGATCAAGCTGCTTCACGGCGACCGCGCCGCGAGCGCGCGATTCCAGCGCGAAGCGCGCGTCCTTGCGCAGCTGAAGCACCCCGCCATCGTCCATTACGTCGCGCACGGTGTGACCGCGGGCTCGATGTTCCTCGCGATGGAGTGGCTCGAGGGAGAGGACCTCGGCGAACGGTTGAAGCGCGGTCCCCTCGCTGTCGCCGACGCGCTCCATCTCGCGCGGAGGATCGCCGATGCGCTCGCCCTCGCGCACCTGCGCGGGATCGTGCACCGCGACCTCAAGCCGTCGAACGTATTTCTACGCGGGGGCAGCGTCCGCGACGTCGTGCTGCTCGACTTCGGGATCGCACGCGTCCAGGCGGCGAGCGTGGTGATGACCGGCGCCGGCACGGTCCTCGGCACGCCCGGTTACATGGCTCCCGAGCAGGTGCGCGGCGATCCGCTCATCGATGCGCGTGCCGATGTCTTCTCTCTTGGCTGCGTGCTCTTCGAGTGCCTCACCGGGCGCGCCGTCTTCGTCGGCGACAGCACGATCGCGCTCCTCGCGAAGATCCTGATGGAAGAGGCGCCGCGCGCCTCGGAGCTGCGCGGCGGCCTCCACGCGGCAATCGACGACACCGTCGCGCGCATGCTCGATAAGGAACCGGAGACGCGATTCGTAGACGGCGCCGCCGTCCGCGACGCGATCGCCGCGCTCGAG
>JAQBQJ010000499.1 GCA_028287065.1 Labilithrix sp. | reverse complement strand
ACCTCTTCCGATCTCTACGACTGGAACGTGAACAAGCAGGACGGCTCGGCCGCGCCTCCCGGTGCCGCGGTCGCGGCGACGGGCGAGGCAGCGAAGCCGGCGCCCACCGAAGGCGTCGGCAAGCCCGTGCCCGACGTCGAGTTCAAGCTCGCCGACGGCAGCGGATCGTGGAAGCCGTCCAGCGCGAAGGGCAAGGTCGTGCTCCTCGATTTCTGGGCGACGTTCTGCAAGCCGTGCACGGGCTCGTTCCCGAAGCTGCAGGCGCTGCACGAGAAGCACAAAAACGACGGCCTCGTCATCGTCGGCATCGCCGAGGACGCCGAGCCGAAGGCGGTGGTCCCCGCGTTCTTGAAGGAGACCGGCGCGAAGTTCCTGATCGCGATCGATCCCGAGCAGACCGCCGCCAATCCTCCGTTCAAGGTCAGCGCCATGCCCACCGAGCTCGTCATCGATCGCAACGGCGTCGTCCGCCATCGCCACGAAGGCCTGAAGGAAGGCGAGATCGACGAGATCGTGAAGCAGATCGAGGAGCTCCTGAAGGAGAAGTGAGGGCGTGGGGGCTGCTCTGCAAGCGTCACTACTTCGTCGTCATGGGCTCGGGGATCGCACGAGAGTGAGCGGGTGGCGGTGCGCACCCATGCGACCTGCTCGCTGATTTGCCGAGAAGCCGATTGCCCCACGTGGCGGAAGGCACGCGCGCGCGCCGGCGGCCGAACATGCGGATCGCCCTGTTTTACCGCGTGATCGCGCGCGGCATCGCGCTTGCTGAGCTGAGCACCCGGAGGCGACGCCATGTCCCGAAGCAGCAGCCACGCACTCGCAGACCGCGCCCTCGCGAACGACTCGGCGGAAGGCGCGCCCGCCGACCTCGTCTACGGCGAGCAGCCGACACGCCGGCTTCCGAAGTTCATCCTCGCCGAAGAAGCGCGTCGCCTCGACATGGCGAGCGAACGCGACGAGGACGCGACGGTGACGATCGGCGCCGAGGAGAACAAGAAGCTCCTCGCGAGCGTCTTTGCCGCAGCTCCGGCTCCCGCGCCGGCTCCCGGGCGCGACGAGCGTGGTGACCGACCGAACACGGACGACGAGCCCACGCTCGACGCGCCGTGCCCGATCGTCGACGGCATGCCGGCGTTCGAGGCCGCGCCCCCGCGCCCCGTTTGCATCACCGCGCGTCCGCCGGCGCTCCGCACGCTCGTCATCACGAAGCCCGCGCCGGCGCGGAAGACCACGCCCGTGGCGCCGGCGGCGACGATCTCTCCGGACGCGGTGCCACCCTCGTTTCCGCGCGCGGCGCCGTCTCTCGTCATGACGCTGGCGGCGATCGCGGCCCCCGCCATCATCCCCGCCGCAGTCGTCGCGCCGGTGTCCGGCTTCCGGCCGAAGATCTCGCCCGAGCTGAGGAAAGCCGTCCGCGACCTGCGCGAGGCGGAGGACCGACGCCGCAGCGCGACGACGTTCCGTGTCTACCTCCCGAAGCCGAATGCGCAGACGTATGTCGTCGCAGGAATCTGGGCGATGGCGCTGTCGCTCCTCGCGGTCCTCATGTTCATGGCCACGTCCGCCTGAGGGCGCTCCGGCGACGCGCGCGATCCGCTGTGATAAGCCGATCGCATGCTCGGACTCATCGGCGGCACCGGTCTCGGCGAAGCCCTGTTCGGCGAGGACTTCGGCAAGAGCCCGAAGGAGCACAACGTCGGTACGCCGTTCGGGCGGCCGTCGGGCCCGATCCGCGTCGTTTCGTGGAGCGGCGTCGACGTCGCGATCCTCGCGCGCCACGGTGACGGGCACGTGTTCCCGCCCTCGATGGTGCCGTATCGCGCGAACGTCTTCGCGCTGAAGAAGCTCGGCGTCACGCACCTCCTCACGAGCGGCGCCGTCGGCTCGCTGCGCGAGGAGTACCGTCCGCGCGATCTCGTCATCGTCGATCAGATCATCGACAAGACGTATCGCCGCGTGCCCACGTTCTTCGACGAGGGCATGGCCGTGCACGCCGAATTCGCGCAGCCGTACTGCGCCGTGCTGCGCGAGCGGCTCGCGGCGGTCGCGGCGGAGAGCGCTGCGCTGAAGGCGACCGAGACCAAGGTCCACGGAAAGGGCACCTACGTGTGCATGGAGGGGCCCGCGTTCTCGACCGTCGCCGAGGCGAACATGCATCGCGCGTGGGGCGGCGATCTCGTCGGCATGACCGCGATGCCCGAAGGGCGCCTCGCGCGCGAAGCGGAGATGTGCTGCGCGCTCATCGCGTTCCCGACCGACTACGACTGCTGGCGGCCGCACGCGGTCTCGCCTGGCGCCGCATCGAAGCAAGCGCTGCTGGCCGAGATCATCGAGAACGTGAAGGCTGCCACGGAAAGCGCGATCGCGCTCCTGCGCGCCGCGATCGAGGACTTCGGCAAGAAGCCGCTCGGCGCGTGCGAGTGCCAGTCGGCGCTTTCGCTCGGCATCTGGACGCGCCGCGATCGCATCTCGCCCACGGCGATCGAGAAGTACGGACCGCTCGTCAGCAAGTATCTCGGGGGAGCCAAACCATGACCATTCGTGACATCGAAGCCGTTGCCAGCCTGAAGATCCTCGCCGCGGTCGCGCGTGCGGACGGCACCGTCCACAACGACGAGCGGAAGTCGCTCGCGGCCGCGCTCGAGAGCCTCGATCTCGAGAAGCCGATCCCGGTCGACGAGCTCCTCGGAACGGACAAGGGCATCGACGTGCTCGCCGAGCTCCGCCGGCTCGAGTCGCCCGAGTCTCGCGAGCAGATCTACCGCAGCGCGTTCTTCATGGCGTACGCCGACGGCGCGTGCACGAAGGAGGAGCAAGCGCTGCTCGATCTCGTCGCCGCCGAGACCGGCGTGACCGCGGAGCAGCGCGCCGCGCTCGAGCGCCTGTTCGTCCCGTCGGCACAGCGCACGAGCCTCTTGCCGACGAAGGCGCGGACGATCGACGACAGCACCGAGCGGGCGGCGCACGTCTCGAAGGAGATCTTGAAGTACGCCGCGCTCACCGCGGTGCTCGGCGCTTTCCCCATCCCCGGCCTCGCCATCGCGACGGACCTCGGCGTCGTCGCGCTGCAGGTCAAGATGGTGCGCGACATCGGCCAGTACTGGGGGCACCCGATGGATCGCAACGCGGCGAAGTCGATGCTCTACGGCATGGGCCTCGGCACGGGCGCACGTCTCGCCGTGAACAACCTCGCGAAGCTCCTGCCGGGGTGGGGGAGCGCGGTCGGCGCGACCACGTCGTTCGCGTCGACCTACGCGCTCGGCAAGGTGATCGAGAAGTACTTCGCCGCCGACGCCAAGGGCGACCTCGCGTCGCTGAAGGACGACTTCAAGGCCGCCGAGAAGGAAGGCAAGGCGACCTACGCCGAGCACGAGGACGAGGTGGCCGAGAAGGCCGTCGCGTCGAAGGCGACGCTCGCGAAGCTCACCGCGGAGCTGAACGCAGGCAAGATCACGCAGGCCGAGCTGGAGCAGAAGCTGTCGGACATGGCGGACGCCTGACTACGCGTTCTTCACGAGGAACTGCGCCGTTCGCGGTGCGCGCTCCGGGTTCGTGCGCATCTCGTCGAGCAGCTTCAGCACGTCGCTCGGCTCGTCGACGTCGTACCAGGTCGGGAGCTCGCGCAGCGTGAGCCCGAGCTCGCGGCAACGCACGCGCGTCGTCTCCATGACCGCCGGCGTGCTCCACGGCATGTCGCGCAAAAGCCGCGGCTCGACGCGCGACATCCCGATCGCGTAATAGCCGCCGTCCTCGCTCGGACCGACGAGCACGTCACGGTTCGTCGCGAGCGTGTCGTCCGCGAAGAGCTCGGCGAGCGTCTCGGTCGGGACCGACGGCGCATCGCACCCGGACAGCAGCGCGTAGTCCGCGCCTCGCTCGAACATCACACCGAGCGCGTGCTCCACGCGTGCGCCGAGCTCTGCGCCCTCCTGCGCGACGAGCTCCCAAGGCGCAGGCACGTGGCGCGCGAGGACGTCGAACGCGAGCTTCGTGCGCGCGTCCTCGTCGGTCTCCTCGCCGGGCGCAGGCGGAACGGGTGCGACGAACACGACGTAGTCGTCGGCGGTCACCGACTGCAGGCCGTCGAGCGTGTCGCGCAGCATCGCTGCGTACAGACCCGTCACCCACTCCGCCGGATGCGCCGCGAGCAGGCGCGTCTTGCACCGCCCGGGCACCGGCGCGCGCGCCATGACACCGATGGCTCTCTTCATTCGGCGGGCTCGATGCGCTCGATGATCGGCCGCGCGGCGCCGCGGTGCGTGGCGCCGTGGATCTGGTACGGCTTTCCGAGCATGCGCTTCCACGCGCTCGAGCCGCGCCACGCGAGATACGAGCGGTTGAAGCCGACGATCTGACGCTTGTCGAAGTACGGGTTCTGGATCCCACCGAGCTCCGCGAGGACGAGGATCAATTCGCCGACGCTCACCGGGCAGCCCTCGAGGCGCGTCCACGGCTTGCTCTTCAGCTCGCGCAGCTTGCCCGTCATCTTCAACATCCGGCCGTACACGTCCTTGTGCACGGCCTTGTACGGATCGAGCTCCTTGCGATCGACGTACTTGTTGCGGATCTGCACGAGCTCGTCGCCGATCTTGCCTTCCCACTCCACGCAGTCGCCGACGAAGATGACCTTCTCGCCGTAGCTCAGCTCGAGAGGGCCGTCGTACTTGCCGAACACGAGGTGGATCTTCGGCATCTTCGCGTCGCACTTGTCGTCGTAGAGGCGGAGGACCTCGATCACCTCCTCCATGACGCCGGGGCAGCCTCCCCAGCAGTAGTCCTCGGTCGCGTCCTTCGGTGCCTTGCCCGAGTACGCCTTGATGTTCGTGCCCTCGAAGTACTTGTCGACCTTCACGAGGCCGACCTGGAAGCCCTTCGCGCGCGACTTCGCCTCGTCGAGCGACACGTCGCCCTCGAGGCGGATCGCGTCGAGAGCCACGGGACCGAACCCGCGCTCGTGCGCGAGGCGGATGTGCTCGACGCTCAGCGGGTCGAGGCCGATCATCATGCAGCCGATCGCGTCGACGGCGACCTGGTTGTTGCCGACGATGAGGATGTTCATGTTGCGCGGGATCGGCGTGAGCATCCGGCCCTCGCCCGCGATGATGCAGTCGATGACGATGAGCTGCGGCTGGATCACGTACTGGAGGTCCGCGACCTTCCGGTTCAGCGCGTGATCGTGATCGATGGGGCGATGCCGGTCGTCCTGGATCCCGATGTAGTTCTTCATCGAGAAC
>JAQBQJ010000462.1 GCA_028287065.1 Labilithrix sp. | reverse complement strand
TGGCGGCGCATGCGAGGTATCGCGAGCTGCTGGGGTTGCGGCGAGAGGCGTACGCGGGGCTGAAGGGCGTGTACGCCGGTCTCGCCGGGATGAGAGACGTCAGCCCTTGATGATCATGGCGTTTCCGAGCTGGATCTTCGCCGCGAGGTACTGACGCAGGTTGTTCATCGTCTCACGAAGATCATCCGCAGCGCGCCGGCTCGTCGTCGATGCCGCTTCGGTGGCAGCCTTAGCTCGGTCGATGGCGGCATCTGCAACGGCCATGTCGGTCCGGTCGTTCTCCTGGTCCGTCCTCGCGCTCGCGCCGCCGAACTTCGACGCTGCGTTCAACCCATCACTCGTCACTTGCAGGAGCTTCCCGTTGCGAGCAAGCGAGGCCTCCTCGAGACCGCAGGATGTCGTGGAAGCTGCGAACCCTGACACTGCGCTTGCGGCGGAAGCAATGGCGCCCAGGCCGCCGAGGACGCCTTCGACGAGGCCTTGGTTGAACGTGTCTTCCGCAAGCTCGCGCATCTTCGTGATCTTGTCGGCCTGCGCCTCCTCCTGCGCCTTCGACGCCGCGCTTCGTTGCTGATCCGCCGCGTTCCGCTCCTCATGCAGCTGCTGCATGGAGAGCATCGTCAGCGCCGTCATGAGATCGTCGGATGTCGCAGGCGTGAGCGGCGGTGGAAGTATGTCCGCCGAACATGCCGGCGCCGCTCGGACGATGGACGTCTCCCCCGCGTACGCAATTTCACCCGCCCCGACCATCCCCGATGCACACGTGACATCGCTCATCCGCGTACTCCTGCAATGGCAACCTCGGTCGCCTGGTTAGTTGCCTCGATCGCTTTCGACGTTCCTGCAAGAGCGTCTCGCTCGACTTCCATCGCCGACTGGAGCGTCGCTATGAGGAAATGCGTTTCCAGCTGGTGATGCTCGAGCCGCGCTCGAGCTTCTTCGGCATCGGCTTCGGCACGCCTGGCGTCGCGCGCAAAGTCGGCGACCTTCACCGTCCCGACCGCTGCGGCGCCCGTCGCTACGCCACCGGCAATCATCGCTCCGTTACGGACGTAGCCGGCGACGCGCGCCGTCATCGTCATCGCCTCGGTCGAGGCGCGCATCGCCCCAGCGGCCGCGCCCGCGACGCCGACGACGGCGCCACCGATCTCGAGTGCCATACCAATCTTGTCCGAGTCCTTGCCGAGGAGCTTCAGCTCTCGGACGGCCATACCGCCGGCTGACAGCACGAGGCCGGCAACGGCGACCGCGAACGGCGCGCCGGTGCCAGCCGTTGCAATCGTGGCCGCGGCACTAGCGACCAGGGCCGCAACTTTCGCGATCGAAGTCGCGACTTTCCTCAGCTTGGCCCAGAACCCGCGGGACGCGCGTTCCGCCGCCTGCTGCCGCTCCCGCGCCTCCGTCATCTTCTTCTGTTCGATCGCGGTCGCTTGTCGATGCTGGGCCACATCCGCCCCGACGGAGCGTGCCTCGTTTGCGCCCTGCTTCACACGCTCTGCGTACGCAACGAGAAGCGCGTCTTGCAGGGCGCCCATTCCGGTGAAGTCAGCGCCCGGTGGGGGGAGGAGCGACAGCATGCCCGCGCGCGCAGCCTGCAGCACGGGACCGCGGCCGAGCGCGGCGGCCGATGCGCCACGAACGGCGTTCATGCGCTCCTCCGCTCGGAAGAAGCAAGCTCGATGAGCGCCTGATCGTCGAGAGACTGAGCAAGGGCGACCGCATCTTCGACGTGGTCGTCAGCGGATGCTCCATCACCTCGCGTTCGCTCGATTCGCGCGAGAGCAAGAAGACATCGCGGTGAGGGCGGCGAAGCGACGACCGAGCCCGCGCCGTACAGCTCAGCGGCGATGTCGTGCTCATCGCGCCGTTCATGGCACGCACCGAGCCCGAGCCAGGCCCGCTCGTCCAGCGGAGCGAATCGAACCATGACGCGGAACGCCTTGGTTGCGTCCTCGACGCGGTCGGCGTCGAGAAACATGAATGCTGCAGCGTACAGCGCGTCGAGTGCGCGCGCCGAGGGCGGCGTGACTGCGAGATCGAGAAAATGGTCGGACGTATTCATGTCAGCGCATGTTGTTGATGGGCGACATCGCGGCGTCGCTCAGTTTCTTCATGATGTTCGAGCAAAGGTTCATGATCTGGCTCGAAGACTCGACGAGTTGCTGCACTCGAATCATGTTCATCGCGTTGTCGTTCTGGAGACTGTCGCGATAGCCCTTCACCTGCTGAACGAGGCTATCGACCTCGGCGGGATCCAGCTTCTGTGCGTGCCCGGTGGCGACGTTGAAATGTTCGCCGTCGCTCGTTACCTCCGCACCGGGGTGAGCGTCGACGTACGCGGTCATCGCTTTCGCTGAATTCGCGTCGGCCTTGAAGCTCTGGACGACGATGACGCCTTCTTCTGTCTTCTTCATAAGCTCGCCGAGCTTGGTTCCCTCGAGCGAATCGCCCATGAGGGCGCGCGCCTTGTCGATATCCGCCTTGAACGTTTCCCAGCCGGGCTCCCCGGGCTTGATGCCCTTCTCCTTGAAGCGAATCAAATCGCTCTCGACGGAGGCCAGCGTCTTGATCCGATCGTTGCGCGTCTCCTGGTCCGCCATTGCTGCGCCCAGCTTGTGGCGAACGTCCGTCATCTGGGCACTGAAGAAGGCGAGCATCGAGTCGGGATCGAGCAGGTCGACGGATGCGCCGACGGCGGCCATCGCGATCTCCCCTTTCCCGCTGAGATGAACCTGATTGAAAGAGTCCTTCGCGGAACCGGCTGCAATGGATGACATCGGATGAGTCCTTTCAGGCGCGCAGGGCGCAGGTGGGTAGAGAGACGGAAGTGGTGACGGCGGTGTCGAAGCCGAGCTCCTCGACCAGTGCTTCGCGCGAGAACGCGACGGGCAGGTCTCCGAGATCGCGGATCGCTCCGAGCATGCGATCGAGCTCGTCGGCGTTTTGCTCGACCTGCTTCATCAGCTCGGTCAGGTTCGTGTCGTGATCCATGGTGGCGGCGTCCTTCTCCTCGCCGAGGGGACGTCCCCGGCACGAGCGCCCCATCGGCGGCTCGCGGCGAGAGTTGCGCGCCAAATCACATTTTCTTCACGAAAGGCCGGCTACACTCCGCCGCCACAGACCGGCGAGGAGGCCAAGCGCGTGAAGATCTACACGAAAACCGGCGACGACGGCACCACGGGCCTCTTCGGCGGGGCCCGCGTCAAGAAGGCTTCGAGCCGCGTCGAGGCCTACGGGACCGTCGACGAGGTCAACGCGACGATCGGCATCGCACGCGCGACCAAGCTCGATCCCTTCGCGGACGGCGTCCTCGCGCAGACACAGGTCGACCTCTTCACGCTCGGCGCGGAGCTCGCGTGCGTTCCCGGCAAGGAGGACAAGCTCGGGATGACGCTCCTCGACGCCGAGGACGCCGCGCGGCTCGAGCGCGCGATCGACGACGCCGAGAAGGAGCTCCCGCCCCTCAAGACGTTCGTCCTCCCCGGCGGCAGCGCGCAGGCGGCCGCGCTTCATCTCGCGCGCACCGTATGTCGGCGCGCCGAGCGCGCCGTGCTCGCGATGGACGACACGCCGGCTCGCGCCGACGTCGTCATCTACTTGAATCGGCTCAGCGACCTGCTCTTCACGCTCGCACGTCACGCCAACCTGAAGGCCGGCGTCGAGGACGTGCCGTGGGCGCCGCGCGCCGCAAAAGCGAAGACCGAAACGAAGACGGAGACGAAGACCTGATCACGCCGCGAGGAGCGGCTCCACCATCTGCGACGCGAGCAGCTTGCGACCGCGATGCAGGCGGCTCATCACCGTGCCGACCGGCACGCCGAGCTCGCTCGCCGCTTCGCGATACGTGAGCTCGTCGAGGTCGACGAGCTTGAGCACCGCGCGGAAGGTCTCGGGGAGCGCCTCGAGCTTGCCCTTCGTCGTCGGCGAGAGGGACGCGCCGGCCTCGGGCGGCGCAAAATGCGAAGGCATCGTCCACGCGCACGGATCCGTCGCGAGCGAGCGAAGGGCGTTCTTCTCGCGGCGCGTGCGGCGGTACCGCGTGATGAAGACGCTGAAGAGGATCTGATAGACCCACGCGCGAAGGTTCGTGCCGCGCTCGTACTGCGCCGCGAACTTGAGCGCGCGCTCGATCGTGTCCTGCACGATGTCGTCGGCGGTCGTCGGGTCACCCGCGAGACGGCACGCGCGACCGCGGAGCTCCGGCACGAGCTCGACCAGCCCGGCCTTCAGGCTGGCGAGGTCGTTGGCCACGAGCGGGCTACGGGTGGTGCGTTCGGTCTTGGTCGCGGTCGCGGGGTGATTCATCGACATCCTCCGGACACCACCATCAGCAACCGTGGTGCCAGGGCTGATGCCCATGGAATGATTCACTTTTGTTCCTTCGGGCACATCCGCGTGTGTCCGGCCAGCCAAAGGCGCGTGGTCCGGCCCACGCAGAATTGCGCTCGAAGGACACAACTCCGCCGGGGAGCGGCCGACAGGTACACACCCCAGGAGGACGACCATGAGTGACATCGGCGGTGTATCCGGCAGCAGGCAGCGGTCTTTCGACGACGCGGAGCTCGAGGCGATGCGCAAAGACGCGTCGACGAGCGACATCGCGAACAAGGCGAGACGCGACGCCGGCTTCAAGGAGAGCGACGTCTCCGTGCGCGGCGACGACCGCACGTTGAACGAGGTGCTCCACGATAGGAAGACGCACCTCGCGGGCGGCGAGGCGGTCGGCGGCGCGCTCCACGCCACCGAGGTCATCGAGGCGCTCGGCGTCGCAGAGAAGACGTTCCACGCGCTCGGCAAGTTCCCGCACGTCGCGATCCCCTTGGGTGTGTTCCTCGCCACTCAGTACGGCATGTACGAGATGGAGAAGTCGAAGGCGGAGATGAAGGACGGCGCCACGCGCGACCAGCTCCATGCCGCGATCCTCGATCGGCTCGACGTGCCGAAGGGGTTCAAGGCCGAAGAGATGAACAGGCTCGGCGTCAACATGACGAAGCAGAGCGCAGCGTCGAAGGTCAGCGATCAGTTCGATCTCGGTGACAGAGCGCTCGGAGCGACGCTGCAGCTTCACTGCGACCAGGGGATGCACGCTGCACGCACGATGATCGAGAGCGGTGGGGGCAAGGAGGATTTCTTGAAGGCCAACCCCAGGATCGCCGAGCGCTACGCCAGCGACGCCGCCTTCCACAACGGCTTCGATGCGCTCGCCTGGGCGAAGAAGGAATCGCCCGCTGCATTCGCGACCGAAATCGCGAAGCTCGAGTCGCGCGACGCGCGCTACGACGCGGCGCACGTCACGTACCGGATGTAGCCATGCGTAACATCTACCGAGATCGTCCCGTCCCCGAGCCGGACGAAGCGCTGCCCGACCTCGCGGTGCCACCGCTCCGGTGGGGCGATGTCCTTCGGCGGCTCTGCGCCTATCTCGTGTGCGCCGCGGGGCTCGCCGTGTTTTCCGACACGACGCAGGCTGCGGTGTTCCTCGGCATGGTCTTGCCGGGCCTCGTGGTGGTCGCGGGCATCGTCGCGCTTCAAGCGCCTGTCCGCGCATGGCTCGCGTGCCGGCACGCGCGCGTCGTCGCCGACGGCGTCGCTCGGCTCGAAGCGATGGTCGCGCAGAGCGACGCGCACACCGACGCGCCCGCGCAGGCCGATCGGAAGCGCCTCTCCGATCGCATCACCACGCGCCCGACCCGCATCGAAAGCGATCGCGCGGTGCGCTGCCCGGAGCTCCCCACCTCAGGCAGGTGCCGCGTCACTCTCCTCTTCGACGCCGCGTG
This sequence comes from Labilithrix sp., assembly GCA_028287065.1. Taxonomy (GTDB): domain Bacteria; phylum Myxococcota_A; class Polyangia; order Polyangiales; family Polyangiaceae; genus Labilithrix. The sequence continues at coordinate 4,636 of JAQBQJ010000462.1, read as the reverse complement.
CGCGGTGCGCGTCGACGACGACGACCGCGAAGCCTCACCCCGCGAGCAGATCGCGAAGCACCGGCGGCACCTCGTCGGCGATCGCGCTCGCGAGTAGACCGCGGTCGCCGTTCTTCGCCCTCCACGCGTCGCCGGCGGCGCCGTGCAGATATGCCGCGCACCACGCCGCTTCGAACGGCGGCAGCGAGCACGCCAGCGCGCCCGTGATCCCGGACAGGACGTCGCCCGAGCCGGCGGTCGCGAGCGCCGGGTTGCCCGTCGGGTTCACGACGAGGCGACCGTCTGGTGCCGCGATCACCGTGAACGGTCCCTTCAGCACCACGACCGCACGCGCACGCGCCGCGGCGGCGCGCGCCGCGCCGAAGCGATCGCTCTCGACCTCTTCACTCGTCACGCCGAGCAGGCGCCCGAGCTCACCGGCATGCGGCGTGAGGATCGCTCGTCCCGCTGCGGCGCTGAACTGCTCGATGGTATTCGCGTGCATCGTCAATGCATCCGCGTCGACGACGATCGGTCCCGTGTACGTGATCAGCACGTGATTCACGGCCTCGCGCGCACGCGCTCCCGTCCCGAATCCAGGCCCCATGACCACCGCCCGCTTGTTCACGAGCAATGCATCGATCTCGTCGGTGAGCACGCCGCCGCCGATGCGCGCGGTCATCACCTCGACCACGCGCGACTCGAGCGCGGTCGCCGCTTCCGGCCACGTCACGATGGTCGCCGCCCCTGCGCCGCCCCGCAGCGCTCCGTGCGCTGCCATCAACGCCGCGCCTACTTTTCCGGGCGATCCCGCGAGGACGGCGACGTGACCGGCGCGATACTTGTGTGAGTCGACCGGACGCGGACGAACGAGCGCGCGCACGTCGCGAGCCTCGGCGAGCGCCGCCGCGTGCTCGGCGCGCAGCGTCGACGGTACGCCGATGTCGACGACCTTCACCGCGCCGGAGAGATGCGCGCCCTGGCCGGTGAGGTGCCCGAGCTTGAGATGCGCGAACGTGACGGTGAGGTCGGCGCGTACCGCCGTGCCCATCGCAGCGCCGGTGTCCGCGTTCATCCCCGAAGGCACGTCGAGCGCGACCTTGCGCACGCGCGCGTCGTTCACGAACGTGACGACACCTGCGAACAGATCGCCGAGCGGACGATCGAGACCGGTACCGAAGAGCGCATCGACGACGACATCGGACCCTGCGAGCGCGACCCGCAACGGATCGAGCGCAGCCGCCGCCACCTTGTCGACCCGACCGCCGAGCCCGACGAACGCGTCGTAGTTGGCGCGGCAGTCGGAGGTCATCTTCGTCGGCTCACCGACCAGCCATGCTTCGACGCGCGCGCCACGCGCGAGGAGATGGCGCCCGACCACGAAGCCGTCGCCGCCGTTGTTCCCGGTGCCGCACACGATGACGACGCGCTTGTTGTCGGCGCGCGACCCGAGCATCTCGCGCTCGATGACGTCGGATGCGCCACGTCCGGCGTTCTCCATGAGCACGATGCTGGGGACCTTGCAGACGTCGATGGCGTGCTTGTCGAACGCACGCATCTGCTCGCGCGACAGCACCGGGATCATGGCTTCTCGGCCTTCTCACGCGCGACGCGCGTGCTCTCCAGGATGACGACCGCGACCGCGACGCCGGCATCGTGCGTGATGCTGACGTGCCAGGCATCGGCGCCGAAGGCCTCGACCATCGCGCTCGCGTTGCCCTTCAGCTCGAGCACCGGACGCCCGCTGCTCGCGCGGCGCACCTCGACCTCGTGCCAGCCGACGCCCTTTGCGCCGTCGAGCGCCTTCGCGAAGGCCTCCTTCACGGCGAAGCGCCCCGCGAGCGCGGTCGCCATGTCACGTCCCGTGAGATCGCCGCGCTCGGCCTCGCTGCAGATCCGCGAGAAGAAGCGATCGCCGTGTCGCTCGAGCGCTCGACGCATCCTCTCGATCGAGCAGACGTCGATGCCGAGGCCGACGATCATCGCCGCGCTCGCCCCTTGTCGATCGCCGCCAGCATCGCGCGAACCGCACCGGGCAGCCCAATGAAGACGGCGTCCGCCACGACCGCGTGCCCGATGTTGAGCTCGACGATCTCGGGGATCGCGACGAGCGCACCGACGTTCTTGGTCGTCAGGCCGTGGCCCGCCGCGATCTCGAGGCCGAGCTCACGCCCGCGCGTCGACGCAGCCGCGAGCCGCGCGAGCTCGCGCTTCTCGACCTCGGCATCCCCGGCGGCATGCGCGTACTCGCCAGTGTGCAGCTCGATCTGCTCGACGCCGAGCGCATGCGAGGCCTCGACCTGCGCGAGGTCCGGCGCGATGAACAGGCTGACCTTGATGTCCGCCGCGCGAAGCTTCTCGACGTGCGTGCGCAGCGCCGGAGGTGCCTTCGCGACCTCGAGGCCGCCCTCGGTCGTGCGCTCCTCGCGGCGCTCCGGGACGAGCGTGACGACGTCCGGCACGACCTTGCACGCGATGTCGATCATCTCGTCGGTCGACGCCATCTCGAGGTTGAACGTCGAGCGCAGCGTTGCACGCAGGCGCTCCACGTCGTTGTCCCGGATGTGCCGCCGATCCTCGCGCAGATGCGCGGTGATTCCGTGCGCGCCCGCGTCGAGGCACATGCGCGCCGCCTCGATCGGATCGGGATACGGCGTCCCGCGCGCGTTGCGTAGCGTCGCCACGTGGTCGACGTTGATGTGCAATCGCATCACGGGCCGACGGTATCACATGAGCTCAGTCGTCGGCGGCGCCGCCGGGCTCGCCGTCTTCTTCGGTCTTGGGGGTCTGGAGGATCTCACCGTTCGGGCCGTCCTTGCGGACGATGATCGTCTTGCGGCCGACGGTGTCGGGATTCTCGCGCGCGACGACGGTGATGACGTTGACTCCGGGACGCAGCGGCACGCTGGTCTCGAACGGCATCCGCTTCGGATCCTGTCCGTTGCGGTTCGAGCGGTAGAAGATCTTCTTGCTGCCGACGAAGATGTACGCGTCGAGCAGGCGATCCGAGTCGCTCGTGATGCCCTTGACCGTCGTCGTGGGATCCTTCGTGGCCAGCGTCACCGGCTGGACCTCGATCGACGGCGGGTAACGCCGCATGACCTCCTCGAAGGGCACCGTGCCGGCGGGCGTGCCGCCGCTCTCGAGCTCGCTCGTCTTCACGAACCCGAAGCGCCCGTCGCCGAGCGACACCTTGGTCATGTCGCCGGCGCTCGCCTGGACGGTCACTGCGGTCGATGCGCCGAGGCGCCCGAACGTCCGCGAGCCGCTCTCGGCCGCTTCGTAGAGCGTCGCGCCGCCGCTCTTCGCGCGCATCGTGCCGCTTGCGGCGGTGAGCGCCGTCGGAACGGCGATCGGCATGCGCACCTTCTCGACGACGGTCTCGCGCAGATCGCGATCGGCGATCGACAGCTCGACCTTCGCCTCGGGATCGGCGAGCGGAGACTCGACGTCGAAGGTGAACGCCACCTTCTTCACCTCGCCCGGCTGCATGTTCGAGATGTCGAAGCGGCCCTCGTGGAGGAGGAGGCCGTCGCCCGAGAGGTTGCGCAGGTTGACCTGCGTCTCGTAGCTCTTGCCCTTGCCGACGTTCTTCACGGACAGATAGAGCGTGAGGTGCTCGCCCTTCTGCACCTTGCCGTCGCCGTTGCCCTTGCGCGAGTCGGCGATCTGGTAGCTGTACGCGAAGAGCGGACGCTCGAGCGCCTTCACGGCGACCCGCAAATTCTGGGGTGCAGGCGCACGACCGCGCGCCTCGTCGAAGCGAACGCTGATCGCGTCCTGACGGGAGAGCGTGTCGCGCGGGATCTTGCACGTGCGCGGCGCGTTCGTCGGGAGCACGGCGGTCGACCCGGCCTTGCGTCCTTCGACCTCGCACCAGCCGAGCGGGATCGTGGCGGTCTTCGTCTTGCCCGCCTCGAGCTTGCCGATGACGAGCTCCTTGTTGTCGTAGAGCCCGTTGTCGCTCTTCGTGACCGCGGCGAGGCGGTTCAGCGTGACGTTGCCCTTGTTCGTGACCGTCACCTTGAGGTGCATCGGGTCACCGGCGTTCACCTCGTTGCCGGGGCGATCCGTCTCGAGCTTCACCTCGACGTTCGGCGGCGGCGCGCCGGCTGCAGCCTGCTGCGCGTCCGCGGGAGCGTCGCTCCAGTCGATGCCGAGGCCCTGGAGATCGTTACCGACCTTCGCGAGCTCGCTCGTGCGCGTCTCGTTGATGACCTGCTTGGCGGCCTTGAGCTGCTCGAGACGCTTGCCGTGCGGGAGCTTCGCGACGACGTCGCGCGCGAACTTCACCGGGAAGTCCTTGCTCGGGAAGTCGGTGCCCATGACCTCGTCCGGGTCGCCACCGCGCTCGCGGAGCTCGCGACGGAGCGAATCGGGGAGGTTGTAGCGAACGACCTCCTGCGGCTTCTGACCTTCGCGGATCTTCGCGTTCTGGAGGCTGCGCGAGAGATCGCGCTCCTTCAGCATCGTGCCGGTGTCGACCGTGAGGTCCATCTCCTGCGTGTCGGCCGTCATCGGATCGAGCTCGATGTCCGGAGTGACGCCCGTGCCCTGGATGGAGATGTCGCCGGGCTCGGTGAGGTACTGCGCGATCGTGAGCTTGAGCGCCGCGCGATCGGGCAGCTCCGTGAACACGAGCTGGACGGAGCCCTTG
>JAQBQJ010000394.1 GCA_028287065.1 Labilithrix sp. | reverse complement strand
TCGTTGGCCGCCTACTTGCAATGCTCGCGGGGCTGGAGGCAAGGCCATGGGCGCGATGACCCACGAGTCGCTACTGCTCGACGCGCGCCGCGCGAACGCCCGGACCACGACGATCGCCGAGGTGATGACGACCTCGCCGCATACGATCACGATCGACCAGAGGCTCTCGCGCGCGAACGAGGTCATGCGCCAGTACGGCCTTCGCCACTTGCCGGTGCTCGCAGGCACCAAGCTCGTCGGCGTCATCTCACGGCGCGATCTCTACGTCATCGAGGCGATCGGCGTCGTCGATGCCGGCTGCGATGAGGTCGCGCAGGCCATGGGCGCCGAGTTCTACGCCGTCGCGCCGGGCGATTGCGTCGGCGATGTCGCGCGCGTGATGGGACAGCACAGCTACGGCTGCGCCGTGGTCGTCGACCGAGGACACGTCGTAGGGATCTTCACCGCGACGGACGCGCTCTCGCTGCTGGCGAGAGCCATCTCATGAACGTCCGAGCCGCCGGCGATGCCGTCTCCGCCGCGCGACCGCCGTCTGGCGGGGACCTCGTCGCGGATCTCCTCCGGCCGGAGGCGTACCCGACGCCGCATCCCGATCACGTCGAGCTCCGCGAGACGCACGTCTCTCGCGTGTTCATGACCGAGGGCGAGGCCTTCAAGGTCAAGAAGCCCGTCGAGTTCGCGTTCCTCGATTTCCGCACGATCGACGCTCGGCGGCGCGCCTGCGAAGCGGAGGTCCTCCTGAACGCGCGCCTCGCAGCGGGGACGTACCTCGGCGTCGTCCCCGTGCGTCGCGACGCCGGCGGGCGACATCACTTCGGCCCCGACGGCGAGGTGGTCGACTGGGCCGTCCGCATGATTCGCTTGCCCGACGAGCTCCGCGGTGACGAGCGCCTCGAAGCCGGCACGCTCACGCTCGAGCACGTCGACGCCGCAGCCGCGATGATCGCGGACTTCCACGCACGCGCTCTTGCAGATCGCCAGACGTCGAGTTGGGGATCGCGCGATGCGATCCGCCGCAACGTGCGCGAGAACTTCGCCGAGGTCGATGCGAGCGCCGAAGAGCTCCTCAGCCCAGCGCAAGCGCGCGAGGTCGAGAGCTTCCAGCTCGCGTTCCTGCGCGACCGCGCGCCGACCTTCGACCGACGCGTGACCGAAGGACGCATCCGTGACGGTCACGGCGATCTCCGGCTCGATCACCTCTACTTCGGCGACGAGGGAGAGCTCACGATCATCGACTGCATCGAGTTCAGCGAGCGCTTCCGGTGCGCCGACGTCTGCGCGGACGTCGCGTTCCTCTCGATGGATCTCGCGGCGCACGGTCGTGTCGACCTCGCCGAGCGCTTCCTCGCTCGGTATGCGCGCGCCGCCGATGACTACGACCTCTATGCCGTCGTCGATTTCTACGAGGGCTATCGCGCGTACGTGCGCGGGAAGGTCTCGGCGCTCACGGCGCGTCAGACCAGCGGCGCCCTCCGTGATCGCGCCCTCGCCGACGCGCGCCGCCACTTCGCGCTCGCTCTGTCGGCGGGCAGGCGCCCGCTGCTCGAGCCGGTCGTCGTCGCGGTCGGAGGCGTCATCGCGTCGGGCAAGAGCACCGTCGCAGCGGCGCTCGGGGATCGGCTGTCGGCGCCGGTGATCGACGCCGATCGCACGCGCAAGCACCTGCTCGGCATCGCGCCGACTCTGCACGACGACTCGGCGGCGTTCGAGGGTGCGTACGATCCGGCGATGACCGACCGCGTGTACGCCGAGCTGATGCGCCGAGCGTCGACGGTGCTCGAGTCGGGGCGTCCCGTCGTGCTCGACGCCTCGTTCCGGAGCGAGGACATGCGCCGCGCGGCTCGCGACCTCGCGACGGAGCACGGCGTGCCCTTCTCGATGATCGAATGTCGTGCGCGTCCCGAGGTGTGCCGCGAGCGCCTCATGCGCCGGGAGCGTGAGACGAGCGTGTCCGACGGACGCCTCGCGATCTTCGGCGAGTTTTGCGCGCGCGTCGAGCCGCCTGCGGAGCTGCCAGCGTCGGAGCTGCTCGTCGTCGACACGGAGCGGCCGCTCGAAGCGACGCTCGATGTCCTCGACGCGCATCTCCGGACGTGGCCCGCGGGGCTGACGTCGTGACGCTCGTGCGAGCTTCCGTGTAAGAAGCGCAGCTCGAGCAACAGGTAGGCGTGGACTCGGCGGAGCCGCTCGTGCACGGCTCTCGGGGGAGGCCTCCCCGGAGGCGCACTCCATGGGGTGTGCATGGGGTCCGGCCAAGCCTGCGGAATCGAGCCTCTTTTTTTTCGCGAACCCGGACCCACCAAGCGCCCCTCGCGACGGGGCACCCTCGCGAGGGCTCGAATCCAAGAAAGAGGCGAGTGCCGCGCGCTCGCGGAGCTGCTCAAGACACGCCTCGCGAAGTGAGATACCGCTCGTGGAACGCCTTCACGGCGACCCCGAGCGTCGGGAAGAAGAAGTCGCCGTCGATGCTCTTCTTCAGGCCGTAGCGCGCGAGGCGGTCCTTCGCCGGGCCCTTCATCTCGGCGAACGCGAGCTCCACGCCGCGCGTCGCGAGCTCCTTCTCGAGCTCCGCGAGCATCTCGGCGGCCGTGGTGTCGACGTCGGTGATCGGCTCGGCCGCGACCACGACCCACTTCACCGGGGTCGCCGCGCCGTCGACGAGATCGACGACGCGGCGGCGGAACGTGTCGGCGTTCGCGAAGAAGAGCGGCGCGTCCCAGCGGAACAGGAGCAAGCCCGGCACCTGCTTCGCGTCGGGATGGCGACGCAGGTCGTGGTAGCCCTTCATTCCCTGGACGCGGCCGAGCACGGCGTCGTGCGGGCGCCATGCTCGCCGCACGAAGTCGAGGAGCGCCACGAGGATGGCGAGAGCGATGCCGCGCAGCACGCCGAGCGCGACGACGCCGAGGAACGCAACCGCGGACAGCACGAAGTCCGAGCGGCGCACGCGATAGAAGACGCGCAGCGCGCCGACATCGACGATCCGCAGCGCCGCGGAGATGACGACCGCCGCGAGCGCCGCGGTCGGCAGATCGTGGAGGAGCCACGGCGCCGCGACGAGGAGCCCGACGATCGCCAGCGCGCCGACGATGCCCGTGAGCTGCGTCACGGCGCCGGCGGACTCGGCCACGGGCGTACGCGTCGCGCTGCTGCTCACCGGGAAGCCGCGCAGGAGCCCCGAGGCGAGGTTCGCGATCCCGAGCGCGACGAGCTCGCTGTTCGGTTCGACGCGATAGCCATGCCGGCCCGCGAACGTGCGCGAGAGCACGCTCGTGTCGGCGAACGAGATCGTCGCGATGCCGATCGCGGCGATCACGAGGTCGCGTGCATCCGCGAGAGCAAGGGCGGGCACCGCCGGCGTGGGCACGCCGCGCGGAATCGAGCCGACCACCGGGATCTCGTGCGCGAGCCCGAGGACGCGGACCGCAATCGTCGCGAGCACGACCGCCACGAGCAGCGCCGGAGAGCGTGGCGCGCGCAGGCGGCCGGCGATCAGCAGAGCCAGACACGCAGCGCCGATGGCGAGCGCCTCCGGCTTGGTCCTTCCGGCCGCGACGCCGCGCACGAACGAGACCGCGCCGGCCGCGACCTGCGTTGCGTCCCCCGAGAAGCCGAACAGCGTCGGGAGCTGCGCGACGATCACAGTCAGCCCGATGCCGTTCATGTAGCCGACGCGAATGGGCTTCGAGAGGAGGTCGGTGACGAAGCCGGCCTTCGCGACGCCCGCGGCGATGCAGAGCGCGCCCGTGAGCAGCGCGAGGAGGGATGCGAGCGCGACGGCGCGCGTCGGATCGCCCGCTGCCTTCGATACGACCACCGCCGCGATGAGGGGAGCGAGCGCCGAGTCCGGACCGAGCACCATGATGCGTGAAGGTCCGAAGATCGCGTACGCGAGGAGCGGACCGATCGTCGCGTAGAGCCCGGTGACCGCGGGCAGCTCCGACGCCTGGGCGTAGCCCATGCCTGCAGGGACGAGGAGCGCCGTGATCACGAGGCCCGCCGCGATGTCGCGCCCGAGCCATGCGCGCTGGTAGTGACGAAGCACCCAGATCCCGGGCAGCCACGCCGCGAGCCCCGACGCCGGCAGCGGCGGGATGTCGACGCCCGCCGCCTTGCCCGCGTCGACGCGTATGTCGGCCGACCTCATGGCCGCGCACTTGCATCGTGCGGACCAACCCGTGAGGGATCATGGACCCCATCCACCACATCCTCGTTCCGACCGACTTCTCCGAGCCATCGAACCGGGCTCTCGCGCTCGGCCTCGAGCTCGCGCGCGCCTTCGACAGTCCGCTGACGCTCCTGCACGTCTGGTCGATGCCGAACACCGGATATGCCGGCGCGCTGAGCTGGCCGATCGACGAGATGGTGTGCGTCGCGCGCACGGCGCTCGACGACACCTACTACGCGACCGTGAAGGTCCATCCGAACACGGATGCGGTGCTCGTCGAGGGCAACAAGGAGTGGAAGGAGATCCTCGACGTGGCGAAGGCGTGGGACTGCGACCTCATCGTCATGGGCACGCACGGCCGTCGCGGTGTCCCGCGGTTCGTGCTCGGGAGCGTCGCCGAGAAGCTCGTGCGCCTGTCGCCGATCCCCGTCGTCACGGTCGGCATGCCGAGGGAGTAGCGTTCGTCGCCGCCACGGCGGAGGTCGCCGGCGGCACGACGCTCGCATCTCCGCGCCGCCGGGAGGACGACCTCATGACGGCGCGCATCACGATGCAGACGTTGCTCGGCGCGCTCGCCGAGCGCGGCCTCGACGAGAAGCCCTCGGCGCTGCGTGCCCTCCGCGCGACGCTCGCGGTCGTGGGCGAGCACCTCGTCGCCGACGAGGCCAAGGCGCTCGCCGAGGCGATGCCGGAGGAGCTCGCCGGCCTCATCGAGGATCAATACGACTCGGACTTCAGCGAGCACGAGCTCTTCGATCGCATCGGACGGCGCGAGCGTGCGCGGCCGTCACGCGCGCGCGAAGAGGCCGAGATCGTGCTCGCGGTGCTCGGCGAATGCCTGAGCGACGATCGGCGGCGCCGGATCGCGCGCGGGCTGCCGGGGTTGGCCGGCGAGCTGATGCGCGGCGAACGCGAGCTCGGCGAGCCGCCTCCTCACCGTGAGGCATCGCATGCGCCGGAGCCGACGACGCTCGCGTCGTCGCGTCCGGGGAGCATGCACCCCGTGTCCGAGTCCGCGCCGCCGTCCGGTCACGCGGAGTCGGTGGCGCGCAACCCTTCGCCTCACGCGGACACGAAGCTGTCGGGCGCGAAGGGGCTCACGCAGGAGCGCCTCGAGGAGACGCTCGCTACGGGAAAGCCGCGATGACCATCGCCCAGCACATCCTCGTCCCGGTCGACTTCTCCGAGCCTTCCGAGCGCGCGCTCGCGACCGCCGTCGACCTCGCCCGCGCGTTCGATGCGCGGATCACGTTGATGCATGCGTGGTCGATCCCAGCCGCCGCCTACGCGGAGGGCGTGAGCTGGCCGATCTACGACATCGAGGGCGCGGCAAAGCAGGCGCTGGACGACACGTTCGAGAAGCTCTCATCGACCTACCCGAAGACCGAGGCGCTTCTCCGGCAAGGCGACGGCTGTCAGCAGATCCTCGAGACGGCGAAGGAGCGGCGCTGCGATCTCGTCGTGATGGGCACCCACGGGCGACGTGGGCTCACGCGAGCCTTGCTGGGCAGCGTCGCCGAGAAGGTCATTCGCCTCTCTCCGGTGCCGGTCGTGACCGTCGGCCGCCCGAACGGAGAAGGAGCGGGCGCGGCACGACGCGGGATCGCGCGGGTCCTCGTTCCGACGGACTTCTCGGCAGAGGCGGCGCGCGCGCTCGATGCGGCGATCGACGTCGCGCGCACCTTCGACGCGCGGCTCACCCTGCTCCACGTCTGGTCGATGCCCTACACCGCATACTCCGAAGGGCTGAACTGGCCCATCGCCGAGATGGAGCAGTCAGCGCACCTCGCGCTCGACGGGCTCCTCGCGGAGACGGTGAAGCGCTATCCCCGCACCGACGCGATCCTCCGCCTGGGCACGGGAGGGCCGGAGATCGTCGACGTCACGCGAGAGCGCGCGATCGATCTCGTCGTGATGGGCACGCACGGCCGCAAGGGGTTGCCCCGGCTGCTCATCGGCAGCGTCGCCGCGACCGTGGTTCGCCTCTCGCCCGTGCCCGTGATGACCGTCGGCGGAACCCGCGAGAAGTAGTCGATCCCGCTTCGGCTCTACGCGTCCGTGCGCGTCGCCGGCACGACGCTCTGCTCTTGCGACTGCGACTGCTCTTGCGACTGCGACTGCTGCGCGATCGGCGGGAGCGAGGCGCGATGGTCCTCGATCGGCGTCTCCGTCGGCTTCATCGCGAAGAACGTCGCATACACCGCGTCGCCCACGCGGTTCATGCGCTGCTGCAGATCGTCGATGTGCTGGTGGAGGCCGTTCGCGAGCATGATCGACGTCTCGGCGTACGCCAGATCGGACACGACGCGGCCCATCTCGCGCTCGACCGCGTTCGTCCACGTGCCCACCGGCGTGCCCGTGATGGAGTGGAGCGAGCGCTCCGCCTTGTCGAGACAGAAGCGCACCGAGCGCGGGAACTGGCGGCTCAGCATCAGGAACTCGACGACCTTCGCGGGCGTGATGCTCCCGTGCCGCTTGCGGTACATCTCGAACGCGCTCGCCGAGCGGAGCACGGCCGCCCACTGCAGCTCGTCGACGGTAGTGCCCACGTCCGAGACGCCGGGCAAGAGCAGGTAGTACTTCACGTCGAGGATGCGCGACGTCTTGTCGGCGCGCTCGAGGAGGCGCGCGAGCCGGCCGAAATGCCAGCCCTCGTTGTGGCTCATCGTGAGATCGGTCACGCCCACGAAGAGCTGCGAGGCCTGTTTTACCGCGGTGAAGAAGTCGTGCGGCGCGGCGAGCGGCGAGCGGAGCCGCGCGGCCTCCATGACCATCAGGTACGCGCGATTGACCTGCTCCCACATCTCCGAGGAGATGACCTCGCGCACGCTCCGCGCGTTCTCGCGGGCCCTCGCGAGGCACGAAACGATCGAGTTCGGCGCCTCGAGATCGAACGTGAGGAACGAGAGCACGTTGTCGCGCGAGATCTCGCCGTAGCGCTTCTCGAACAGCTCGGTGTCGCCCGTGGTCGCGACGAGCGGCGCCCATTGCGGCGCGGACTCGGGGAAATCGAGCGCGAGGTTGAGGTTCACGTCGACGAAGCGCGCGACGTTCTCCGCGCGCTCGACGTAGCGGCTCATCCAGTAGATGGCATTGGCGACGCGGCTCAGCATCAGGTCTTCGGTCCGTTGCTCGGGCGGTCGGCGTCCGCGAGCACCCAGGTGTCCTTGCTTCCGCCGCCCTGCGAGGAGTTCACGATGCTCGAACCGTCGCGCAGCGCGACGCGCGTGAGCCCGCCGGGCAACACGTAGATGTCCTCGCCCTGCAGCACGTACGGACGGAGATCGACGTGACGGCCGCAGATCGCGTCGTCGACGATGGTGGGAACGCGCGACAGGCCGAGCATCGGCTGCGCGATGTACTCGCGAGGCCGCGCGAGGATGCGCGTGCGGAACTCGTCGAGCTCGGCTTGCGACGCCGACGGTCCGATGAGGAGCCCGTAGCCGCCGGATTCGTTGGCGGGCTTCACCACGAGCTTCGCGAGGTTGTCGAGCACGTAGGCGCGGTCCTTGTCGTCCGCGCACAGGAACGTGGGGACGTTCGGCAAGATGGTCTTCTCGCCGAGGTAGTACTCGATCATCTTCGGCACGTACGTGTAGATGACCTTGTCGTCCGCGACGCCGGTGCCGGGCGCGTTCGCGAGGGCGACCTTGCCGTTCCGGTACACGTCGATGAGGCCGCGCACGCCGAGGAGCGAGTCCGCGCGGAGCACGTCGGGATCGAGGAACGTGTCGTCGATGCGACGATAGATGACGTCGACGCGCTGGAATCCGCGCGTGGTCCGCATGTGCACGCGGCCGTCCATCACGACCAGATCGCGGCCTTCGACGAGCTCGACGCCCATCTGCTGCGCGAGGAACGAGTGCTCGAAATAAGCCGAATTGTGCACGCCGGGCGTGAGCACGACGACGGTGGGCAAGGGCACGCTGCTGAGGTGCTGGAGCGTCTCGAGCAGCTTGCCCGCGTAGTTGTCGACCGGCCGCACGCGCAGCTGCTCGAAGACCTGCGGGAACGTCCGCTTCATCACCTGGCGGTTCTCGAGCACGTACGAGACGCCGGAAGGGCAGCGCAGGTTGTCCTCGAGGACGTAGATCTGGCCGTCGCGATCGCGCACGAGATCGGTCCCGACGATGTGGCACCACACGCCTTTCGGCGGAGTCATCCCGACGCACGTGGGGAGGAAGCTCGTGGCGGTGTCGATGATCGAGGCCGGGACGATCCCCGCGGCGATGATCTTGCGCGGACCGTAGACGTCGCCGATGAACGCGTTGAGCGCACGGACGCGCTGCACGAGGCCGCGCTCGATCGTCTTCCACTCCGCCGCGGACACGACGCGCGGGAGGATGTCGAACGGCATGATCTTCTCGACGCCGGCGTCGCTGCCGTAGACGTTGAACGTGATCCCGCGCGTGAGGAGCGCGCGCTCGGCGGCGCCCTGGCGCTCGCGGAGCTCACGATGGGTCATCGATGCGAGCCGCTGCACGAGGAGCGCCGTGTGAGCGCGCGCGCGATCGTCCGCGTCGAACGTCTCGTCGTAGAAGTCGCCGGTTTTGTAGTCGCCGAAAGGCACGGTCGTCGATCATCCGCTGCGCGATGTTTCGACGGTGTTTCGCGCGCGAGGCTTCGTGATCGTGATTCAACGCGCGGCGGACACCGTCTCGTGCACGAAGCGTAGCTTCTCGATCGAGGGCGTGGACAGGACGAACGGATACGCGTCGCCGTTTCCGAGGCCGCGATTCAGGTTGTTCAGTACGTAGGTGATCGCCGACCACCCTTCCATCATGCGCTCGAACGAGACGGCGCCCTCTGTCGGATTCGGTACGTGCTTCAGCGTCGGCTCGTCGGCGCGCGGCGGACGCAGCGAGATCCCGCATGCCGCGGCGGTCTCGAGGGTGTCCGTCATGTGGAGGTAGTGTGCCCACGTCTCGGCCCAGTCCTCCCATGGGTGCATCGTCGCGTACGCGCTCACGTAGTTGTCCTGCCAGGTCGCGGGCGCGCCCGGCGTACCCTGCGGTCCCTGGTAGTGACGGTGCAGCGCGGCGTCGTAGCTCGCGCGCTCGTCACCGAATTTCGTGCGGAACGCGTCGAGGCGCGGCGACTCGCGGATCAGCAGATCCCAGTAATAATGGCCGATCTCGTGCCGGAAGTGCCCGAGCAGCGTCCGGTACGGCTCGTTCAGCTCGACGCGGCGCCGCACGCGCTCGGCGTCGTCGGCCTCCGAGACGTTCACGGTGATCACGCCTTGCGCGTGGCCCGTCATCACCGGCGGCGCGCCGCTGCCCGGGTCCGGATCCTCGAGGAAGTCGAACGAGAGGCCGTGCTCGGGATCCTCGATGCGATTTTTCAGAGGGAGCCCGAGCTGATCGAGCGTGTAGAGGAGGCGCCGCTTCGCGACCTCGAGGTTGTACCAGAGGCGATGGTTCGCAGGCCGCGAGAGGTTCGGGATCGTGCGCGTGAGCAGGCACGATCGGCAGAGCGAATTGGGGCTGTCCGCCGCGAGCGCCTGGTTGCAGACGTCGTGCGTGGCGTAGTTCTGGCAGAGCCGCAGCTCCTTGGATGCACGCGGCGACGACCATCGATTCGCGGCGGCGTCCACCGGATCGAGCGAGACCAGATCGAGCAGCTCCGGCAGGTAGGCGAGAGCCCGACCGCAACGCACGCAGTTCACGTTCTCGAAGAAGAGAAGCTGGTTGCAGTGGTCGCAGTGAAAGACCTTCACAGCGGCATATCTAGCAGCCTCTGGCGGCATGCCGGTCAACTGGCCTACGTTCGACTCGCGGAATGTCCATCCATGTCGCACTCCATCACCGCACGACGTATCGCTACGACCGACGCGTCGCGCTGGGCCCGCAGAGCGTGCGACTACGCCCGGCTCCGCACTGTCGCTCGCGGATCCTGAGCTACTCGCTCAAGGTCCTGCCCGAGCCTCACTTCCTCAACTGGCAGCAGGATCCGCAGTCGAACTGGATCGCGCGGCTCGTCTTTCCCGAGCTCACGACGTCGATGTCGATCGAGGTGGATCTCGTCGCCGAGATGACGGCGGTGAACCCGTTCGACTTCTTCCTCGAGCCCGCGGCCGAACAGTGGCCCTTCGAGTACGAGCCGTCGCTCGCGTCCGAGCTCGCGCCGTACAAGCAGGCGCTCCCGCCTTCGCCGCTGCTCGATGCGTACGTCGCCGCGATCTCGCGCGAGCGTCGCGCGACGAACGATTTCCTCGTCGAGCTCAATCGAAGGCTCTTCGAGCACATCAAGTACGGCGTGCGCCTCGAGGCCGGTCTGCAGACCCCCGAGGAGACGCTCGCGAAGCGCGCCGGCTCGTGCCGCGACTCCGGCTGGCTGCTCGTGCAGATCCTGAGGAGGCTCGGCTTCGCCGCGCGGTTCGCATCGGGCTACTTGATCCAGCTCACCGCCGACGAGAAGCCGCTCGACGGACCCGCGGGGCCGAGCGCGGACTTCGTCGATCTGCATGCGTGGTGTGAGGTGTACCTGCCCGGCGCCGGATGGATCGGGCTCGACCCCACGTCCGGGCTGCTCGCCGGTGAAGGCCATCTGCCGCTCGCGTGCACCGCCGAGCCTGCGCTCGCCGCGCCCGTGAGCGGCCTCGTCGATGCCTGCGAGACGTCGTTCGAGCACGCGATGCGCGTCACGCGCGTCGTGGAGGTGCCGCGCGTCACGAAGCCGTACACGGACGAGCAGTGGCGCGCGATCGTCGCGCTCGGTCACGAGGTCGACGAGCGGCTCGACGCCGGCGACGTGCGTCTCACGATGGGCGGCGAGCCGACGTTCGTGTCGATCGACGACTTCGACGGCGACGAATGGAACACCGCGGCGCTCGGAGCAAACAAGAAGCGCCTCGCGAGCGAGCTCCACCGAAGGCTCCGCGAACACTATGCGCCGAAGGGCCTCGTGCACTTCGGGCAGGGCAAGTGGTACCCGGGCGAGCCGCTCCCGCGCTGGTCGCTCAACCTGTACTGGCGCGCGGACGGCGAGCCGCTGTGGAACGACGCATCCCTCATCGCCGACGAGAGCAAGCCGAGCGGCGCGGACGAGGCCGTCGCGGGTCGCTTCCTGCGCGGCGTCGCGTCGGAGCTCGGGCTCGATTCGAGCCATGTTTTCCCGGTGTTCGAGGACGTTCATTACTACCTTTGGCGCGAGCGCCAGCTCCCCGTGAACGTCGATGCGCTCGATGCGCGCCTCGAGGATCCGCTCGAGCGCGATCGACTGCGCCGGCTCTTCGCGCAGGGGCTCGACAAGGTGGTCGGGCACGTCTTGCCCGTCGCGCGGCGGCAGAGCGACAAGACGTGGAGATCGAGCGCGTGGCACTTCCGGGGCGGGCACTGCTTCCTCGTGCCCGGCGACTCGCCGATCGGTCTGCGGCTCCCGCTCGATTCGAAGCCGTGGGTCGCGCTCGAAGATCGCGAGCCGGTCGTCGTCCCCGATCCGGCGCAGGCCAGAGGGCCGCTCGCCACCAACGAAGAGCTGAAGGCCGAGCGCGACGCCGCGCGCGCCGAAGCGCCCGTGCCGGGCGACGATCGCATTCCGGCGAAGAACGAGTCCGCGACGTGGCTCACGCGCTCCGCGATGTGCGTCGAGCCGCGCAACGGCGTGCTGTACGTGTTCATGCCGCCCACCGAGACGCTCGACGACTACGTCGCGCTCGTCTCCGCGATCGAGGCGACGGCTGCCGCGCAGCGCGTGCCGGTGCTGCTCGAGGGCTACACGCCGCCGCGCGACCCGCGCGTCGTCGCGATGAGCGTCACGCCCGATCCCGGCGTCATCGAGGTGAACATCCAGCCGGCGAAGAGCTGGGACGAGCTCGCGCGGCACACCACGCATCTCTACGAGGCCGCGCGCCTCTCGCGCCTCGGCGCCGAGAAGTTCACGCTCGACGGCCGTCACGCCGGCACCGGCGGAGGCAATCACATGGTGCTCGGCGGCAGCACGCCCGAGGACTCGCCGTTCCTGCGCCGGCCGGATCTGCTGCGCAGCCTGCTCGGCTATTTTCACCAGCATCCGTCGCTGTCGTACCTATTTTCTGGGCAGTTCATCGGTCCCACGTCACAGGCGCCCCGCATCGACGAGGCACGCAACGACTCGATCTTCGAGCTCGAGATCGCGTTCCGCGAGACCGCGCGCAAGCTGGGAGACAAGGACGCGCCGCCTCCGCCGTGGCTCGTCGATCGGCTGTTCCGCGATCTCCTCGTCGACGTGACGGGCAACACGCATCGCTCCGAATTCTGCATCGACAAGCTCTTCTCGCCCGACGGTCCCGCCGGCCGCCTCGGCCTCGTCGAGCTGCGCGGCTTCGAGATGCCGCCGCATGCGCGCATGAGCCTCACGCAACAACTCTTGCTACGGGCTCTCGTCGCGCGCTTCTGGAAGACGCCGTACGCGCCGGAGCGGCTCGCGCGCTGGGGCACCGAGCTCCACGATCGCTTCATGCTGCCGTTCTTCGTGTGGCAGGACTTCGAGGACGTGCTCGCCGATCTCCGCGCGCACGGCTACGCGTTCGAGACGGCGTGGTTCGACCCGCACTTCGAGTTTCGCTTCCCGAAGTACGGCGACTTCGCCACGCGCGGCATCGACGTCGAGCTGCGCTGCGCGCTCGAGCCCTGGCACGTGATGGGCGAGGACACGACGGCGGGAGGAACGGCGCGCTACGTCGACTCGTCGCTCGAGCGACTCCAGGTCAAGGTCTCGGGCATGGCAAAGGAGCGCTTCGCGCTCACGTGCAACGGCCGGGCGCTGCCGCTCCAGCCGACCGGCACGAACGGCGAGCTCGTCGCGGGCGTGCGCTTCCGCGCATGGCAGCCGCCCCGGTGCCTGCATCCGCACATCCCGGTGCACGCCCCGCTCACGTTCGATCTCGTCGACACCTGGTCGCGCCGCAGCCTCGGCGGGTGCGAGTACCACGTCACCCATCCCGGCGGACGCGCGCACGACACACGGCCGGTCAACGCGCGCGAGGCCGAGGGCCGCCGTCGCGCGCGCTTCTCGCGCACCGGGCACACGCCCGGAGAGATGGCCGTTACGAAGCCGTCGCCGAGCGTAGACTTCCCGTTCACGCTCGATCTGCGCAAGCCGTAAGCGATGCCGCGTCACCTGCTCTCCGATTACGTGCCGCAGCCGTCTCGTTACGACGAGATGGTCGACGACATCCAGATCCCGAGGCCGCACTGGCGCGCGTTCCTCTCGCATCTCGCCGCGCTGCCCGCCGAGACGATGCTCCGGCGCAACCAGTTCGTGCAGGACGCGATCGCGTCGGACGGCGTCACGTACAACGTCTACGCCGATCCGAAGGGCGCGAGCCGGCCGTGGGAGCTCGATCTCCTGCCGCTCATCCTTCCGGTCGACGAGTGGCGCCAGATCTCGTCGGCGGTCGCGCAGCGCGCGCGCCTCCTCGATGCGGTGCTCGGCGATCTCTACGGACCGCAGAAGCTCCTCGCCGAGGGTCTGATCCCGCCCGCGCTCGTGTTCGGGCAGCGCAGCTTCTTGTGGCCCGCGCACGGGATCGTGCCTCCCGGCGGCGTGTCGATGCACGTGTACGCCGCGGATCTCGCGCGCTCGCCGGACGGCCGCTGGTGGGTGCTCGCCGATCGTACGCGCGGTCCTTCGGGCGCGGGCTACGCGCTGCAGAACCGCATGACGCTCTCGCGCGCGTTCCCCGACGCGTTCCGCGAGCTCCAGGTCGAGCAGCTCGCGCCGTTCTTCCGCGAGCTGCAGGACTCGCTCTATCGCCTGTCGCCGACGCGCGGCGAAGCGCCGCTCGCCGTGCTGCTCACGCCCGGTCCGTTCAACGAGACGTATTTCGAGCACTCGTTCCTCGCGCGCTACCTCGGCTTCCCGCTCGTCGAAGGTCAGGACCTGATCGTGCGCGGCGCCTCTGTGTACCTGAAGACGCTCCGCGGTCTTCGCCGCGTGCACGCCATCCTGCGACGGCTCGACGACGACTACTGCGATCCCGTCGAGCTGCGCGCCGACTCGGCGCTCGGCATCCCGGGTCTGCTCCACGCGGTGCGCGCCGGAAACGTGCTGCTCGCGAACGCGCTCGGCAGCGCGGTGCTCGAGACGGGGGCCTTCGCAGGCTTCTATCCCGCGCTGAACGAGCGGCTCTTCGGCGAGAAGCTCGAGATGCCGTCCATCGCGACGTGGTGGTGTGGAGAGGCGCCCGCGCTCGAGTACGTGATCGCGCACCTCGACGAGCTCGTCATCAAGCCTGCGTATCCGTCGATGCGCATGGAGCCGCTCTTCGGTCACACGCTCGATTCGGCGAGCCGCGCGCGTCTCGTCGATCGCATGCGGAACCAGCCGCACGCGTACGTCGCGCAGGAATGGGTGCGCCTGTCGCACGCGCCCACCTGGGGCAGCGAGGACGAGAGCGTCGTGTCGAAGGCCGCGGCGCTGCGCGTCTTCGCCGTCGCGACGCCCAACGGTTACACCGTCATGCCCGGAGCGCTCACGCGTGTCGCGCCGCACGAGGGCGACGTCGTGTCGATGCAGTCGGGCGGCTCGAGCAAGGACACGTGGGTGCTCGCCGGCCGTCCGGTCGCTCGCATTCCGCTGCGAAGGCCGAGGCTCGGCGTGGAGGACGTCGCGAAGAGCGTCGTCGACATCGCCTCGCGCGTCGGAGAGAACCTGTTCTGGATGGGGCGCTACGCGGAGCGCTGCGAAGGCCTCGCGCGTCTCCTGCGCGCTGCGCTCGTACGCATCGCCGATGCCGCGCCGGAGGCCGAGCCCGCCCTCCGATCGCTGACGAAGGTGAGCGAACGGCTCGAGCTGCTCTCCGACGAAAAAGACGAGGTGCACGCGAGCGCCGAAGCCGCGTTCGTCGCGGCGGTCGTCGATCCCGAGGTCCCGGGCGGGCTCGCGGCCAACGTGCTCCGCCTCCATTCCTGCGCGAATCAGGTGCGCGAGCGCATGTCGACGGACAACTGGCACGTGTTCAACCGGCTCCCGCAGCGATTGCCCGGCAAGGCCGCGACCGTGAGCTCCGCGCTCGCGTCGCTCGACGAGGTCATGCTCGCGTGCGTGTCTCTCGCGGGTTTCGCGATGGACGACATGACCCGCGACGAGAGCTGGCATTTCCTCTTGCTCGGGCGGCGCCTCGAGCGCCTCGCGCACGTCGCGGCCATGGTCGTGCACGTCCTCGGCCTGGCGCCGGACGAGCGCGAAGATGCGCTGGAGTGGCTGCTCGAAGCGGCGAACAGCATCGTCACGTTCCGCGCGCGCTATCGCCGCGCGCCGGAGCTCTTGCCGGTGCTCCATCTCGTGGTGTTCGACGAGAGCAACCCGCACTCCGTTGCATTCCAGCTCCGTGAGCTGTCGCTGTCGATCGAGCGCACCGCCGCCGAGCTCGGTCGCGAGGTGTCGGGCGACCTCCTCGGCCCGCTCGTCCGCGAGCTCCGCGGCGCGCGGCTCGAAGGGTTCGAACCCGAGGAGGGCGCCGCGCTCGAGGCCGCATGCGAGGAGCTCGCGCACCTCCTGCGGCGAGCCGAGCGCAGCGCCTACGGCCTGTCCGACGAGCTGCAGCGCCGCTTCTTCAGCCATGCCGGCACGCCGGCGCCGCTCGGTCACGGAACCGTGCGCCGCCCGAGCGAGGCCATGAAGGCGGAGACGCCCAAGTGAGCGAGAAGCGCAGCTACGTGGTCGTCCACGACACGCATTACACCTACGAGCATCCGGTCGGGCTCTCGCGGCAGATCGTCCATCTCACGCCGCGCGTCACGTCGTGGCAGGAGTGTCGCGCGCACGCGCTGAATGTCACGCCGCAACCCGAGATCCTCGCGAGGTCCGTCGACGTGTTCGGCAATCCTCTCACGTCGCTGTGCATCGAGGCCGATCACGATTCGCTCTTCGTGCGCGCCGAGTCGTGGGTCGAGGTGACCGCGCGCGATTATCCGCCCGACGCGAAGACCGCGCCCTGGGACGAGGTGCGCGCGCGCCTCGCGTATCAGGCAGGCCGCAAGCCGCATGCTGCCGATCTCGAAGCCGCGCGGTTCCTCTTCGAATCGACGCGCGTGCGGAACAAGCGCGAGCTCGCGGCATGGACGAGCGCGTGCTTCCCGCCGGGACGGCCCGTGCTCGAAGGCGTACGCGCGCTGATGAACCGCATCCACACCGAGCTGAAGTTCGATCCCACCGCGACCACGGTGTCGACGCCCGTGATGGAGGTCTTCGAGCGACGCCGCGGCGTGTGCCAGGACTTCGCGCATCTCATGCTGTCGTGCCTGCGCTCGATCGGCCTCGCCGCGCGGTACGTGAGCGGCTACCTGCTCACGCGACCGCCGCCGGGACGAAAGCGACTCGTGGGCGCGGATGCCTCGCACGCGTGGGTGTCCGTGTACTGCCTGGAGCACGGGTGGGTCGACGCCGATCCGACCAACGGCGTGTTCCCTTCGCTCGAGCACGTCACGCTCGGATGGGGTCGTGACTACGATGACGTCATTCCGCTTCGCGGCGTGCTGCTCGGCGGCGGCGATCACGAGCTCGAGATCAAGGTGACGGTCGCGCCCGCGTCGGACTACGAGGCGATCTTCGGTGAGCCGTCGCCGCTGTTGCCGCGCAGCTAGGTCGCAGCGGCGCGGACCTTGCTCGGTCCTCGGGTCGGAGGCCGATCATGCTGGCGTTCAAGCGCATCCTCGTCCCGACCGACTTCAGCGCCGCTGCCGATCGGGCCCTCGACTTCGCGATCGACATCGCGACCATCTCGCGTGCGCGGATCACGCTCTTCCACGCGAGCTGGCTCCCTCCGGATGCGTTCGCAGACTACGGCTGGCATGCGAACGGCATCGACTGGCATGCGGACGAGATCGCGACCGCGGCGAGGAAGACGCTCGACGAGGCGCTCGCGCGAGCTCGTGCGCGTTATCCGAATACGGACTCGGGCGTTTCGTTCGGCGAGCCGTGGCGCGCGATCCTCGACTTCGTCGAGGAGCACGGCATCGACTTCGTGGTCATGGGCACGCACGGCCGGCGCGGGCTCTCGCATCTCGTGCTCGGGAGCGTCGCCGAGAAGGTCGTCCGCCTCTCGCCGGTTCCGGTCCTGACCGTGCGCGCCGAGGCGGCGCGTGAGACCGCTCGCGCCGCGCCGCCGCTCTCGACTCCTGCCGTCGCGAAGCAGACGTAGCTCCGATGATCGCCATGGAGCTCGCCGCGCCCTCGCCGATCGCGACGCACCCGCTGCGCCTCGTGGAACGAGCTGCGCCGCGGCCCCGCGCAGGAGAGCTGCTCCTGCGCGTGAACGCATGCGGCGTGTGCCGGACCGATCTCCAGATCGTCGTGGGCGACGTCGTCGCACATCGGCTGCCGATCGTTCCCGGTCATCAGATCGTCGGTCACGTCGTCGGCGTGGGCGAGGGCGTCTCCGGCTGGTGCTTCGGCGATCGCGCCGGCGCGGCGTGGCTCGCGTCGTCGTGCGGTGCATGCACGAGATGCCGCGAGGGTCGCGAGAACCTCTGCGAGACCGCACGATTCACGGGCTGGGATCGCGACGGCGGCTACGCCACGCACGTGCTCGTTCGCGCCGACTATGCGCTGCGCATCCCCGAGGTCTTCGACGACGTGTCCGCTGCCCCGCTGCTGTGCGGCGGCGTCGTGGGGTATCGCTCGCTGCTCGTGAGCGGCATCCGGCCCGGGCAGCGCCTCGGGCTGTTCGGCTTCGGCGCGTCCGCGCTGCTCGTGCTGCAGGTCGCCGTGCACTGGGGATGTCGCGTGTTCGTGTGCACGCGCTCCGAAAAGGAGCGAGCCCGTGCGCGCGAGCTCGGCGCCGAATGGACCGGTGGGTATGACGACAAGCCGCCCGTGCCGCTCGACGCCGCGATCACGTTCGCCCCCGTCGGCAGCGTGGTGATCCGCGCGCTCGAGGCCCTCGATCGCGGCGGCACCGTCGCGATCAACGCGATCCATCTCGATGGCATCCCCGCATTCTCGTACGACGCGCTCTGGTGGGAGCGGAGCCTCCGCAGTGTCGCGAATTTCACGCGC
>JAQBQJ010000357.1 GCA_028287065.1 Labilithrix sp. | reverse complement strand
GAAAATCGGACGCGAGCGGGCCCGAAAGTCACACCCGCACCAAGGCGACGAGAATGCTGGAAAATAGTCATGTGGCAATGTGCTCCGGGGTGCCGATCGTGAGGCAAAGGTCCCCCAAAAGTGTCTGCTCGCGCTTTGTAATTCGATATCCGCGCAGCATCCTACGCACCCAATGCAGAGCCAAACCACTAGCCGTGCCGTCCTCGCGCTCCTCCTCGCGGCCGCCGCGTCGATCACGGCATGTGGCTCGGCTTCGCCTTCCGGTGCAGCTGCGGAAGGCGACGAGAGCGCGACGACGAACACGCCGGACGAGCAGGACCTCGCGAGCGCGACGATCGCCGGCCCGAAGACCGGGTCGGAGCCGCAGACGCTGCGGGGCGTGGTCACCACCGCGTCGAAGGGCGCCGGCAAGGGCAACAGCGGCGCGGACATCGGGCCCGCCGACTCGGGCGAAGACATCGCGCCGACCGCTGCTGCTCCTGCTCCTGGTGCGCCGCCGTCCGCGGAACGTCAGGTCGTCGCGAAGCTCGGTCTCGGATCGCGCTTCCTCATCGGTCTCGGCAACGACGCCACCGGCGACGACGCGAACCAGACGCACACGTACGGCCTCGGGCACAAGCTCGACATCCACTACATGTACCTGTCGGGCCTCGACTGGCCGGAGTGGGACGCGCCCGCCGGCAACTACGTCACGCTCCAGGCCAACGCCGCGAGGAGCCACGGCATCGTCCCGATGTTCACGCTCTACCAGGCGGCGTCGTACGGCGAGAACAACCTGGCGGCGTTCGACACGACCGCATTCATGACGAAGTACTGGCGCGGCGTCCGCCTCGTGTTCCAGCACCTCGGCGCGTTCGGCTCGCCCGCCATCGTGCACGTAGAGCCCGATCTCTGGGGCTACACGCAGGCGCACGCCGCGCTCCCGTCGGGCACCCCGATGAAGGTCGGCTCGATCGTCCCCGAGTGCTCGGACCTGCCGTCCGACGTCTCCGGAATGGCGAAGTGCGTGATCCGTCTCTCGCGCCAGCTCGCGCCGAAGGTCGTCATCGGCCTCTCTGCGTCGACGTTCGGTGCGTTCACGAACGGCTACTCCGACCCGGTGAAGATCGGCAATTACATGAAGGCCATCGGCGCCGATCTGGCCGACATCACGGTCGTCGAGACGCTCGATCGTGACGCCGGATGCTTCGAGAACGGCTCGGACGGCAACTGCAAGCGCGCCGGCAAGTTCTACTGGGACGAGTCGAACGTCGCGCATCCGAACTTCCACGATCACCTCGCGTGGGCAAAGACGATCCGCAGCACCGTCGGCAAGCCGCTCCTCTGGTGGCAGATGCCGCTCGGCGTCCCCGCCAACACCGCGGGCTACTCGTCCCACTATCGCGACAACCGCGTTCGCTACCTGTTCTCGCACCCCGGCGAGTTCGCCGCGGCCGGCGGGATCGGCGCGGTCTTCGGCACCGGCGCCGATCACCAGACGAACGCGGCGACCGACAACAACCAGTTCAAGACCGCGGTCGGCGGATACTACGCCGCTCCGGCAACGCTGCCCTGACCGGCGCGTTCCACCACGACAACTAGCTCGGAAAAACGTTCTCGCATGACGACGACAAACCACAGCTCCATCTTCCAGGCGCCGCAGGCGTGCCGAACCCGTCTGGCCAAAAGCCTCGGCCTCCTGGTCTCCCTCGGTCTCTCGGGCATTGCATGCGCCGCGGAGACCGGCATTCGAGACGAGGTGGCAGCCCAGGAGCGCGAGGAAGGTGACGTCGCCACGTCGGAGAGCGCGCTCACGACGACGTCGCCGGAGCGTGCAGTCGCGGCGAAGCTGGGCCTCCCGGCTCGCTTCGCGATCGGCCTCGGCAACGACGCGCAGAGCGGTGGTCCCAGTCAGTCGAGCGCGTTCACGCTCGGGCCGAAGCTCGACATCCACTACATGTACCTCTCGGGCCTGCCCGGCGAGGGTGGATGGACGGACTGGAACGCGCCCTCGGGCGAGTACCTCACGATGCACGCCGAGGCGGCGAGGCGCGCGGGCGTCGTCCCGATGTTCACGCTGTATCAAGCGGCGGCGTGGGGCGAGAACAACCTGTCGGCGTTCAACGACAGCAACTTCATGACGAAGTACTGGCGCGGCGTCCGCACGATGTTCCAGAAGCTCGGCACGTTCAACGCGCCGGCGATCGTGCACATCGAGCCCGATCTCTGGGGCTACACGCAGCAGCGCAGTGACGATCCCGCGGCCGTCCCGATGAAGGTCGGCGCGCTGGTCCCCGAGTGCACCGACCTCCCGTCGAACGTCTCGGGCTTCGGTCGATGCGCGGTGCGTCTCGCGCGCCGGCTCTCGCCCAAGGTCGTCGTCGGCCTTTCAGCCTCGCAGTTCGCGGCGTTCGATGCGATGGGCCAGCCCGACCCCACGCGCGTCGCGACGTACCTGAACCGCGTCGGCGGTGCAGACGCGGACATCGTCGTCGTCGAGACGCTCGACCGCGACGCGGGCTGCTTCGAGAACGGCTGGGACGTCAACTGCAGGCGAAGCGGCAGCTTCTACTGGGACGAGAACAACGTCCGTCATCCGAACTTCCGCGATCACCTCGCGTGGGCGAAGACGATCCGCACCGTGACCGGCAAGCCGCTCCTTTGGTGGCAGATGCCGCTCGGCGTCCCCGCCGACACCTACGGCGGTTGGGCCGGCCACTACCGCGACAACCGCGTGCGCTACCTGTTCTCGCACGGCTGGGAGTTCGCGCAGGCCGGCGGCATCGGCGCCGTGTTCGGCACGGGCGCGGGCAACCAGACGACGGTGAAGACCGACGGCGGTCAGTTCAAGAACGCGCTCACGAAGTACCTGTCGTACGGCGGCAACGGGCTGAACTGAGGGAAGGAGAGCCGAGAGAACAATTTCCGTTCCCTGTTTCTCTTCTCTCAGCGCTGGAGGATGTCCTCGACCTCGGCGAAGACGCGCTTCCGCCACCGCGCGAGGTCCGAGTCGCCGCGCATCAGCTTCGCGGTCTCGGCGACGACCTCCTCGAGGGGCGTGAGCACGACGTAGGGATCCCACGCGCACGGCGCGCGCGAGATCCCGGGTCCGCACCACCCGGCCATGAAGTCGGACTGACCTGCGACCATCGCGCGGAGCGCGCTGTTCGCGAGGCG
>JAQBQJ010000337.1 GCA_028287065.1 Labilithrix sp. | reverse complement strand
CGGGCCTTCCAAAGCGAAGGCCCGAAGCCCCAACTTCGCTGCGCGGGATTTACCTCTCCTGATCCGACCGACAACGTGTCCCGCCCCATCGACCGTCGATCCAAGCATCTGCATGACGCGCGCGGAGTGCAGATGCTCGAGGACGTGCGCACGCTGCAGGCGCGATCGGACACGCCGGTCGAGGACGACCGGGGCGGGAGCCGTCGCTCGCGGGCGTCACGGCGCCGTAACGGTCAGCGTCTTCTGCGCGAGCGTGCCGTCGCACGTATCGATGGCGTCGACGCTGGCGACAGCGGGCGACATCGTGAACGTGAGCCGCGTGCCCGACGGCAGGTCCGCGAGCAGCTCGAAGCCGTGATCGCGCGACATCGATGCCGTGCACGCGGCGAGCGCGTAGAGATCGGGATGCACGACGCCGTCGCCGTGCGCTTCGGTGTCGGTCCGCGCGCGCGCATCGGACGCGGCGACGAGCATGCCCGGATAGTGGATGGATCGCGTCTCGGACGTGTTCGTGTAGCGAACATCGAACCTCGCGCGACCACCCGCTCTCCACGCGAGCGATGGGTCCATCCAGGTCAGGCCCATCACGTCGACGATGAACGACGTCCTCGCCACGTCACACGACGCAATGCCACTCGCGAAGTCCTCACGTTGCGGGTGGCAATCGGGCACCGGCGTGGGCGCGAACGGCACGAAGCCTTGCGATCCGTCTTCGCGCGGTGCCTGTCGTTCACCCGGCGCGGCGGCGCTGCCGCCCTCACCGGGGTCGGCGATCGGCGCCGATTCGACGCCGCCGCCGCAGGCGATGAGCATCGACGCGACGAGCGCACATCCCGCGAGCGCGCGAATCACTTCGCCACCCCGCCTGACGCCAACGGAAAGAAGAAGAAGGCTTCGTGAGCGGTTCATCCTTCCGTTGTAGCGACCGCGGGTGCGCTGAGTGTCGATATTATCGGTCCACGACTGTACATTCAGCACATACAATCTGACGATCCCGAAGGGCGATCGCAACTCGCCTGCGATCGCACTGGCGTTGCAGGCGCGGCGGCAGTTCTGGGATGTTCGCGCGGATCCCCTCTCGGATGCAGGCCGTCTTCGGAAAGTACCCGCCGCCGAGTCTCGGCGCATCCACGTCACGAAGCCGCGAATCACGCCAGATCGAACACCAGCACCTCACCGCCGTCGACGCCTTCGACCTTCACGGTCCGCTCGTCCGAGAGCGAAGCGCCGTCGCCCGCGACGAGCTCCTTGCCGTTCACGCGCACCTTGCCTCGCGCCACGTGCACCCACGCTCCCCGCCCCTTCGCCAGCGGGAGCTCCGCCGACTCGCCCTCGTCGAACAGCGCGGCGTACACGATCGCGTCCGCATGGATGGCGACGCTTCCGTCGCGCGCGTCCGGCGACGCCACCACGCGCAGGCGCCCGCGCTTCTCGGCCTCGGTGAACGCCTTCTGCTCGTAGCTCGGCGCAAGGCCGCGCTCGTTCGGCACGAGCCAGATCTGGAGGAAGTGAACGAGCTCGTTCTTCGATGCGTTGTACTCGCTGTGACGAACGCCCGTCCCCGCGCTCATGCGCTGTACGTCGCCCGGTCGGATGACCGAGCCCGTCCCGAGCGAGTCCTTGTGCTCGATGCCGCCCTCGAGCACGTACGAGATGATCTCCATGTCGCGGTGCGGATGTGTTCCGAAGCCCTGGCCGGGCGCGACGCGATCCTCGTTGATGACGCGCAGGGCACGGAAGCCCATGTGCTGCTCGTCGTAGTAGTCCGCGAACGAGAACGTGTGGTGCGAGTCGAGCCAGCCGTGCTCCGCATGGCCTCGGTCGTCTGCGCGTCGGATGTTCATCATGATCGGCCTCCTGAGCCACTCACCATGCGTCCGATCGTCCATTCGCGGAATCGGCAATCGATTGACGATATCCATCTACTAGTGAGATGGTCGCCGGATGTTCGATCCCGTCACCCTCGACCAGCTCCGCGCGCTCGTTTCGGTGGTCGAGGAAGGCAGCTTCTCGGCCGCAGCCCGGAAGCTCCACCGCGTGCAGTCCGCGATCAGCACGTCGATGGCGAACCTCGAGAACCAGCTCGGCGTCGCGATCTGGGACCGCTCGACGAAGGTCGCGAAGCTCACCGACCAGGGGCAAGCGGTCCTCGCTTCGGCGCGGCGCGTGCTCGCCGAGGTCGACAGCCTGCGCCAGGTCACGGCGGCGATGGTCCTGGGCGTAGAGGCCTCGGTCTCGCTCTGCGTCGACGCGCTCTTTCCGGTGAGCGCGCTCATCGATCTCTGCACCGGCTTCGCGAACGAGCTCCCCGCCGTCGATCTCCGGATCGACGTGCAACTGCTCTCCGCCGTGTCCGCGCGGGTGCTCTCCGGAGCCGCGACGCTCGGCGTCGTCAGCCCGCTCGGGCTCGCTCCGGGGCTCGAACGAAAGGCGCTCGCGCCGATCTGGATGATCCCCGTCGTGAGCCCGCGCCATCCGCTCGCGGCCGAGAAGGGCCGCATCACCACGCGGCGCCTCGCGGACGTCGTGCAGATCGTCCTGTCCGAGCGCATCGACGCCGGCGTCGCCGATCAGGCCGTGCTCTCGCCGCGGAGCTGGCGCGTCGCCGATCTCCACACGAAGCACATGCTCCTCCGCGCCGGTCTCGGCTGGGGGAACCTCCCGTTCCACGTCGTACGCGACGACCTCCGCACGAAGAAGCTCGTCGCGATCCGCCTCGAGTCATGGGGCGAGCACGACCAAACGCTCCCGCTCACCGCGGTGTACCGCAGCGACACCACCCTCGGCCCGGCGCACCGCTGGCTGCTCACGAACCTGCCCGTCATCTGCGCTCGCGCCGCACCACGCCCCGCGAGCCATCTACGGAGGCGATGATCAGTACACCGGGCGCGGCGGCGGCCACTGGCCGGGGCCGGGCAACGAGCCGGGCCCCGGCGACACGTCGCGCTCCGGGAACGGCCCTCTCCGCTCGCTCGGGTCGTCGAGCCTCGGCACGGCGGCGCGCGGGAGCTTCACGCGATACCGCTCGAACGCCGTGCGCTGCATGACCGGTTGGTCGCCGGCGTGGACGGTCCAGATCACGTCGAACGCGGCGAGATGCTTCTCGTCGTCGAAGTCGGCTGGAACCACGAAGAACAGATCGATCCTCGCGCCCCCTCCCGGCGCGATCGCGACGACGTGCGGCGCGTCGCCGTCCGGCGGCGTCGCAGGTTCCTCGACGCGGCCGTAGCGCGCGTCGAGCTCGATCTCCTGCTCGTCGATGTTCACCGTCCACGGCACGTCGCTTCGATTCGTTACCACGAGAGCCACGTGCAACGCGCCGCCCTCGAGCCCCAGCGCCCCGACGCGGACGTCGCCGCGTGGTGCTTCGGTCGGGATCGCATATGTCGCGATCGCCAGGTCGGCGTCGAGCGGCTCGATGTCCGCGCTCGTGGTCCTGGCCGGAGCGTAGACGTAGTGACGCGAAGCGCAGCCGGTCCCCATGACCGCAGAGAGCAGCGCCACGAATAGTGCGGTCTGCGAAACGAGCTTACGGATGACGTGCATGACGCTCACTTCGGGAAGCGAACGTGCAAAAAACGGTGCGATCGGCGCGGTCTGTCCGGGCGTACGGATTGCTTCACCTCGGCGCATGCAGCTCCGCGACATCATGCAGCCGAACGTTCTCACGGTGACGTCTGGCCTCCCCGCGAGCGACGCATGGGCCCTGATGGACGCAGAAGGCGTCCGCCACGCCGTCGTCACGCTCGGCGGAGAGATCATCGGCGTCCTCTCCGATCGCGATCTGGGCGGACCGCACGGCGGCGCGACACGAAGACGTCGCCTCGTCGCCGATCTCATGCACGTCGACGCGACGACGGCATCCCCCGGAATGTCGATCGAACGCGCGGCCGCGCTCGTGCGCGAGGAGCGCATCGGATGTCTGCCGATCGTCGAGCGCGGACGCCTCGTCGGCATCGTCACACGCAGCGATCTCGTTCGTGCTCTCGAGCCGAGGCGAGCGCCGACGCGGCCCGTTCGTCCGGATCCGGGTGCGGCGGAGATCGTCCATCCGCCCGCGGTGAGCAGTCCCAACATCGTGCGCCGCTAGCGATCCTCTGCCGTGCGGCCGGCACGCGCGATGCGTGATGGGGTCGCCTCGACCATCGCGTCGAGCAGCGAGGAGAATCAAGCCATGAAAGCGCATCTTGTCGCGGCTGCGGCCGCGCTCGTCGTGCTGGTCGTACCGGCACTAGCGAGCGCGCAGGAGAAGTCGTGGTTCCAGCGCGGGCTGCCGGCGCCGTCGGAGGCACTGGAGCTGTCGGTCGGCACGGGCTACACGCAGGGCTTCGGCTCGCTTCGCAGCGGAGTCGGCATGCCCCAGGTCGCGAGGGAAGGCATCGCCGTCGACCTCAGCGCCGGCTATCGCATCAACCCGCACTGGGCGATCTCGATCGGAGGTCAGTACACGGAGCTCAACGCCCTGAACGCCGACGCGGCGCGCGGTGGAACGGCCACGCTCGCCGCGCAGTACCACATCGCTCCGACCACCCGCCTCGATCCATGGCTGGAGCTCGGGAGCGGCTATCGCTTGCTCGCGCAGCTCGCTCCCACCACCGGCGGCAACGCTACGACAGACATCGTCTACAACCACGGGTTCCAGCTCGGCCGTGCGCGCGCGGGCATCGACCTGCGCCTCTCTCAGGACATCGCGATCGCTCCGGTCATCGGCGCGGACGCGACGATGTTCGTCTGGCAGGACGTCGGCGGCGCGAACACCGCCATCGCGAGCCCGGCGATGAGCACCTTCGTGTTCGCGGGCGTCCAGGGCCGCGTCGACGTCGGGGGGACGAACGTCGGGACCACGACGGTTACCTCGACCGATCTCGAATGAGCCGCGCCGGCGGCATTGCGCACGGCGCTCCTTCGCAGCGTGCATGGCTACGCAGGAGCACTGCTGCCGCGCCGCGCGCGAATGGCAGCTCTGCGCACAGCGACCAAGCGCTACACGCCGCGGCCCTGCGCCGCGCCGCAAGACTCGGTTTTTTCCGGTGGATCGCGCTCCACCGCGACCGAGCGGCGCGGCATGTGAAGTGCAACGCTTCCGATCGTGCCCGCGCCGCTCAGAAAGCTAATCCCCACGCAGGAAGGACGACGAGGAGGCGATGGCGATCGAGAGTCGGACGTGCGCGCGCGACGAAAGACGCGGGCGCGAGCGAGCCTGCTCGACGTCATCGTCGTCGACGACGACCAGAGCTCGCGCGAGCTGATTGCGATTGCACTCGAGTCGTTCGGGTATCCGTGCCGTGTGGCGGTCGACGGGAACGATGCGCTGCGCCAGCTCGCGGACCGTCCCGCGGACGTCGTCATCAGCGACTGGGACATGCCGCGGATGACCGGCGCCGAGCTGTGCCGGCGCGTCCGCAGCGGCGGCGATGATGCACCCTACACGTATTTCATCATCATGACGGCGTTCGACGATCGCGACCACCTCCTCGCCGGAATGGAAGCAGGCGCCGACGACTACCAGCGGAAGCCGGTGCGCTTCGACGAGCTCGAGGCGAGGCTCATGTCGGCCGGTCGTGTCGTCGATCTCCATCGCCGGCTCGCGTCGCGCAGCGCGGAGCTACGCGACGACAGCACGCGCAACTACCTCGCGTCGCGCACCGATGCGCTCACGGGCGTCGGCAACCGCATGCGCCTCGACGAGGAGATCGCGACCTTGCTCTCGCGCGCGAAGCGCTACGGACACAAGTGCTCGCTCGCGATCTGCGATCTCGACTTCTTCAAGTCGTTCAACGATCGCTTCGGACACGTCGCCGGCGACGAGGCGTTGCGAACGGTCGCCGATGGGATGCGCGCGAACCTTCGCTCGGCGGACGCCGTCTTCCGCTACGGGGGCGAGGAGTTCGTCATCCTCCTCATCGAACAGTCACTCGCCGAGGCCGAGAGCGTGATGGAACGCATGCGCGCCGAGATCGAGCGGCTCGCCATTCCCTCCGCGAGCGGCGGCCCGCTCACGCTCAGCGTCGGCGTTGCGGAGATCGATCCGGCGAACGACCACACGCCGGAAGCGTGGATCACCCGTGCCGACGAGGCCCTCTACGAAGCGAAGTCGCGCGGACGGAACCGTGTCGTCTCGACGCGCCCTCCGAAGATGTGACCGAGCGCAGGACGAGATCGGCGGCATGCTCCGGCAGTCCGCGCGCCAGCCTTCGCCGCCGAGCGTGACCGAGACAGCTCCCGAGCGCCGTGAGGACGGCCTCCGTCGTCTGACGAGCTCTCGCCGAGGTCGTGCGTTCGCGACGCCGCACGCGCTCGACGAGCTCGTCGGTGCTTAGCTCCGATTCGTACTCGCCGTCCTCGATGCTCGAGACGAGCTCGAGAGGCAAGCTGGCGGCGAGCATCCTGGCGTGCTCGTCGTCGAGCCGGCATCCCAGCGCGGAGAGCGTCGCGTGCAGGGCACGCCGTGCAACGCGCTCGTCGCCGAGCCCGTGCTCCGCAACGCGTTCCAGCAGACGTTCCATCGGGATGCGCGGCGCCATCGCATCGCTCACGCGTGCCTGGGCCGGTCGTCGCCGGCACGCAGGAACGGGGTGTGGAGCGCGAGCCATCGCGCGATGTCGCGTTCGAAGAGCATCCCGACCAGCTCTCCGTCGACGATGACCGGAAGCGCGGTCGTCTCCGCCGCCTCCATGTTGCGTAGCGCGTCGAACGCCGCGTCCGTCGGCGCGACGCTCGCCAGCGCTCCCACCGGCAGCATGATCTCGCGCGCGGTGTGACGCTCCCATTCCTCGGCCGGCACCTTGGCCGCATCCTCCGCGCGGACCATGCCCACGAAGCGATCGCGGAAGAACACGGGCAGCGCCGTGTCGGTGCGACGGTCGAACCAGTTCTCGACGAGCGTGCGAACCGACGAGTTCGCGGCGACGGTCGCGTTGTTCGTGCGCATGAGCGTCGAGACGCGGACGCCGTCGAGCGCCTCGGCGACGTCCGAGCCGGCCTGGTGCTGTCGGGCCGCGCCGCGCAAGAACATGCCGATGAGCGCGAGCCACAGCCCCGAGCCGAAGCCGGTGCCGAAGAACGGAACCCGCAGGCCGACCGACATGGCAACGCCGATCATGATGAACGCGATGCCGACGGCCTGCCCCACGGCGGTCGCCCAGCGCGTCGCGACCCGCAGGTTGCCGGTCGCCTTCCACAAGAGCGCGCGGAGAATCCGGCCACCGTCCAGCGGAAATCCAGGGATCAAATTGAACACGCCGACGACGATGTTCACCGGCCCGAGCCACACCAGCAGCGTCGACGGTGGATCGAGATCGGCCATGAGCTCGGCGCCCGGCATGTTCGCGCTCGGCAAGAAGCTCGTTCCCGTGACGTGCGCCGCGACGACGAGCATCCCGATGCCGAGCGTCACGCTCGCGATGGGTCCGACCACCGCGATCAGGAGCTCGGCGCCCGGCGTGGGTGGCTCACGCTCGATGTTCGAGACGCCGCCGAACATGTGAAGCGTGATGTCCCGTACCGGCAGCTCGTACAGCTTCGCGACGAGCGCGTGCGCGAGCTCGTGGAACACGACGGAGGCGAAGAACGCGAGGCCCGTGACGACGGCGGCCGCGACGGCAGTGCCCGTGGTCCACGCCGGGTGCCACGCGCCGAACACCGACGTGAGGCTCCACACGACGAGCGCGAACACGAACAACCAGCTCGAATCGAGCTGGAGCTCGATCCCGAACAATCGGCCGATACGGATGGCTTTGCGCATCGCTTTCTCTCCCAAACATCGTCACGCGCGCGCCAGCGTGCAAATGCGATGCGAACGCAGGCTCGCGCACGACGGAGGCTCAGCCGATGCCGGCGAGACGGAGCAGGTGACCGATCAGCGCAGTGACCGCCATTGCCGCTCCACCGCCGAGCATCACGCGCAGCGATGCGCGGCCGATCGGCGCGCCGCCGAGTCGACCTCCGAGCGCGCCCAGTAGACCGAGGCTCGCGAGGCTGACGATCGCGATCGCGACGATGCGCAGCGACGCGGGCGCAACGAGCAGCGCGAGCACCGGCAGGATCGCGAGGCCGGAGAAGCTCGCGGCCGAGACGAGCGCTGCCTGGAACGGGTTCGCGAGCGTCGATTCGTCGAGGCCGAGCTCGTCGCGCATGTGGACCGTGAGTCGGTTCTCGGCGGCGCTGAGCTGCTCGGCCACCTTCATCGCGAGCGCGGGCTCGAGCCCACGCTTGCGGTAGATCGCCGCGAGCTCCTCGAGCTCTCCTTTCGGATCCGTCGCGAGCTCGTGTTTCTCGCGGTCGATGTCGGCTAGCTCGGCGTCGCGCTGCGAGCTCACCGACACGTACTCGCCGGCGGCCATCGAGAGCGCTCCCGCGACGAGCCCGGCGATGCCGGCCACGAGCGTTGATTCCTTCGACGCGGCCGCCGCTGCGACGCCGATCATCAGGCTGGCGGTGGACACGATCCCGTCGTCGGCGCCGAGGACGGCTGCACGCAGCCATCCATTACGGCCGTTCGTGTGACGTTCGCGATGAGCTCTCACTCGATTCTTCTAGCATCGCCGGTGCGGGACGTGCGTCGCGACACGCGCGCATGCCGCCGTCGTGTCCCTGGACGTGGCTCGAACCTGCGACCTCGCGCTTCTGCGAGGACGCAGTCTGCGGCTACGTGCGCGAGCCCGCGAACACGTGGTCGAACGTCGGCTTCGTCGCCTGTGGCCTGTGGATGCTGCGGTGCGCCCCGACCGCACCGCGCCTCGTGCGCCGGTTCGCGTGGGTGGCTCTGTTCCTCGGTGTCGGCTCCGCGGCGTTCCATGCAACACGCACGTATCTTGGCGGATTGCTCGATACCGCGGGCATGCAGGCGACGGCGGCGTTCCTGATCGCGGCGAACATGCGACGTCTCTTCCCCGCGCGAAGCGACATGCGCACGTTCTGGTCACTCGCTGCGATCGGCACGCTCGCGGCCATCGCATTCGAAGCACACGAGCGCACGATCTACGGCGTCGAGATGGCGACGGCGGGACTCCTCGAGCTCGCGATCCTCCGCCGCTCGGGCCCTTGGCGAGCGCACCGATGGCTCGCGTGGTCATGGGCGACGTTCATCCCCGGCTATGCACTGTGGTGGGTCGACGTGAACCGCGTCGTTTGCAGTCCCGCAGCTCACGTCGTGAACGGGCATGCAGCATGGCACTTGCTCATGGCCGCGAGCCTGTTCGCGATGTACCGCTGGCACCTGACGCCGCTTCAGCCGAGGACGGAGCTGCATCCACCCGCGCGCCTCCATCTCCGGCGCCAGCGCGTCAGCGACGGCCCGATCGCTT
Organism: Labilithrix sp.; assembly: GCA_028287065.1. GTDB lineage: Bacteria > Myxococcota_A > Polyangia > Polyangiales > Polyangiaceae > Labilithrix. Next base: position 1,505 of record JAQBQJ010000337.1, on the reverse strand, counting down.
CGCCGAGACGCGCGCGACGGCCGCCCGGACGTCGTGCACGATAGAATCGGTATTCGCGGTCGCACCGACGAGCATCACCTCGAGGCCGACGTCCTTCGCCGCGTCGCGCAGCACATGCGTTCGCTCCGCAGGGAGCGAAGCCGGCGCGACCACCACGTGCGGTCTCTGCTCGGCGACGAGCTGCGATGCGCGGAGCATGCTGCCCTCGACGAGCACGACGATCGATGCGCTCTCGAGCCCGGCCCTCAGTGCAGCGACCTGGGGCGCGCCGAGCTCGACGAGGAGGACGACCGCCCACACCATTCCCTCGACCGTCTCGCTGTCCTTCGTCGTCATGGGCGAACACGAAGCGTCGCGCCGGCGCGCTACGGCGTCAACGACCCTCGCGCCGTCACGGCCGACGATTCCGAGCTTCCCTGTGAAATCCTACGCGCCGATCAGGCGGGCGGGCTGCTGCCGCCCGAGCGGTCGCCGCGGAAGTGGAGCGCGAGTACCTGGACGAGCGCGGTGGCGAGGAACGGCTTCGCGATGAAATCGTTGCATCCTGCATCGAACGCCATGCTGCGGCTGATCTCGCCGTCCATCGCGCTGAGCGCGATGATGTACGTGTGCTCGAGGCCCGGAGCGCTGCGGATGCGTCGCGTGGCGTCCCATCCGTCGAGCTTCGGCATCGAGAGGTCCATCACGATCGCGTCGGGGCGCAGGGACACCGCGAGCGCGACGGCCTGTTCACCGTCGGTCGCTTCGACGACGCGGAAGCCGGCTTCGCGGAGGTGCTCGACGTAGAGCACGCGCGTGTCCGCGTAATCGTCGGCGATGAGGACGAGGCGCTCGGCGACGGGCGCAGCTTCGTCGGCAGACGCAACGGTTCGTGGCGATTGCGGCGGCCGGCTCTTCGACGACGCGAGATGAAACGGGAGCTCCACGAAGGACGATCTTGCCGCAGCGCGCGCGTGCGCACAACGCGGCTGGCGGCCGCAGTAGCGCCGTGGGCGCGGCCATCCGCGCGCGCTTTGTCGAGCCCGTGGTTTGTCCGCGAGAAACGGCGCGTCGCAGCGCCGCGTTGCGCGGGGTGGCGTGCGGGAGCAGGCTGATAGTGTGGGTCAACCGGCCATTTCGCCCGCCGACGCGCCGCTGGTGCTGATCGTCGACGACGGCGACGACAACCGTCTGATGTACCGCGACTACCTCGAAAGTGCGGGCTACCGCGTGGCCGAAGCGGAGGACGCAACGGTAGGCATCGCGCTCGCGAAGGAGCTCCACCCGTCGATCGTGGTGATGGATCTGTCGATGCCGGGCATCGACGGCTGGGAAGCAACGAAGCTGCTGAAGGCCGACCCGACGACGAGCACGATCGGCATCGTGGCACTGAGCGCATTCCGGGAACCGGAATCGCGGCGGCGAGCGAAGGAGGCGGGCGCGGATTTCTTCGTGGCGAAGCCGTGCTTGCCGAAGGAGCTGGCGCTGCACGTGAGTGAGTGCATTCGGAGGAGGAAGGCGTAGCT
>JAQBQJ010000311.1 GCA_028287065.1 Labilithrix sp. | reverse complement strand
TCCTGAACCTCGCAGTCAATGCTCGAGACGCGATGCCCAATGGAGGCGCCCTCACCATCGAGACGGGCACTGTCCACATCGGTGAGGACTACGCCGCCAGTCAGACGGGCATCACTCCCGGGCCCTTCGCGATGCTGGCGCTCTCCGACACGGGGACGGGCATGACACGCGAGGTGCTCGACCACGTCTTCGAGCCGTTCTTCACCACGAAGGCGGCGGGCGAGGGAACGGGCCTCGGGCTCGCGACGAGCTACGGCATCGTGAAGCAAGCGGGCGGGTACATCTGGGTCTACAGCGAGCCAGGTCGGGGCACGACGTTCAAGATCTACCTTCCGCGCTCGTCGAAGGAGGCCACGTCGCGCACGCAGGGAATGGTCGCGTCGCCGTCGGCGAAGGGCGAGACCATCCTGCTGGTCGAGGACCACGCGATGCTCCGTGGGATCTCGACGCGAGGGCTGGAGGCGCTCGGCTACGTGGTCATCGCTGCGCAGAGCGGTGAGGAGGCCATCCGGTTGGCCGCAGCGCATCGCGGAACGATCGACCTCCTGCTCACCGACGTCGTGATGCCGAAGATGAGCGGCCACGAGGTCGCCGAGCGCCTGACCACGCTTCGCCCCGGCCTGCGCGTGCTCTACGTCTCCGGTTATACGGAGAGCACGATGCTCAGGAGCGGCGAGCCGTGGCCGCCGGCGCAGTTCCTTGCGAAGCCATTCACGCCCGACCAGCTCGCGAGGAAGGTCCGCAGCGTCCTCGATGCGCCGGTGAGCGCCTGAATCAGCGAGCACGTGCCCGCGCTCGACGTTGATGGAAGGCCGACGAGATCGGCAAGCGCGGCCACGTTCCCGAGGCCGGCGACGAACCGGGCCTGAGGCATGGCTCTTCGATCGCGACAGATTTGTTACTCCCGCCGACTCGCTTCGTCCCGTAAATCAGGACGCACCCAGGATGCGCGTGGTTCGCAGCGAAGCAACAGGAGACGCCACGATGACTGCTCGTTCACTCGCGTTCGTCTGCGCCGCCGCTCTCGCCGTCTCGTCGAGCGCTTGCGGGTCGAGCGCGGCATCGAGCACGCCGCCCGCGTTGTCTCCTGCGAGCCCAAAGGTCGAGGCACGCGTCGCGTCGGCCGACGGCGTCCCGATCCACTACATCGCCGAAGGAAGTGGGCCCGTCGTCGTCCTCGCGCACTGCTTGGATTGCAACCTGCACTACTGGGACGTTGCCGCGGCCGATCTCGCGCGCGATCACCGCGTCGTTCGCCTCGATCTCGCGGGCGCCGGTGGCTCGGGAGCCGATCGGAAGACGTGGAGCATCGAAGCCTTCGCCGGCGACATCCGCGCCGTCGTCAACGCCGCCGGTGTCGACAGATTCACGCTCGTCGGTCACTCGATCTCGGGCACCATCGCTCTCGAGGCGGCGCGTGAGCTCGGCGATCGCGTCATCGGCGTCGTGCCGATCGACAGCGTCGTCGACGTCGACGCGCACATGCCTGCGGAGGCTCGGGCCGAGGTGCTACGCGGGGTGCGCGCCGACTACCGCAATTTCATCGACACGCAGTTTCCGAACCTGCTCCCGAAGGACCCCGATCCGAACGTGGTGGCGCGGGTCCGAGGAGACGCGCTGGCGGCAGATCCGGCTCGCACCGCGGCGATCTTGGATTCGCTCTTCGCCTACCGCGAAGACCTTGCCTTGGATCATCTCGCGATGCCGATCGTCGCGATCGACGCCGACCGCCGCCCCATCGCGCTCGACCACAACCGCGCGCACGCGCCGCAATTCGACGCGCGCATCATCGAGAACACGAGCCACTGGCTCATGCTCGACAAGCCGAGCGAGTTCGCGAGCACGCTGCGCAACGTGATCGAGTCGATCGAGTCGGGCAGGGCGAAGCGTCGCCCCGGCTGATGACCTGCAATCACATCGCGTCGATCAGCGCTTCGCGATCCTCATGACTTGAACCTCCTGGGGACAGGTCGTGACTGGCCCCGGCCGATCCGATCATCGAGACGGGCAGGTGTCAGGCAAGGGTGACGAGCTTGTTGGCATACGCGATCTCGGTGATGGTGCCGGCTGCGAGATCGGCGTCCAGCGCGGCCTTCGGCGCCTGGAGCTGCTCTCGCCGCGCCGTGATCGCGGCGGTCGCTCCGCGCGCCAGCGTCCGTCCTTCTCTCTTCGCGTCGACGAAGGCCTCGCGAAGGGCGGACGGGGAGACGTCCTCGGCCTTCTCGAAATAGAAGCGCGTCGCCCTTCCGAGCGCGAACGTCGACGCATAGGCGGCGGAAGAGGCGTTGCCCGAGCCGGGAATCAGCTTGAGCAGCGACGTGATCGCAAACCACGAAGCGGCGGAGCCGACCACGTTGCCCACGAAGGTCCGCCAGAACGCGTCGTCCGCGTCGTGGCCGTAGAACAGCCCGATGTTGCGCGAGAGCCGCACGTTGTTCGTGAAGAGGCAGGACTCGGCCGCGATCGGGAGCGACGCGCTCGCGAGGACGGCGCTGAACGAAGCTGCGCTCGCGATCTCGCCGGTGACGATGCGCTCGCGCTCCGCCGCGTCGTCGACCTCCGTGACCATCGCCGGCGGCGTGACGCTGGTGAACTTCGCGAAGCCCTCGTCCTTCCCTTCGCTGCCCGAGAGTCCAAACGCCGCCGAGACGCGCTCGAGCATCCGCTGCTCGTCCGGCGAGACCTCGCCGTCGACGTACACGAGAGCGCACGCGGCCGTGTACGTGCGCTTGCGCGCTTCTCCACTCGTGATCCGAGCCAGCTCGACGGTGAGATCGATCGTGGCCTCGAGGAGCGTCGCCACGGTCTGCCCCTCGGGGAGCTCCGCGCCGTCGAGCGCGTTCTCGATCGCGATGCGCTCGCCGTCGTGGATCGTACCGTCCGCCTGCGCGAGCGCGACGAGGACCTTGATTCCGGAGAAGAGCTCTTCGTTCATTGCGGTGCAAGCTCCAGGAGGACGCCTTCGCGCCCGCTGTTGATGATGAAAGCCCCCTTCGA
>JAQBQJ010000306.1 GCA_028287065.1 Labilithrix sp. | reverse complement strand
CGGCCATGCCGATCGACGCAACCCCGTCTCCGGACGGAAAGGACGTTTACTTCATCGCATTCTCTTCCCGTCTCGACGCCGACGGCATCCGCATGGAGCGCGTGCCGGCCATCTACAAGACGTCGGCGACGCCCGGCGCACCGGCGGCGAAGCTGTTCGAGGGTGCGCCCCTCAACTCGCCCTTCGGCATCACGATCTCGGATGACGGACAGACGCTGTTCATCGCCGACTCGAGCGCCGACGGCAGCAGCACCGAAGAGGGAGCCCTTGGAGCAGAGCGCAGCGAGGGCCGCGTCTTCTCGATGAACGCCGGTGGCGGCTCTCCGAGCGCCCTCGCAGGCACCGAGGGCATCGCGCCCGCGGGGATCGAAGCGTCGGGCGCTTCGCTCTTCGTGACGGGCAAGAAGGACGGCCAGGCCGGCCTCTTCAAGACGGGCATCGGGGGCGGCGCCGCTGCTCCCGTCGCGGTCGGTGGTCCCTTCACGGACCCCGGTGGTGTCGCGGTGGCTCGTGACGGCGTCGCTTACGTCGTCGACACGGGCAGCTCGATCGCGAGCGGTCAGGCTCTCGCGTCGGTCGTCAAGGTCATGCCGGACGGCAAGACCGAGATCCTGATCGACGGTCTCGCCGTCGGTCACCCCGCCGGCATCGCGCTGGTGAACGACGAGAGCGCCGTGCTCGTCAGCGGGCTCGACAAGGAGTCCGGCACCGACCGCGTCTTCCGTGTCTCGCTCGGTGACCGCGCCGTGTCGCAGCTCAGCGACAAGATCGGCGAGTTCTACGAGTCCGCCGGTCTGCATCGTGCGCGCAACGCCGAGGTCTTCGCCTGGGCCGACAGCCACGCCAACGGAACCGGCACCGTCTACGTGCTGAAGCCCTGAAAAATAGGGACTTCAGCTCATACCCGGCGCGGTCGTCGCGCCCACTTCATCAAGAAAAGTTTTTCGGAGATCGATCAATCATGAAGGCTCGTCATTTTCTCGCGGGTTCGCTCTCGGCTCTCGCTCTGACCGGCATGGTCTCGCTCGCCAGCGCGTCCAGCCACCGTGAAGCGCCGGCCATCGGGTTCGACCCGGCCGCCGACAACACGGACACGTGGGCATGGGTGAACGACGGCGCGCACGACAAGCTGTACCTCGTCGCTTCGTACAATCCGCTCGAGGAGCCGTCCGGCGGCCCCAACTACAACGAGTTCTCGGACGACGTCCTCTACGAGTTCCACATCACGCGCGGCAACAAGAGCCTCGACGACGTGGTCACCTACCAGGTGCAGTTCTCGTCGACGTCGATCGCCAACGTCAACCCGGCGGATCTGTCGAAGCCGCTCGGCGGCGGCAAGGAGTTCTTCTCGCAGCTCACCGGTCGCAAGCAGACCTACTGGCTCACGAAGCTCACGCACGGCAAGAACGGCAAGGTCACGCGCGAGGTGCTCGGCCAGGGCCTCCCGGTCGCGCCGGTCAACATCGGACCGAACACGAACAAGATCGTCTATGACACGCCGAAGTACGACGAAGCCTTCATGGGCAAGTACGTGAGCCCGCTCGGCTTCCAGGGCCAGCAGGGACGCGTCTGGGCCGGCCAGACGGACGACGGCTTCTACGTCGACATCGGTCGCATCTTCGACCTCGCGAACCTCCTCGGCGGCACGGCGCGCGACAACGTCGCGGGCTACAACAACCACTCGATCGCCCTGGAAATTCCCACGTCTTCGCTCACCGTCGACGGTCAGGCCCCGAAGGCCGGCGCGAGCGACGACAACACGATCGGCGTGTGGGCTTCCGCGAGCCGCCGTCAGGTCCGCATCCTCCACCGCGGCGGTGGCGAGTCGAACTTCGGCTCGTGGGTCCAGGTCTCGCGCCTCGGCCTCCCGCTGATCAACGAGGCCGTCATCGGTCTCCAGGACAAGGACAAGTACAACCGCACGAAGCCCGCGAAGGACGTCGCCAACTTCGGCGCGTACTTCCTGAACCCGGTCATCGTCCGCGACGCAGAAGCGGTCGGCATCTACAACGCGCTCGGCGTGCCGCAGGACGCGGTCGACGCGCTGAAGCATGACCGTCTCGACATCATCGACACGATCAACCTCAAGGCCTCGGGTCACGACATCCCGCTCAGCGCGACGGGCGACGTCCTCCGCGTCGACCTCGGCCTCGACTCGCGCTTCCCGAACGGCCGTCCGATCCCGTACGGCGCGGCTCCGAACAAGGAGCAGGCGGACGTGACCGACGTTCTCCTGTCGGTGCTCCTCTCGAAGGGCACGGTCGCGGTCTCCGACGGCGCGCAGTCGAACGACGTCGCGTTCCAGAAACAGTTCCCGTACCTCGGCGTCCCGCACGAGGGCTTCCAGGACGGGCACGGCAAGGCGGCGCCCTGAAAGGACAATCTCGCGTCACGGCAGGTGACGGCGAGGGTGGCCCCCCGGGAGGAATGGTCCTCTCGGGGGTTTTTCTATTTTGAAGAAAACAGGTGATGGAAATGGAAATGGAAATGGAAATGCCGAGAAGAGACGCGCACCTCCGGCATTTCCATTTTCATTTCCGTTTCCATCACCTGTTCTCTCCGACAAAACCAGGCCCCGCCCCCTGACACCTCCCCCACATTGGGCTACACCCCGCCCATGAAGCTTTCCTCTTCCCTCGCTTTCGCTCTCCTCGCCACCACCGCGGCCGCCTGCGGCGGCGCCGCCGTTCCCGCCGCGACCCCCACGACGACATCCGCTGTCGCAGCTCCCGTCGCCGAGCCCGCGCCCGCCGTCGAGACCACGCCCGCGTCCGTCGAGCCCGCCGCGACGCCCGCGCCCGCGCCCGTCGAAGCCGCCGCCGAGAAGTGCGACGACAGCTGGGTCTGCGTGAAGGTCACCTTCGCTTCGCGCAAGGTCGAGAAGCGCGCGACCAAGCTCCTCGGCGATCCCAAGATCGAGTCGACCTGGTCGAAGCAGAGCGACGGTCGCACCGCGACGTTCGACGACTTCTCGAAGGGACCCGTCGAGGTCACGCTCCGCCGCAAGCCGAACAACAAGAACGAGGTCGTCGTGAAGGCGAAGGGCGGCGGCGAGATCGTCATCGATCGTCGCGACGGGACGATCGACGACTTCACGCACATCGGTGTGATCGCGACCGAGCAGGACGGCGCGCTCTTGATCGACATGCGCTACATGCGCTGATCGACGCGCTGATCAACCGCCGACGGGCGTCTCGGCCGAGGCCTTCAAGAGGAGGTCGATCGCCTTCTGCTTCGCATCGTTCGACGCCGGCGACGGGGCCGCACGGCGCTGCGTCGCGCTCGGCGCGGGAGACGCCGGCGGCGGCGCGGTCGGACGCGCCGGCACGAAGCGACGCGTCTTGCGCGCGGGCTTGCGAGCGGCGGCCGGTGCTTCGTTCGAGCTCGCGGCCTCGTCGTTCGCTTGCGCCGCTGCAGCAGCCTCGGCGGGCGCTTGGAGGACCGCCGGCGGAGGCGCCTGAACGACGGGTGTCGCGGCAGCGGGCGCGTTCGGTTGCACGATCGCCGGCGCGCTCCGAGGTGCCGCGACGGGGACGCCCGTGAGCGCCGGCGCCGCCTCGAGCGACATCGTCGCGGCGGCCGTGCCGGAGTGACGAGACGTCGCGCGCACGAGCGCACCACCGCTGACGAACGCGAACATCAGCGCGGCGGTCATCGCGGCGACCCACGCGAGACCGCGCGCCGTGATTGGCAAGCCCGACGCCGCGGGCGACGAGGTCGCGCCGTGACCGCTGCCGTTCGCGAGATACGAAGGCAACGCGATAGGGCGAAGGGTGTCCGGGTCGCGGGGCAGCTCGGCGCGGTAATCTCGGTGCACGAAGACCCTTTGAGCAAGGCCTGGGCCGACGCGCCGCACGACAGATGCCGACGTCGACGTACACGAGCGACGTTTCACGATCCTTCGAAACAATGGCAGTGGGCTCGTCATCGTGCGCTGTCAGTGCAATCGGCGCGACGCACGCGCCGTGGATCTCGCGACCCACGCGGACGTGCCGTGCCCGGATTTGCCGGCGATCCACGCCGCGCACCCGAGCGTAGGTCCGGCATGACGCGCTCCTGCCTGACCGTCACGCTTCTCGCCGCGCTCTCCGTCTCCGTCTTCAACGGCTGCTCCGAGCCGAAGGCCACGAAGGACACGGCCACCGCCGAGCCGGCCGCTGCCACCGCGAACGCCGTCGATCCCGACGCGAGCCTTCCGGCAAACCAGCGACTCGCGCTCGCGAAGAGCACGGGCACGACGCTCGCGGACAAATCGGTGTCCGAGGCCCAGAAGGCCGTCCGCGACAACCGCGCGAAGGACGACGCGTGGATCATCCTCGGTCGCGCGTGGGTCAGGAAGGCGCGCGAGAGCGCCGACCCGGGCTTCTATCTCAACGCCGACGCATGCGCGGAGATCGTGCTCGAGCGCAGCCCCGATCAGAAGCTCGCGCTCGATCTGCGTGGCCTCGTGCTGCTCAACCGTCACGAGTTCGAGGAGGCGCGTGCGCTCGCCGTGCAGGTCACGAGCCGTCATCCCGAGGATCCGATGGCGTGGGGCACGCTCAGCGACGCGTACCTCGAGATGGGCCGCTACGACGAGGCGACCGACGCCGCGCAGAAGATGATCGATCTCAAGCCGAACCTTCCTTCGTACAGCCGCGCGTCGCACTTGCAGTGGCTTCGCGGCGACGTCGCCTCTGCTCGCGAGGCCGTGCGCCGCGCGCTCGACTCCGGTCGCGCGGGCAAGACCGATCCCGAGCCGGGCGCGTGGGTGTTCGTGCAGGCCGCGACGATGTTCTGGCACGAAGGCGACTACGACGGCGCCGACGCCGGCTTCGACAAGGCGCTCGAGCGGATCGCGGACTACGCGCCCGCGAACGTCGGCAAGGGTCGCGTCGCGATGGCGAAAGGCGACCATCGACGCGCCGTCGAGCTCTTCGAGTGCGCGTGGAAGGTGAGCCCGCTGGTCGAGACGGCGTGGCTGCTCGGCGACGCGAAGGAGGCCGCCGGCGACGCGAAGGGCGCCGCCGATGCCTACGCGATGGCCGAGCGTGAAGGACGTCGCACCGATCCGCGCACGCTCTCGCTCATGCTCTCGACGAAGGGCAAGAGCGCAGCAGACGCCGACGAGGCGCTGAAGCTCGCACGCGAGGAGTACGAGGTCCGCAAGGACATCGTGAGCGAGGATGCTCTCGCATGGGCGCTCTACCGTACGGGCCGCATCGCGGAAGCGAAGGCGTCGATCGTGAAGGCGCGCCGGCTCGGAACGCCTGACGCGCGCATGATGTTCCACGAGGGCGCGATCCGGATCAAAGCCGGCGAGACCGCCAAGGGCAAGGCGCTCGTCGAAGGCGCGCTGAAGAAGAACGCCGCGTTCGACGCGACCGGTGCACGCGAAGCCAAGGCTCTGCTCGACGATCGCATGGCGGCGCGCTGACGCTGCTCTACGATGAGCCGCGATGCCTCTCGAAGGTCGCGGCAAGGACTACAGCCGAACGCGCGCGGCGTCGGAGTGGGTGCTCGCGCGCGCGTATCGCGGCGGCTGGAGCGCGCGGCTCGTGCGCCGGCTCGGGCTCCAGCATCGGGTCGCGACGATCCAGCATCGCGTGAGCTGCATGCGCTGGCCGGCGGGCACGCGTCCGCTGCGGATCGCGTTCGTGTCGGACCTCCACGCCGGGCCGACGACGCATCCGTCGCTCCTCGACGACGCCGCGCGTGCGCTGCGCGAGGCCGCCGCGGACGTGCTGCTGCTCGGCGGCGACTACGTGTACCTGCATCCCGAGGGCATCCATGGCCTCGTCCGGCGCCTCGCGGACGTGCCGGCGCCGCTCGGGAAATTCGCGGTTTTCGGGAACCACGACCTGTGGTCGCGCGAAGACGAGCTGCGCGGCGCGCTCGAGGCCGGCGGGTTCCGCGTGCTCGTGAACGAGAACGTCGCGCTTCCGGCGCCGTTCGAGCACGTGTCGATCTGCGGGCTCGACGATCCGTGGGTCGGCGAGCCGGACGTGCCCGCGACGTTCGCCGGCGCACGCGACGTGAAATTGCTGCTCATGCACGCGCCGGAAGGGATGATGTACGTCGGGGACACGCCGTTCGACGTCGGGATCTGCGGCCACACGCACGGCGGGCACATCGCGCTGCCGGGCGGCGTGCCGATCGTGAGCGCAGGGCCGTTGAGCCGGAAGTTCTCGAGCGGCCGCTACGACGTGGGCGGCGGGCGCCCGCTCATCGTGAGCAAAGGGATCGGCGCGACGGAGAGCGCGCTCCGTCTGTTCGCCGATCCCGATGTGCGTGTGGTCGTGCTCGGTGGTGCGTAGCGCGCGTCAGTAGATCCCGCCCGGCTCGCGCTGCGACGGCTGCGCAGACGGCGCCGGCAGCGGCTCGCGCGTCTCGAGGGGCGGGATCGTCGAAGGCGCGGTCTCGGTGTCGGTCGCGCTCGTGCTCGTGCTCGAAGGGCCGGGCGTCGGGAAGGGCGTCGCGTTCGAGGGCTCCGTCTCGCTCGCGCTCGGCTGCGGATCGACGTAGCGGAGCTCCGACTTCGCCTTCGACGCCGCATCGGTTGGCGGCTGCGCCGCGCGAGGCGCTGCGGTCTGCGGGCGTGCCGGCGTCGTCTCGGGCTCGGTGGCCGGCGCCGCTGCGTTCGGCAGGGACTCGACCGCGGTCGCTGCCGGCGCCGGAGCGGCGGCGGCCGTCCCTCCCGCCGGATTGTCCGGCTGCGCGTTCGCCGACTCGTTCGTCGCGTTCTCCGTTGCGTCGTCCGTCGCATTCTCCGGCGGCGGTACCGGCGCGTTCGTCACCTCGGCGGTGCCGACGCTCTCCGGCGGAGCCGCGCCGGTCCAGCGCGGAAGCTTCCCGTCGTGCCAGAGCAGCCACGAGCCGCCGAGCACGAGCGCGATGAGCGCGATCGATACGAGCGCGAAGGCCGCGCCGCGATGCTTCGGCGGCGGCGCGACCTGTTCGACGAGCGACGTGCGCGACGGACGACCGAACCACTCGTCGGTGATGCTCGCGCGATTGGCCGCGGGCGCGATCGCGCCTGCGGGCGCGGACAGGCCCGCCGCGTCCCTGGTGCGCGACAGCAGGAACGCGACGTTCCTCGCCGATGTGTTGCCCTGCGGGGCGTACGGCGCGAGCGCGCGCGCGAGAGCGGAGACGGTCTGGAATGCGCCGTCGGGATCCTGCGCGAGCGCACGTGCGACCGCGTGCGCGAGGTCGCGCGGCAGCGTCGCCGCGCCGTCGTCGGCGGTCACGTGGCCGGTCGCGAGCACGCGGAGCATCACGCCGAGCCCGGCAATGTCGCGCGCCACGTCCTCGCGCGCCGCCCGTTCCGCCTTCGCGGCGGTCGTCCACGCGACCTTCACGATCGGCTCGGGCGTCGCGCGCGCGAGGTACATGTTGTCGAGACGGAGATCGCCGTGCGCCATCCCGAGCGCATGCGCCTCTGCGACGGCCTCGCAGGCCTCGAGCGTCCAGCCCACCGCCTGCGCCATGGGCAGCGCGCCCTTGGCCTCGAGCTCGGAGGCCAGCGTGCACAGCGCCGACTCGCGGACGACGAAGGGCACGCCGGTCTGCGTGGTGCCCACGTCGAGTACGCGCAGCACGTGCACGCCTTCGAGGCGCTGCGCGAGCATGGCGTCGCGCGTCCACTTGCGGCGCGCCTTCGGCTCTTCGATGCTCGACGCGAGCTCGACCGCGACACGTCGATTCAACGCGAGATCGACGGCGTCGAACACGACGCCCGCCTCGGTGCGCGCGACCTCGCTATCGAGTCGGTAACGCTCGACGAGCGTTTCGCCCGGCTCGGGCGTGATGCGCTCGGCCGAAGCGTAGATCGTCGACGACGAGGAGGCAGACGAACGGCGAACCGAGTCGGGACTTTCGTGCGTGCGCATCTTGTTCTCTCCGTGGTTCAGTTCGTTCAGACGAGCGCGCGCCGGCGGCCGGCGATGAGCGAGATCAGACCGACGAAGAGCGCGGAGCCCGCGATCGACCAGATGATCGGGAACGTCGTGTTGCCGACGTGGATGGCGAACAGCTCGGGGAGGCCCATCAGTCGCGCGAGCCACGTGCCGACGAGCGCGCCGACGAAGCCGACGCCGATCGATGCGAGGAATCCTCCGGGGAACCAGCCGACGATGGCCTTGCCGACTGCGCCACAGATGCCGGCGATGAGGAGGAGGACGAGAAGCTCGACGATGCTCATGGCGAAAATTTCCTTTCGGCCCACACCTCGAGCAACGGCTGTACCGCGACCGCACCTGCTCCCACCTCCGGCGGGATAGCGGTACGAGAGGAGAGGGGGCGGCCTGATTCCGCGGGGTTGGCGCCTGCGGGCCGAACGGCAGAGCCGCGCCGCATTGCCACGAACGTGGCGGTTTTCCGGGGAGTCGCGCCTCCGTCGAGGTATCTGTGAGCGCGGTGCAGCCACGTCGACACATGGCGCGTAGCTCGTGCATGGGAAAGCTGGCGCTCGGCTTCGCAGCGGTTGCGGCTTTCGCGTTTGCGTCGCTCGTCGCGGTGCGCGCGGATGCGCATGCGATCGGGCTGTCGACGGGTGAGTACTCCGCCAAGGGCGAGAGCGTCGCGGTCAAGCTCGCGTTCGCGCGCGGTGAGGTCGCGAGCGTTCTCCCGCACCTCGACGAGAACCGCGACGGTCACGTGACCGCGATCGAGGTGGAGTCGGCGAAGAAGGACCTCGAGTCGAAGGTCCTCGGTCGCGTGCACGTCACGCAGAGCGGCGCCGCGTGCGCGCCGGTGCTCGTCTCCGCGGCGCTGACCGAGCAAGACGGCCTCGCGGTCGACGGACGCTTCGACTGCGCGTCGAAGGACAAGCCGTTCGACGTCGACGTCACGTTGCTCGACGACCTCTCGCACGGTCATCGCCACGTCGCGCGCGCCATCGGCACGACGACGCACGACGAGGTCCTCTACAAGGGCCACTCGAGCTTCACGATCGCGCAGTCCGCGCCGGCCGAAGCCGGTGCGTCGGGCGCCTCCGGAACTGCGAGCGCGAACGCGCCGCCGCCGGCAACGGAGCCGTCCGCGTCGTCGGCATGGTCGTTCTTCAAGATGGGGATCGAGCACATCCTCACCGGGTACGACCACCTCGTGTTCCTGTTCGGCCTCGTGCTGCTGCGCGCGCGCGTGAAGGAGCTGCTCGCGGTCGTGACCGCGTTCACGATCGCGCACTCGATCACGCTCGCCATCGCGGTGCTCGGTGTGTTCACGCCGAGCCCGCGGTTCGTGGAGCCGGCGATCGCGCTGTCGATCGCGTATGTCGGGATCGAGAACTTCTTCGTGAAGGACGCGAGCAAGCGCTGGCGCATCACGTTCCCGTTCGGGCTGATCCACGGCTTCGGGTTCGCGGGCGCGCTGCAGGAGATCAACCTCCCGCGCGTGCAGATCCCGACGGCGCTGGTGACGTTCAACCTCGGCGTCGAAGCGGGCCAGCTCTTCGCGATGTCGCTGGTCCTCCCGATGGTGATGCTGATCCGCCAGAAAGACTGGTTCGAGCCACGAGGCGTCCGCGTCCTGAGCGGCGCCGTCGCGCTCGCGGGCGGCGTGTGGTTCGTGATGCGCCTGGCAGGCTGAGACTTACACGGAAGCTCGGAAGCTCGGAGAGATTCTCGAGTCTCCGACCTGCCGCCTCGATCCGCGACTTCCGCAGTCTCGGATCGACTGCGGCAGCTCGCAGACAATAGATCTTTCCCTCTCGCCTCCGAGCCTCCGAGCTTCCGTGTAACGGAGTCTCGTCGCTAAGCGCCCACGCGTACGCCCGTCAGCTTCGTCAGGTCGCGGACGGCCGTCAGTGGCTTTTGGCCGAGGGCTGCTCGGCGCGCCAGCATGCCGATCTCGGCTCGCGCGAGCATGCCGATGAAGTCCATCGCCATGCGGAACTGCGTTTCGAAGATGTCCATCAGCTGATCGGTATCCCCGAGCAGGCCCACGACGTCCGTCTCCGCCGTCACGCCGTACCAGCGCGGACGATCTGCCAGCGCCTCCACGCCTCCCACGCCCGTGCCCGCGCCATAGCGGAAGTCGCGTCCGTCCGCCGTCGTGCAGTGCACCGTGCCCTTGACCATGAACAGCACGCGCTCCGACGACTCGCCGACGTTCCAGAAACGCGTGCCCGGGCTCACGCGTACTTCCTCCATCTGTCGCGCCAGCACCGCGAGCGCGTTCACGCTCGCCTGCGTCAGGCCCGTCGTCGTGCGTAGGAACATCACCTTCTCGACGAGATCGAGCGGCCGGTCCGGCACCGGGCCCACGTCCGTCGGTGGGATGCCGAGCGCCTCCTTCGGGAGGTCCTGCATGTCGAAGTACAGACGCTCGGCAAGGTATCGAAGCGTCGCCGCGAGCAGCTCGAAGTGATCCTCGAGCAGCTCGAGCAACGTGTCGGTCTCGAGCTCGAGGGCGGTCACCTCGTTCTTCGCCGTCGCGTCGTAGGGCCCGTCCGCGCGCGCAAGGATGCCGAGGAACCCGAGCGTCTGCGGCGCGTCGAGATCGCCGAGCGACGTGCCCTCGCGCGTGAGCGCCACCGAGCCGTCCGTGAGCATGTGCAGGCCGTCGATCGGCTCTCCGCGCCGCATCAACAGCGCGCCCTTCGCGAACGTGCGCTCCTGGAGATGTGCCGCGATGACCCTCAGCACCGGCGCGGGGAGCATCGCGCCGACCGGGATCTGCTTCACATGCAGCATCTTCTCGGTGAGATCGATCATGCCGTCACCTCCGTGGCGCGCACCGGCGGCGTGCTGACTTCGCGAGCGGAGAGCTCCGCGCCGAACGCCGTCTTCGACGCGTCGAGGCGCTGCGCGGCATCCCTCACCGAGTCGCGCAGGCCGAGCTCCGACGCATGATGCGCAGCGAGGACGCCGAGCTCGCCGCCTTGATCGATCATCGCGCCGAGGAGCGCGCCGTACGTCTCCTCGCTTCGCTCCTTGCCGATGCGGAGCAGGCGCTCGCGATCCGTGACGTCGTCGACCACCGCGAGCACCGGCTCGCGAAGAGGAGGCCGCACGACGTTCTCGAGCAGCTCGCGGCTCGATGCACGAGCCTTGGGGTTCGCGCTGGCGAGCCCCCGCTGGATGCTGACGAAGCGCTCCGAAGGATAGAGGAGACCGAGCACGAGGAAGAGGCGGTCCGTCGCCTCGATCTCCTTGTCGCGAAGGAGCTTCTGCAAAAGCTCCGCGGCCGTCGTGCGATGCGCGGGCGTCGCTTCGAGCAGCTTCGCATGCGCGAGGCGGAACGAGAGCGCGCGAGCCGCCGCCGCGACGGTCTCGTTCGCGAGCGCGCGCAGCGTCTTCGCGTCGAGCGGGATCGCGATCCCCGAGATCTGCGCGCCTCGCAGCGCCCGCAAGATGCGCGTGCGGAGCATCGTGTCGCGGCTCCCGGCGAGCCGCTTGGCGAGCCGCGGCACGGCATCGGCCGCGCGCGAACGCGAGAGCACGCGCAGGAGCCGCCACTTCGTCTCCTCGTGCGTCGTCTCGTCGTCGAGCGCCTCGTCGACGGCGGCCACCGCCACGTCGCCCATCTCCGCGAGCGCCTCGACCGCCGGCAGTCCGGTGCGTCGCGCGTCGAGCATGCGCAGGAGCGCCGGGACGAACGAAGGCGCCCCGACCTGACCCATCGCCGTGGCCGCGAGCATGCGCGTCTGCGGGTCGTCGTCGGCCGCGAGCATGAGGAGCGCACGCTCGATCCCCTCGCGCGCCGTGACGTCCGCGGCGTCCTCGATGCTCGAGCGTGGCCGGAGCTTCACCTCGCCGAGCGCGCGAGCGAGCGCGTGCCGGACCTCGGTCGAGGTCGCAGCGATCTCGCGCATGTGTCGCTCGATCTCCTCAGGCGACAGCTCGCGTCGTGTCGCGAGCGCCACGAGGGCTGTCGCGCGGATCTCGCCATGCGGATCGGCGAGCAGCCGGTGAAGGAAGGCCGCGTCGTGCTCGACCGCCGCCCGGGCGCGGAGCGCCGCGGCCCGGACCTCCGCGTCCAGATGCTCGAGCAGGCGATCGGCGACCGGGACGAAATCGGTGCGTCCCGTCGCGACGAGCAGCTCCAGCGCGCGGAGCACGACCGCCTTCGACGGATGAAAGAGAATGAGCGAAGGGATCAGCCGCCCGCGCGACTGCGCCGCGAGCAGATCGAGCGCGCCGAGCACCTGCGCGTCCTTGCGGCTGCTGAGCGACGCGATGAGCGCCTCGAGCGCGCTCATGTCGAGCGCGGGCATTCCCGCGGACAGCTCGATGCGTCCGCGCTGGAGCGTGGACCGGAACACGTCGAGGTAACGCGAGCGGATCCCGCGCGCGAGCAGGAGCCAGCACGCCGCGAGCGCCGCGACGACGATGCCGACCGCTTGCGTGGAGCGATCGGGCCCGACGTATCGCCCGACGAGATAGACCAGCGCGAGGATCGCGATCGACGTGACGGCCTGACCTCCGCGCTGGCCGACGAGATCGACGATCGGCTTCGCGCGCCCTCGCAGCGCATCCGGCAACGGGACGAAGAGGAGCTCCACGCTCGTCTTCTGCAGCGACTGCCGGAGCGAGCCGTCGATGCTGCGCATGGCGATCGCCGCGCCGAAGCCGAGACCGAGGACCGCCGCGCCTGCGCCGAAGCCGATGAGAAGCGGCATGACGTAGAGAGCGCGATGCACGCCGAGGACGCGCATCACGATCCCGACGCCGATCGACTGCGCGATCAGCGAGGCGACGTTGGTAGCGAGCGACACGGTGGCCAGAAAGGACGCGAGCGCGCGCGGGTCCTTGATGTGCGCGGCGACCTCGCTCTTGAAGACGAAGTCGATCGCGGTGCCGACCGCGGCCGTGACCATCACGATCCCGAGCACGCGCACGAGGTAGGGATGACGCGCGACTCCGCCGATCTGCGCGCCGAGCGACGGCGCGACGGCCGCTCCTTCGCCGGCCTGGTCGCGCTGGCTCGCCGTGGTCCGGCGCTTCGGCTCGGCGACAGGTCGCGGGAGCAGCGCCGCGGGACCGATCGCCGTCGCGACGAGCAACGCCGAGCCGATGAGCAGGAGATGTCGAACGTCGATGAGCGTGAGGCTCGCGCGCGCCGCCGCGGCACCGAGGACGGCGCCGAGAACGCCGCCGGTACCCACGACGCCATAGAGCCGCTTCGCCTGCACGACGGTGAAGATCGCGCCGAGCCGGATCCAGAGCCTGCCCGCGACCCACGCGGCGAAGATCCCGCTCCACACGTAGAGCCCGTAGAGGACAGCGCGGCTCGGCGCGGCGGTTCCGATCCAGAACGCGCCGGTGACGACGGCCCCCGCGACGAGCGAGGTCGCGACGGGATCGAAGCGAGGAGCGGCGCCGGGATCGCGACGTGCCTCGAGCGCAGCGCCGGCGCGCGTCGTGACGAGGCCCGCGGCGGCGATCGCGAGATAGAGCGCGGGCAGGTACTCGATCGGCACCTTGGTGAGGAAGAGCGCATCGCGCGCCGTCTCGATCAGCGTGTGCGCCGCCGTGATCCCGAGCAGCGCGAGGAACGCGAGCGTTGCCGGACGCCGCTCGTCGGCTCGTACGTCGAAGAGACTGCCGAGACCGGCCATCGTCAGTCCGGGATGAATGCGTTGGGGTTGCCCTGGCGCGCGGCGATCTTCTTGTTGCGCTCGCGCTCCCACGCGTCGGGCGGGTCCTCGAGGTCCCACGTGTCGAAGAGCGCGCGGTGCGCGTCGTCGATGAGGTGCCGCTCGGGGTAGCTGCGGTCCATGTACTTGTAGGCGCGCGCGAGATCGCCGTGCACCTCGCGCCGCGGCATGAACACGCCGCGCTCGATCGCGCTCTGGCATCCGCCGAAGCGGAAGCTCGATGCCTTGTCGGCGTTGCCGGTGCCGAGGACGCCCATCGGCAGATCGGCGCGGAGCCCGTTCACCTCACCGACGACGGGGAAGAGGTTGTGGAGGTCGGCCTCGATGCGCGCGAACTCGGCGGACGCGATGCGCGCGCATTTGCGTCCGTGGAACTTCTTGCCCTTGCCGTCGACGCACTTCGGGTGTCCCTCGCGCCACTCCGAGAAGGTGTGCCCGAACGCCGCCGCGGGGACGGCGTGCTCCCACTCGATGCGCTCGGCGCGCGCCGCGTCGCGGGCGGGCACGTAGCCGCAGCCGGCGAGGTCGACGCGCATGCCGTGACCGGAGGCGATCGCGAAGGTGCATCCGCAATAGAGATCGATGTGCTGGCCGGCGGCGCCGTAGATCCTGCCGAGCTCGCGCTTCGCGTCGTCGAACCCGCGGATGCCGTGATTTCCGCCCGATCCGACGGGTCCGGAGGGCGGGGGAGCGTCCGGAAGTCCGTCGCCGTCGTCGTCGTTCGGGCTCGGCGCGGTGCTCGTCGGCGCGGGCGCCGGCACGCGGGACGGCGCATGCGGCGGAGCCGGCGACGAGCACGCGCTGTGGGCAATCGCCACGGTCGCGAGAACGGCGAGACACAGCGCGCGTGCCGAGAGCGCACGATGACGGACCTGTCGCACGTCGCTTCCT
>JAQBQJ010000294.1 GCA_028287065.1 Labilithrix sp. | reverse complement strand
GTACGTCGAACTGAACGCGCATGACGTTGCCCTGGGCGGGCAGGGCGAGCGTGAGGACCGCTTGGTCTCCGCCCGGCGCGAGGTGAGCGTGGAGCGCGTTCGGCGCCGACGGCGGCAGGTCGGCGGTCGTGGTCGTGACCGAAGCGACGCTCGCGTCGCTGCCTCCGGCATCGCCCTGCTCACCGACGAACGTGAACGCCCACGGCCTCGGAGCCGTATCGAAATCCTGGCAGAACGCGGTCTGCCCGGCCTTGCACGGGAACGCCACCGACCCATCGACGGCGGCGTCGGCGTCGGCGCCGCTCTCGGCCGGGGCGGCTCCTTCCGGCACGGTCGCCGCATCGCCCGCCTCGTCCGGCAGCGGCTCGCTCGTGTCGCCGAACGACGAGCACGCCGCCGCAGACGCCATTCCGGCGAGCGCAACGAGACCGATCACGAACGAGAGGCGAATCCGCACGTCTCGTGACGATATCACGCCTTCGCCGGCTTCTCCGCACGGCGCCACTCCTGGATGCGACCCCAAAAGAGCTCGGTAAATCGCTCGATCTCGTGCGGCGGGAAGAGCGCGGTCACCTTCTGGCGCACGGCGTCCTTCGCCTCGTCGGTGCCGAAGAACTCCCAGGCGACCTCGTCGAGGTGCGCGAGGTGCTTTGCGCAGAACGCCTCGAAGCGCGCCGTCTCGAATCGCTCGTCGGCAATCGCGGCATAGCGATCCAGCTTTTCCGAATACGGAATATCGAGCGCCGCTATCTCGTAGAACGGCGCCCAGTCCTGGTTCTTGCGCATCTTCCGCTTCGTCGCGGCGCAGAATACCGACCAGCGGATATAGGCTTTGACCATCCACGGGAAATGGAAGTGCAGCGACGTGACCTGCGAATCCGGACAGGGATTCGCGAAGTCGATCGGGTGCCACACGTCGCCCTTGCGGAGCGACTCGCACGAGTTGAACTCCCACCCGAAGAACGCGTTGATGGTGAGCGTCACCTTGCGGAGGTGCTCCTTCTCCGCGTCGGAGATGAAGTCCGTCTTCATCGTGTAGCGATCGTGGAGCGGCGCCTCGGGATCGTAGAGCACGTAGTGCGTCTGCGGTCCGAAGCCGATGCAGCGGACGAAGCGGTCGAAGCCGTTCACCGCCGCCTGGAGGTGCATGACCGCCTTGCCGCTCTCGTCGTATGCCTTGTACACGGCCGCGGCGTCGTCGACCTTCGTGACGGCGCGCCAGCCGCCGCCGTCGTACGGCTTCATGAACATCGGCCAGCCGATGCGATCGCCGATGCGACGCACGTCGAAGAGCTTCGCGTAGCGCGAGAGCGTCGGCTTGAGATCGGGCGTCGGCTCGTACGTCTTCGGCGGCACCATCCACGTGTCGGGGATGGGCATGCCGAGCGCCATCATCGCGCAGTACGACGTGTGCTTCTCGTTGGCCTGCACGCTCCACGGGTTGTTGAACACGTAGAGGCCATCCATGATGATGGCCTTTTTTATCCACTCACGGCTCGTGTGGTACCAGTGCGTGAGCCGGTCGACGACGACGTCGTACTTGCAAGGCTGGCGCAGGTCGTACGGCTCGATGAACACGCGCTCGACCTCGAAGCGCAGCGTGTCGCCGCTTCCGTCCTCGCCATCCTGGACGGGGATGCGGAGGTCGAGCTTCTTCATCAGGGCCTCGAAGCAGAGAGGCCAATCGATGTCTGCTCCGAGCGACAATCCGATGCGACGCACGACTTCGGCCATGGCAGCTTCCTACTCGTAGACGAACATCAGCGGCCCCGGGAAGAGCCAAGAGAGCCCTTCACGAAGACGATCCCGCCAGTTTTCCCAGTTGTGACCATCGCGGGCCTCGACGAACTTCACCTGCATACCGGTCGCGTCGAGCAGCGGCACGAGCGAGCGGTTCTCGTAGATGAGCGACTCGTAGACGCCGCAGCTCATGAAGATGCGCTCGCTCACCGCCTTCGGCTCCTGGCGGACCTGGTTCACGAACTCGACGACGCGATCGAACAGCGGTCCGCGACGGTTCCGCGTGCCGATGTCCGTGAACGCGAACGACCCCGACTGGAGCAAGAGCCGGCCCCAGACGTCCGGATAGCGGACGGCCGTCGAGAACGCGGCGACGGCCCCGAAGCTCGCGCCCATGAGGCACCGAGCCTGCGGCCGATCGATGATGGGGAGCCGTCCGGTGAGATCGGCGAGGAGCTCCTCGGTGAGGAACTTCGCGTGGCGCTCGTCGTTGGCGTACTCGCGCAGGCGATCGGGCGAGTCCGTGAACGCGACGATGATGTCGGGGATCTCGAGCCTGTGGATCAGGTTGTCGAGGACCGTCCGCATGTTCGCGAAGTTCACGTAGTCGCTGCCGTCGTGGACGACGAGCAGCGGATAGAGGCGCGTCTTGCGGAAGCGGGCCGGCAGGTAGATCGCGCCGTGGCGCTTGGCGTCGAACGCCTTCGAGTGGAACGAGAACGGCTCGAGCAGGCCGGGGCGTGCGTCGGGGTCCGGCGCGACCCAATCCGGTACCTCGTAGCCCTCACCCTGGAGGACCGAGTTCGCGCCGAACGGATCGCGCGCGCGGTTCGGGTTCCGCGGATCCTCGATCCACTGGCTGCCACCGTGGCGGTGGAGCTCGAACTTGTATTCAACACGCGACCCATGAGGGATATCGAGCGTGAGATACCAGAGATCGGTATTCGGTATACGCGCGAGCGAGCTCTCGGACTCGAGCCCGAAGATCCAGTGGCGCAGGCTCACGCCGTCAGCGTCGCCGCGCCACACGAACGTGGCGTGCGGGCCTTCGACGATCGGGAACGTGCGCCCGGGCGCGTTGAAGAACGCGTCGACCTTGCCGCCGTCGGGGTTCGACCGGATGAGATCCTGGATGGCGAGGATGCGGTTCATCACACGAGCCTGGGGCGGCTGCCGGAGCTGACGGGGATCGCCGTGCTCGAGGGACTGATGTCTACGGAGGTGCTCGACGGACCCGAGCGGCTGCGCGGAGGGGGTTCGAACGAGTGCGTGCCGTCGTCGCGGATCGCGAATGCTCCGTACGGCGCGGTCGGCCCCGTGCGCAGCCACGTCACGCGCGAGCGCGCGGGCATGGCGATGCACGTGGCGGGGGCGAAGCGCCGGACCATGACCTTGAGGCGCGCGCGATCGCCGAGACGCAGCCGGAACTCCGGTTGCGGGAGCACGACGACGTCGCCGACGAAGCCGAGACCGGCGTCGAGGACCTCGGCAGCGCCAGGTCCCTGCGGCGGCGAATCGTGGAAGAGCACGACGCGCTCGCTGATCGCCATCGCGCCGGCGCACCACGCGAAAATGGTCTTTCCGTGCGCGAAATCGGCGATCCCGAAGAGCCGAAGGCGATTGAGCAGCGACGCGACATGACCTCCCGAGATGGCGATCGCCTCGCAGTCGTCGAGGATCGCCGCGAGCTGCGCGCGATGCTCCGCGATGGCAGGTCGCTCGAGCGGCCGGTAGCGAGCGTCGAACTCGCGCCGGTCGCGCGTGCAGCGATCGAGATGGAGCGCGTCGATGTTGCGGATGGCGTCGATGGACGTGCGCGCCTCGTCCTCGAGGATGTCGTCCGGAGCGGCGCGCTGATCGATGACGTGCTGCGCATCGAGGGCGTGCTCGAGGCGGACGCGGTAGAAGTCCTGGCGGTGCCGGAGGAGCGTCTGTCGCTCGCGATGCGCGGAGAGGAGCTCCTTGTCCTTGCGGAAGACGTCCTCGCCGCGCGCATGCAGCGCGAGGTTGATGGCGCGGCCCTGGAGGTGCTCCTTCAGGTCCTCGTCGTCGTCCTCGCGCTCCTGCCAGCCCGCGGTGATGGTGGCGATCTTCCCGGTGACGCCGAGCTCCTTGATCGCGTCGCCCAGCGTGGGGTCGTAGCGCTGGGCGCCGAGCAGGACGATCGCCGGGATCTCTCCGGTGATCATGAGGCGCGGACCTTCAACGTGCGTCCGACGAAGTCGAGCATCGATCGGAGCGTGTCGTAGTCGGGGTGCTTCATGCGCAGCCACGCGTTCGCCATGTAGCCGGCGGAGACGGGCTGCGTGGGCGTGCCGGGCGGAGGCAAGTGGCTGTCGATGATGCATCCGCCGAACCGGCCCCACACCTCTTCGGAGCCGTCGTAGCCGCGAATGTGACCGTCGCACTCGGGACGGAGCGCGATGATGCCGGCCGCGTAGCGACGCGAGAGCCTCTGGCTCGCCTTGCCGTGAACGATCGCCATCGCCCACTCGCGATAGATGTCGATCTCGTTGCCCGCAGCATAGAGGTCCCACGCGCGCACGCCGGGCGGACGGCAGCCGATCTCGCTGAATTTCAGGCCTTTCGGGCCGTAGAACCACTCCATGTGCGTGGCGGTGGTGCCGAGCCCGAGGGTCTCGACGACCTTCTGGCCCATCGCCTTCACCTCGTCGTAGCTCGATGCAGCATCGACGCGGTTCGTGGCGACGAACTGCGGAGAGATCCAGCGCGTGCGCATCGCCTCGAGCACGTTCGGGTAGTAGTGCGAGACGAAGTCGTGGACGACGCGGCCGTCGATGCTCAGCGTGTCGTAGAAGCCCTCGTGGCCTTCGATGAACTCCTCGACGGCGACGGAGCGACCCTGGTGCACGTTGCACGTCGCGAGGGCGTCGTTCAGCTGCTGAACGTCGTCACAGCGATACGTGCCCGAAGCGCCGGCGGCGTCGCGCGGCTTCACGACGAGCGGGAAGCCGACGCGCGCGGCGAAATCCTTGATCTCGGCGACGTCCGAGCTGCCGATCGACTGCGCGCACGGGACGCCCGCCTTGCGGAGCGCCTCCTTCATCGCGGGCTTGTCGCGGCAGAGGAACGTGCTCTCGACGCTGTTGCCGGGGATGCCGCACGCGGCGCGGACCTTCGCGGCCGCCATGACGTGGGCCTCGACGACCGCCTCGAGGCGCTGCGGCTTCGACCGGCCTTGCAGCCATTTCACGGTCTTCGTGAGCTGGGCTTCGTCCGTGACGTTGCCGATCTGCTCGTAGTGCGTGAGCCAGTGGCGGAGATCGTCGTCGAGCGACGACTTGTCTCGCTCGCCGATGCCGATGACGCGCGCACCGACGGAATGAAGCGCACGCACGAACTCGCGTTGGTTCGCCGGAAAGCACGGCTCGACGAAGATGACGTCCACGGTAGAGGGGCGCACGCTAGCAGCGTAAGGCCCCTGATTCCAACGAGATGCTGTATAGGTGCTCGCCGTGAACGTGCTCTTCGTCGCCTCCGAGGTGGCGCCGTTCGCCAAGACCGGGGGACTCGGCGACGTCGCGGCAGCTTTGCCAAGGGCGCTTGCTGCCCAAAAACGGGGCCACGACGTCCGGATCGTGATGCCGATGTACGGGCGCATCAAGGGGGCCGAGGCCGCGGAGCTCGTGATCCGCGAGGTGTCCCTGGAGCTCGGCTCCACGCGCGTCGTCTTCTCGGTGCATGCCGCTCCCCTCCCCGGGACGACCGTGCCCGTCTACTTCGTGCACTGCGCGGGGCTGTACGGCCGGCAGGGGATCTACACGACCGATCACGACGAGCACCTGCGCTTCGCGCTCTTGAGCTGGGCGGCGCTGAGCATCTGCCAGCGGCTCGGGTTCCGTCCCGACGTCGTGCACGCGAACGACTGGCAGACGGCGCTGTTGCCGCTGCTCCTCCGCAGCGTGTTCGCGTGGGACCGCCTCTTCGCGCAGACGCGCACGGTGCTCACGATCCACAACATCGGGCACCAGGGCTCGTTCGATGCGCGCGTGCTCTCGGACATCGGCCTCGCTCAGTCGGCGCATCACTTCCACCAGGACCAGCTGCGCGAAGGGCGAATCAACTTCCTCCTCACCGGTCTGCTCTACGCGAACGCGATCACGACCGTGAGCCCGACCTACGCACGCGAGATCCAGCGGCCCGAGCACGGCGTCGGGCTCGATGCGTATCTCCGCGAGCGCTCGAGCGTGCTCTTCGGGATCCTGAACGGCATCGATGAAGGCGAGTGGAGCCCCGAGACGGACGAGAAGATCCCACACCGCTATTCCGTCGACGACCTGAGCGGAAAGGAGCTGAACAAGCAGGCGCTCCTCGCCGCTGCGGGGCTGCCGTACGTGCACGAGGTGCCGGTGATCGGCATCGTCTCGCGGCTGGCGTGGCAGAAGGGGTTCGACCTGTGCTTCGAGGTGCTGCCGCGCCTCCTCGCACGAAGGTCGACGCAGCTCGTCGTGCTGGGAACGGGAGAGCCGCAGTACGAGCAGCTGTTCTCGACGCTGGCGCGCCGCTTTCCGAAGCAGGTCGCGTATCTCAGCGCCTTCTCCGAGCCGATGGCGCACTTGATCGAGGCGGGCTCGGACATGTTCCTCATGCCGTCGCGCTACGAGCCGTGCGGCCTGAACCAGATGTACAGCTTGCGCTACGGCACGCCGCCGATCGTGCATCGCACGGGCGGCCTCGCCGACACCGTGGCGCCCTTCGATCGCTCGACCGCGCGCGGCAACGGCTTCGTGTTCGAGCACTTCGACGAGACCGGTCTGACATTCGCGCTCACCCAGGCGCTGAAGACCTGGGGGAGCGGCACCGGCGCGGATCGCGCGACGTGGCAGAAGCTGCAGGCCAACGGCATGCGCTCGTCCTTCGGCTGGGACGAGCGCGTCGCCGCCTACGAGATGGTCTATCGGATGGTGGCGCCAGGACGCTGACCCTACGGGCCCGCACCTGGTCGGTGCCGGTGCGAGCAGACTCGCGCGCTCGATGGTTTTCATTGGTGCTCCGTCCAACGGACCCAACACGGTCGAGCTGACCGTCGCGCGACGCGCGCGTCCCTTGGAGGTCACGGCATGCGAAGGTTCGGACTCATCGCTCTTGCAGCGTTCGGGGTTGCGGCTTGCGGTAGTGACGAGCCTGCGGCTGCGCCTCTGCCCGCGGCTCCACCAGGGAGCATCATCGGGCAGGCGCTGCTCTTCGACGGCCTGAACCACGCCAATACGACGGTGACGATGACGGCTGCGAGCCGGTCGACCGACACGACGACGAGCCTGATCTTCCGCACGACGACCGACCCGGGCGGCGCCTTCGAATTCAAGAACGTGCCGCCAGGCACGTACGTCACCACGTACAAGCACGAGACCTACGTGGATGTCTCACAGCCGAACGTCGTCGTGTCCGACTCGACGAACGGACAGCGCAGCCTCGACCGCGCGATCCTGACGCGCGCGGCCTACGTGGTCGACGGGCAGACGGTGCTGCCGGGCAATCGAGCGCCGAAGGCCGATCGGCAGCTGTTCCTCATCGACGGACAGCTCGGTCTCTACAGCCAGGACACCGGGGTGTTCGGCCGCTTCCCGCGCACACTCTCGGTCGTCGGCGGAACGATGACGCCGGACGCGAAGAACGCGCTGCTGCTCTCGGGAACGAGCGCATCGCTCGGTACGACGGACGCGCTGTATGCGGCCAAGATCGACCGCATCGACGGCTCGCCGTTCGAAGCGCCGGCGCTGATCAGCACGAACGCGGTGCAGGCCGGCGTCTCGCCGAACAGCTCGCGCGCGTTCGTCTTCACGTCGAACGGCAATCCCGGCAACGTCGATCTGTGGACGTTCGCGTTCGCGGACACGAAGACGGTCACGAAGGTGGCCGGCGACGTGACGTACTCCTCGATCGTGTACGCCGCCGACCCGGCCTACCCGACGCAGACGCTCGGCGGCACGATCCCGTACGCCACGCCCGTGTACGGACACCTCGGGTACCTCGACAATCCGCATCTCGTGTCGGCCGTGTCCGTGTCGGACTTCAACGTCTTCGACGTCAACGCCGGCAGCGTGTCGAAGTTCGCGAACGTCGTGTCGAGGACGTCGCTGCCGATCCCGACCGGCTCCGCGCCGGGCACTCCTGCGATGCAGCTCATCATGGCCGTCCCAGACGCGGCCGGCGCGCAGCGAGACGTGTACCTGTGGAACCCGGGCGTGGCGCTCCCGACGAAGCTGAACACGGCGGCGCTCCCCGCGGGCAGCGTCGTCGACACGAGCTCGTCGCCGGGACGCGCATTCCTCGTCACGCCGAACACGAGCGGCGCGACGGACATCTCGGTCTTCGACATCTCGGCGACGCCCAACCTGCGGCCCGTCGTGAACAACCTGCTGTGGTCGCCCGGCAGCTCGATCGCCTCGTATTTCACGGCTCACGGCCGCGTGCTCGGGCCGAACAAGTACTACGTGCTCGGGCGTAACGGCACGAACGCGAACCTCGTCTCGGTCGACCTGACGACGCTGACGAGCAGCGTCGTGCAAGGGAACATCACGAAGGTTGGCGGAGGAACGTTCTCGAGCTTCGACGATCTCACGGCATCGAGCCCGACCGTGTTCCGCACCCTGTCGCCGAAGACGTTCGCGCTGAACATCGCTTCGAACGGCACGCAGCTCACGCCCGTCATCGTCGACGGCGGTGTTGCGCGGCAGGTGACCGGTCTGTTCGCGAGCTCGGCGTTCACGTCGCTCACGGTGAACGATGCGGGCACTGCGCTCGCGTTCCTCGACACGCCGATGATCGCGCGCCATGCGACGATCTCGACCAGCGGCGTGCTCACGCCGAACAGCATCGCCCTCACGGCGGCGACAGAGGCAATCGCGCTCTCGCCGAACGGGCAGCGCCTCGCGTACAGCGCGTCAGGAGCGATCCGCACGACGGACGCGACGGGCGCCGACGAGATCGCGGTCGGAACGGCGCCGTCGACGGTGACGAAGCTCGCGTATCTCGATCCGGGTGTGGTCGCGGCGACGAGCGCGGGCTCGGTCTACGTCGGACATTCGCTCACGGCGGCCTCGCTGACCGCGGCGATCCCGTCGGGCGCGTTCAACCCGACGTTCTTCGGCTTCGCCGACGGTACGCGCGTGCTGCTGCACAACGGCTCGTCGACGCTCTACGAGGTGGCGATCGCCGCAGCGCCGTCGGTCGCCGGCACGTACCCGAACACGGGTCCGTCGTTCGTCACGATGAACGGTCCGCGGACGCAGGCGGCGATCATCGGGTCGACGTTCTCGACGGGGCCGCTCACGGTGCTCGCGAGCAACGGTACGCGCGACACGCCGAGCGGGAGCTGGGCGGCGCTCCCGGGCTTCGCGACGTCGCCGAACGGTACGAAGATGTACTTCCGCGACACGTCGGGGCGCGTGCTGGCCTTCGACGCGGCGACCGCGTCGACGCAGGTCGCAAGCGCGATGACGGCGACGAGCTCGAGCTTCCTCCGTCCGTTCCACGACGGCGCGGACTTCCTGTTCGTCGAGACGGCGGGCTCGGGCCGCGACCTCGTGCTCGTCAATGCGGACACGGCGACGCGCACCGTCGTGATGAAGGGCATGCTCGGCACCGCGATCGCGAACAGCGCCACGTCTGCGCTCGATCCGTGGGTGTCGGCCGACGGCTCGACGATCTTCGCGGCGGGCACGGTTCCCGGCGCGGCGGGCGCGCCGGCGAGCACGCGGCTCGTCGCGTACACGACGTCGCTGATCCCACTTGGCGACAACGTCGCGAGCACGCCGTTTCCCGCGCTCGACGTCACGTCGAAGAACCTTCTCTTCCAGACGAACAAGGAGTCGCTGCTCGGGACGGGCACGCTCGCGTCTTTCCCGCTCGGCGGCACGGCGCCGGTCATCCTCGCCGACAAGGTGAGGAGCTACGCATTCTCGCCCGACACCAAGTCGCTCGCGGCGCTCGTGGTGAAGGACGGCGCGATCGTGCTGCAGTCGGGCCCGGTCGGGAAGCCCGCGACGACGATGGGACCGGTGGGCTTCACGAAGCTGGTGAGCGGGACGAACCTGGTCTTCTCCGACGACGGCACGCGGCTCTTCGCGCTCGACTCGGCCAGCACGGGCGCGTTGCCGACGAGCGGCATCCTGTGGAGCGGTGCGGTCGGCGGCAACACGCTGAGCGGAGTGACGACGGACGTGCTCGCGGTCTTCCCGGATCACACGGGCAAGCAGGCGGGCGTGCTGACGAAGAAGCTCGATGCGTCGGGCGCCATTCTCAATCGCTTCGCGGCGCAGTGAAAGGAGAAGCCATGAAGACCAACACCAAGCTCGTTCTCTCGGTTCTCCTGATCGGCGCGTCGGCCTGGGGCGTGGGGGCGTGCGGCGGCGACGACGAGCCGCAAGCGGCGGCCGCCCCGAAGAACGTGTGGCAAGCCGGGACCTCGAATGCGACGGAGCAGGTCGAGGGCGGGTGCAACACGAACGGGATCGTGATCAAGGGCAATGAAGGTGCGGGCGCGGCGTGCGAGCGCGCGAGCGACTGCAATGCAGTGTGCTGCACGTGCCCGTCGGGGAAGAAGGCGTGGGCGGGCGCGTCGTGCGTGAGCGGTCAGTGCGCCGACGAGGCCACGGTATGCGCGACGACGAAGGACGACGGCGCGTTCTGTAGCGAGTAGCGATCGTCTCCACATCCCGCGCACGCGCCCCTCACGCGTAGTGGACCTTGATCGTCTCGATCACCTTCTTCAGCGCGGCCTTCACCACCTCGGTGCTCGGATCGCTCACGATCACGAAGCCGTCGCCCTCGTAGCTGTCGGCTTTCGTCGCGCCGATCTGCGGGAGCTTCGCCTCGACGACGTGCTTTCCGACAGCCTCGTTCGTCTCGTGGACGCCGGTGACCGACACGATCCTCCCCTGCCCCATGCCGCGAAGGAATGCGCAGCCGACGGCGCGCTTGCGGTTCCACGGCGCGTCGAGCTCGCCGTCGACCACGGCGCGCGCCCACGCGCGATACGGATCGATGCCGTGCGCGATGCCGGTCATCAACGAGATGTTCGCGCCCGGCGGCCGCTGCGCGATCTCGCCGATCGCGAGGGTGCCGTCGGCGCGCTCGAACCACTCCATGTGCGTCATGCCGTCGTCGAGGCCGAGCGCCTCGATGGCGGCGAAGCCCATCTTCTTCGCCTTGTCGTACACGGGCTCGTCGAGCTCGCGCGGCAAGAGACAGACCCACTGCATCCACGGGTTCTCGAGGACCTCGAGGCAGCTCGGGACGTAGTGCGAGATCGAATGGACGCGCGGCTTGCCGTCGATCGTCACGGTCTCCATCGAGAACTCGCGACCGCGCAGGAACTCCTCGGCGAGGACCGGTGAGCTCGGGCCGACGCGCATGCCGGTGATCGCACGGAGCAGACCTTCCTCGGAGCTGACGCGGAACGTCG
>JAQBQJ010000288.1 GCA_028287065.1 Labilithrix sp. | reverse complement strand
CGCCCGCCTCCGGTTGCGGGGTCAGCGCGGCGGCGTCCGGCAGCGTGTCGTCGCCTCCGTCCGGCATCGGCGGGTTGCCGGACGCCGCGAGCGCGCCGTCGATCGTCGCGAGGTGCGCCGCGATCGCCGTGAACGTCCCCGGGCCGTAGTACGCGTCCGAGTACCCGCGCGAGACCAGCGCCGCGAGCTTGCCGTTCGCGTCGAACGCCGGGCCTCCGCTGTCGCCCGTCATCGTGATCCCCTGCACGCCGAGCTCGCCCGTCGCGATCGCGACCGACTGCGACGTGGCCATCGGATCGCCGAGCGGGTTGAACGCGTACACCGTCGGGCCGAGCGCGAGGACGCTCGTCGTACCCTTCATCCGCTGGTCCGCGTTGATCGTCGCGTTGCGATCCGTCCATCCGAAGCCCATCGCCACGAGCGAGTCGCTCACCGACAGCGGCGTGCGACGCAGCTCCGAAGGGACGATCCCCGCGATTGGCTTGTCGAGCTCGATGAGCGCGACGTCGTGCGAGCACGTCGTGGTCGAGCCGTCGTCGTAGATCTTCGCGGCGCGCGCGAGCTCCGGTCCCGACGGCGACGCCGAGAAGTACATCGGCGGCGCATCGACATCGCCCTGGTAGTTTGGCAGCGACTGCGCGCCTTCGTCCGTCGCTCCGCCCTTGCAGAGCGTGCTCGCCGCCGGCACGGCGCGCTTGCCCACGCAGTGCCGCGCCGTGATCGCCAGGTTCGGCGCGATCAGCGTCGCGGTGCACCGAAACCCCGCGAGCGTGTCGTCGCGTAGCAAGAGCACGTCGGGCCGCGTCGCATCGACGCTCCCCCCGACGATCGCCGAGGCCTTCACCCCGTGCTCGTGCTCGCGTTCGTGCTCGCGTTCGTCCCGCGCATAACACGCACCGATCGCCAAGACCGTAGCGATCCCGAAAATGCGTGTAACCTGCACGAGCCCCCTCTACTTCATCACGAGCTTGAGGACGATCGCCGCCAGGATCGCGCCCACCACGAGGAACGCGAACGCGATCCCGACGAGGAGCCCGATCGACGGCTTCGACGACACCGCGACCTGCCGAGGCAGCGGGCTCGATCGCGCCGGCGCCGGGATCGCTCCCCCCGGTGGCAGGGCCACCGCCGCTTGCGCGAGCGGCGTCGGCACCACGCCCGCCGACGGAATCATCGCGCGCTGCGCGCCGTCCTGAAACGGAGGCACCTCGGTCGCGCCGGCGAGCACGGCTTGCAGCGCATGCGCGAACTCCGCGGCCGACTGGTAGCGGTCGTCGCTCTTCTTCTCGAGGGCCCTCGAGAGCACGGTCCAGAGCAGCGGCGGGAACGTCTTGCCCGGCACGCGCTCGTTGATCGGCTTCGGCTTCGTCGTCACGTGCAGCTGGATGAACTCCATCGGGTTCTTCGCGTCGAACGGAAGCTTCCCGGTGAGGACCTCGTACAAGATCACCGCGAGCGAGTAGATGTCGCTCCCCGGCGTGAGGCTCTTGCCCTGCGCTTGCTCGGGGCTCATGAACTCGGGCGTCCCGAAGACCATGCCCTCTTGCGTGAGGATGATGGACCCGGGGCGCATCTCGCGCTCGGTTACCTTCGCGAGACCGAAGTCGAGGACCTTCGCGAAGTCCTTCATCCCGCCCATCTGCGTGACGAAGATGTTCTCGGGCTTGAGATCGCGATGGATGATGCCGGCGCGGTGCGCCTCGTCGAGCGCGTTGCAGGCCTGGATCAGGATCGGCAGCCCGCGCTCGATCGTCATCGGGCCCTCGGACCTGACCGTCTGGTTCAGGTTCTTGCCCTCGAGGTACTCCATGACGATGTAGAGCGATCCGTCCTCGAGCTCGCCGTACAGGTAGACCTTCACCGTGTTCGGGTGGGTCAGGTGGCTCATCGCTCGGGCTTCGCGACGGAAGCGCGAAACGAGGTCCTTGCGGCTCGCGAGCTTCGGATGGAGGATCTTGATGGCCACCATCCGGTTCATCGCCGGCTGGAGGGCCTTGTAGACCGACCCCATCCCGCCCGAGCAGATCTTCTGCAGGATCTGGAACTGACCGTTCAGCACATCGCGGCCGATGAACGGATCCTGCTGCCGAGCCATCGCTACGGGTGATACCACGAATCGTTCCGTGCCTGATCTGCCGCCCTTGCTGGTCTCCGAAACGCTGAGAAAGGCGCATTTTGCGCACGGATTCTCGACTCGCGCCGGCGGCGTGAGCGAGGCGCCGTACGACACGTTGGACTTTGCGATTCTCCGCGACCCCGAGCGCCTCCGCGAAAATCAGCGACGTCTTGCCGCGACGGTGGGGTTCGACCCCTCGAGGCTCTACCAGACCCGCCAGGTCCACGGTCGAACGCTCGTGGTCGCGCAGGGGGCGCCCGCCGACCTGATCGACCAGGAGGCCGACGCGCTCGTCGCCGAGCCCGGCTCCGGTGATGCCGTCGCGGTGCGGGTCGCCGACTGCGTGCCGGTGCTCCTCGCCGATCCGCAGACCGGGCGCGTGGCTGCGGTGCACGCCGGGTGGCGCGGCGTCGTCGCCGACGTCGTCGGGGCGGCGGTTCGTTACCTCGGTCATCATCGGAGCGACGGTCGCGAGAGCTCGTCTTCGTCGCGTGAGGCCGGCGGATTCCTCGCCGCGATCGGTCCGTGCATCGGACCGTGCTGCTTCGAGGTCGGCGCCGACGTCGGCGAGACCATCGCGCGCGCGACGAGCAAGAGCGCGATCGCCCGGCGCGACGACGCCCGCGGCAAGGTCTTCGTCGATCTGCGTGCCGCAGTGCGCGCGCAGCTCCGCGAGCTGGGTCTCTCCGACGCCTCCATCGAGGACGTGCCCGATCGAACACGTGCAGGATGCACGCGTTGCGATGCCGAGCGCTTCTACTCGTACCGCCGCGACGGCGACGCGAGCGGCCGCCTCGTCGGCGTCATCGTCGCGCGCTGAAGCTCGACAGTCCTTTTTTTAGGCCGCGCCCGCGCCTGGCAGAGCCCTTGCAACCCGGCGCGGTATGAAATGGGACGAAGGTCATCAGAGCCCGGATGTGATCGATAGGCGTGGTCAGGGCGGGGGCGGGATGGGCGGCATGGGCCTGCTCGGGCTGCTTCCGCTGGTCACACGATTTCGCGGGGGTTGGGTGATCGCCCTCCTCATCGTCGGCTTCATGCTCTTCGGTGGACTCGGCGGGCTCGGCGGAATGTTCGGCGACTCGGGCGAGACCACGACGACGAGCGCGCCGCTCGCAGGTCACAAGACCGACGACAAGAAAGCGCAGTTCGTGGCGTTCGTGCTCGACGACACGCAGGCCACATGGCGGCAGGAGCTCGCCAAGATCGGCAAGACGTACCGCAACGCGAAGCTCGTCATGTTCACGGGCGCGACGGAGACCGCGTGCGGCAACGGCCAGGCGGCGACGGGACCGTTCTACTGCCCGACCGACGAGCGTGTGTACATCGACCTCTCGTTCTACGACGAGCTCGAGAAGCGCTTCGGCGCGAAGGGCGACTTCGCGCAGGCGTACGTCATCGCGCACGAGATCGGCCACCACGTGCAGAACCAGCTCGGCATCAGCAGCAAGGTCCACAACGCGAGGGCCGCGCAGCAACGCGGCGAAGAGGGCCTGAGCGTTCGCCTCGAGCTCCAGGCCGACTGCTTTGCCGGCATCTGGGCGCACGACAGCGAGCAGAAGCAGCTCCTCGACCCGGGTGACATCGACGAGGCGCTCACGGCAGCAGCCGCGATCGGCGACGACCGTCTCCAGAGGCAGTCGGGCGGGCGCGTCAATCCGGAGTCGTGGACGCATGGCTCCTCGGCGCAGCGCTCGCGGTGGTTCAAGACGGGCTACGAGCGTGGCAGCGTCGACGCGTGCGACACGTTCGCGGCGGCGGCTCCTTGATCGTCGATCGACGGGAAGATCCTCAGTCGGGCATCGCGCGCGGGTCGCCGAGGATCGCGCCGGTGAAGCGCGTTCGGAGATAGAAGCCGCGCGGGATCGTGGCGATCGCTTCGCCCTCCGAGCCCCACGCGACGGTTCGAACGCGCCCGTGTGCGGCCTTCGGACGGACCTGCAGCCAACGGCCGCGATGCGCCGTGAGCTCCTCGATGCGGCCGACGCCGATCAGCCCGACGACGTCGTCGAAGTCGGAGCGGAGCACGTCGTCTTGCTCTCGAGTCGGTGACCAGAGCACGGGCTCGGCGATCCGGCGCTCGGGCCAGGGCTCACCGTCGCCCGCGACGAGCGGCACGAAGAGCACAAGCGCGAGCTTCGCGCGCACCCACGAGTCCTCCCACTCCTGCATCTCGGCATCGCCGAGCGAGAGCGTGCACACGTACGTCGACTCGACGGGCACGCCGCGCAGGTCCACCGGGATCGTCTTGAGCTCGACGCCGAGCTCCGGGAAATCGTGGACCTTCGAAGAGCCACCCGTCGCGCCGAGCGCCAGCTCCAGGATCGCGCCCGGCGTTCCCTTCGTGCGCACCGCATCGCCTCCGGAATGGACGCCGAGCGACGTCGCGAGCTCGCCGACGCGCATTCCGGTCAGTCCGCGGGCGCGGTCGAGCAGCGCGGCGATGCGCGATTCGGTGCAAGCGTCGTCGGCGGGAGCCATCGAACGCCGGTGTGCTTGCCAGCGCTCCCCGCGCGCCGCAAGGGCTCGGGCTGCCGATGCTCTGGTCGCCTTCGGACGCGTCGTCACTTCGTGCGCATCACCGCACCAAAGCGCTTCGCGAAGGTTTGCGCGCTCTCACCGCGCATGCGCTCCCGCCAATGGTCCGCGAGCCATTCCGTCGCGTCGGGCTCGACGCTCGCGGCCGACCGGCGCAGCACGGACGCGTGCTTCGGCTCCCACGCCGTCGTGACCATCGCGGCGGCGTGAACGGCCACGAGCACGTACGCGCG
Source organism: Labilithrix sp. (assembly GCA_028287065.1). Classification (GTDB taxonomy): domain Bacteria; phylum Myxococcota_A; class Polyangia; order Polyangiales; family Polyangiaceae; genus Labilithrix. Next base: position 8,200 of record JAQBQJ010000288.1, on the reverse strand, counting down.
CCGGCCTTCGTCCTCGCCGAGCTCGGATACGAGCGCGGCCTCCATCTCGCTCTTCGATGCGAGCCCGCACGCCGCATGGGCGAGCACGCAGTCGACGATGCGCGCGGCCGTCGTGCGCTCGCTGTCGTCGCGCTCGGTGACGAAGCAGCTGCCGCGCGCCGCGAGCAGCACGCGGATCGGCGCAGCGCGCCCGGGCTCGGGCGCCTCGCTCACCACGTCGACGATCGGCGGCGACACCGGCCAGTCGATGCCCAGATCGTGCGCCAGCTTCACGACGAGCGGCTCGATCTCGGGCGTGATCGCGGCGCGCGCCTTCTCGACGCCCGCGCGTGCGAGCTCTGCGCGTGCCATCCAGTGACGCGCGAGAAACGCAGGCAGGGCGGCGAGGTACGGCGTCGCGAACGCCGAGCCGGTGACCGCATTGCGCGCGCACCTCTCGTCCTCGCACGCCGAGAGCGCGCGGGTCGTCCGCTCGAGCAGGTCGTCGCGATCGTCGCCGGCGAGAGCGTCGGCATAGCCCTTCACGGCAACGTCGAGCTCGGGATCGCCGGTCGCGCGTGACCCTCGTGCCGCACTCGCGAGCCACGCGTGCAGCTCCACCCACGCCGCCGTGCGGAGCGCGACCTGCTCGAGGCCGACGACGAGGACACGGGCGGGCGGGTGTCGTTCGGGCTGCCGCGGCGCGCCATACGCGCAGCCCGCGCCGCCGAGCAGCGCGGCCGTCGCCAGGAAGCCGAACGTTCTCGCCGTCGAAAGGGCGGTAACGCTTGCGCGCGGTGAGGCTCGCATCGTACGAACGCAATACCATGATGCACGGTGCGCTCGAGGACATCACCAAGGCCGTCGGCAACACGCCGATCGTCCGGCTCAACCGTGTGACGGAGGGCCTTTTGCCCGGCGTCGAGATCTACGTGAAGTGCGAGTACCTCAATCCCGGGGGAAGCCACAAAGACCGCCTCGCGTGGAACCTGATCCGTCGCGCCGAAGAAGCAGGCCTCCAGCCCGGCGGCACGATCGTCGAAGCGACGAGCGGCAACACGGGCGCCTCGCTCGCGATGCTCGCCGCCATCCGTGGCTACAAGTGCATCTTCGTGATGCCCGACAAGATGAGCCAGGAGAAGGTGTCGAACCTGCGCGCGTTCGGCGCGAAGGTCGTCATGTGCCCGACGGCGGTCGATGCCGACGATCCGCGCTCCTATTACAAGGTGTCGCGTCGCATCGCCGACGAGATCCCGAACTCGTTCTACGCGAACCAGTACCACAACCCCGCGAACCCCGAGGCTCACTACCTCTGGACCGGCCCGGAGATCTGGAAGCAGACGAAGGGTGACTTCGACGTCTTCGCCGCGGGCCTCGGCACGGGCGGCACGGTCAGCGGCACCGGAAAGTTCTTGAAGGAGAAGAAGCCCTCGATCCAGATCCTCGGAGTCGATCCGGTCGGCTCGCTCTATTACGACTTCGTCAAGACGGGGCGCATCACGAAGCCGTTCTCGTACAAGGTCGAGGGCATCGGCGAGGACTTCTTCCCGACCACGATGAACCTGAAGATCCTCGACGACATCGTGCGCGTCGACGACAAGGAGTGCTTCCTGATGACGCGCGACATGACGCGTCTCGAAGGTCTCTTCGTCGGCGGCTCGGGCGGCGCGGCGGTCGCGGGCGCGCTGAAGTGGGCGAAGAACAAGAAGGGCCCCCTCAAGATCCTCGTGTTCCTCGCCGATCACGGCCAGAAATACGTGTCGAAGATCTTCAACGACGACTGGATGCGCGAGAACGGCTTCCTCGACGAGGAGCCCGGCATCGGCGTCGTCGGCGACGTGCTCCAACTGCGCGGCAAGCGCAAGATCGTCACCACGACTCCGCAGGCGAAGGTGAAGGACGTCATCGCGACGCTCAAGCAGCTCGGGATCAGCCAGCTGCCGGTCGTCGAGAAGGGCAAGCTGCGCGGCGTCATCGGCGAGATCGACCTCCTTCGCCACCTCGTCTCGGGCGGTCAGAAGGCGTCGACCTCGACGATCGCGGCGCTCGTCGAGAGCGACTACGCGACGGTCACGCCCGACACGAAGCTCGAGCTCCTCCAGGGCGTGCTCGCCGAGGCGCGCGCCGCGATCGTCATGGAGCGCGACGCGGTCGTCGGCATCGTGACGAAGATCGACCTCATCGACTACCTCTCGAAGAAGAGCGCCGAGGCGATCGCGCTTCCGAAGCCGAAGGCGGTCAAGACGAAGAAGAAGGCCGCCTCGGGACGCAACGGCGCGCGCGTCTAGTCGTCGCTCACAGCTCGAAGCAGTAGAGGCGGCGCGAGGCCGTGCACGGACCGTTGCCTGCGCTGGTCCATGCCGCGTCGACCGCGCCGACGTTGCCGAAACGGCCTTGCTGCGTGGGGAGTCGCCACGCGCCACATGCATTATGCATGTAATGGCCGTTGGCAGCCGTCGCGGTCCAGGCAGTTCCGGTGACGGCCTGATTCAGCTCGTTGCGATCGATCGCATGCGTGAGCGTGCCGGCAGCGAGCGCCGCTTTGTCCGCGACCGCGATGGTTCCGTCGAGCAGGTACCAGGGGCCGACCGACGTCACGCGGTTGACCGCGTGAGTCCCGCCGGCCTTGCCGTTCGAAAGCCATGCGACCCACGTCCCGCCGAGGCTCGCTGCCTGCGCGCGCGTGCTGCACACACCGTCGGCACCTGCGAAGCCGCCGAGGTTCCCCGTCGACGTGATCGAGGTCACGAACGCGCGCTTCGCGCCGGGAGGTGGTCCCACGATGACGTCGGGCGCGGCGTCCACGAGGACGATCCCATCCGGCTTGGCGTCGACCGGCCGGCTCGCATCGCGCGGGTCCGTCGTGTTCGCCGCGCCTCCGCCGTCTCCGCCGTCGACGCTCGCTTGCGCGCCGTCCGTCTCCGGCACGGGCGTCGAGGCGGTCGGTGCGGACGCGGGGCCGCCGACGTTCTCGGACGTGCTGAGCTCGGACACACCGGTCAACGCATTGCAGCCGACGAGCACGAGCCAGCTCGCGTGCAAGAGTCGCCGGCGGGACATTCGCACGAGCGTATCACTCGGCAATGCGCGCTCGTGCATGCGCCCGTAGGGGGGTGTGTCGTACGCGCGGCGCGCGCGGCTATGTCCCCGTGATCTTGTAGTCCTTCTTGATCGTGATGTTGTAGACGCCTTTGACCGTGGCGACGGTGTCGCCCTCGGCGTCGGCGTTGAAGAGGCGAACGTCGGCGACGCCGACGCGGTTGCCGAGGCGCACGACCGTAGCCTCGGCGACGAGCGTCGCGAGGCGCGCCGGGCGCAGGTAGTCGATGCGCAGATCGATCGTCGAGATGCGCGCGTTGTCGTCTTCGATGCCGGCCCACACGGCTGCACCGCCCGCGGCATCGCCGAGCGCGGAGAGAACGCCGCCGTGCAGCGCAGGACGCATCGGATCGCCGACGAGGTCGTCGCGGAACGGCACCTCGAGACGCGCGAAGCCCTTGCGCGTCCCGGCGAGCTTCACGCCGAGATAGCGGTTGAAGGGGATCAGCTCCTCCATCACCTGACGCAACACTTCGGGGGTCATGACGATCTCACGCGGGCGCGACGTACTGCATCTCGACCCAGTGGTGCTGCCCGTCGGGGAAGACGACGAGGCACTGCGAACCGCTCACCTGTTGCACGGTGCCGGGATAGCGCTGGCCGTTCGACCACGTCACGGTGACGCGCGTTCCGGGCGGATACCCGAAGCCGTAACCATAAGGAGGAGGCGCGGGCGGCGCGGGCGGTGGCGGTGGCGGCGGTGCATAGGGAGCCGCGGCTGCGTACGGCGGCGGCGCCTGCGGCATGCCTTGCGGAGGCATCGGCTGCGGAGGTTGGTGCATGTACGGCGCCGGCGTCTGGTTCCATCCGGCCGGCATCGGCTGCGGAGGCATCGGCTGCGGCGTGTGTATCGGCGGCGCCGGCTGCTGCACGTGCATCGAAGGGATACCTTGCATCGGCGGTTGCGGCTGCGGCGGCGGCGGTAGCGGCGGCGCCGCCGCGGGAGCCGCGCCATAGCTCGACGCCGCGGGCATGTTCGGCACCGACGATACGCGTTGCGGTACGCCGGGAGGCTGGCTGCCCGAATTGCCGGGAGGAGCGCCGGCGGGGGCGCCGCCCGAAGGCGTAGCGGCCGCGACGGCACCCGCCGATGCGGGACCCGGCATGCCGGGGCGCGGGACAGCGCCGGGCGGAAACGCGCCGAGCAGCTGCGTGCGATCGGGACGCTGCGACGCGACGGGCCCCGCGTTTCCTGCTGCGCTTCCCGACGCGGGCGCTGCGGGCGGCGGCGGGTTCTGCATGCTCGGCATCATCTGCGTGCCCGCGACGGGGCCGCGGCGAAAGCTCGCCGGCGGCGCGTCGGGCGTGGGCTGCGCGCCATGTTGCGGCGCACCACCGTACGGAGGCGCGCCATGTTGCGGCGCACCATGCTGCGCGGTCGACGGGAAGAGCCCGACCGCTGCTGCCTGCGCGGAGGCCGGTCCGCTCGTGACCGCGTTCTCGAATGCGCCACGCTGCGAAGCGACGTTGCTCACCGCGAGCGGCGACACCTGCGGCGCGGCGCTCGGATCGCCCATGCCGGGCGCCGTCGTCGCGAGCTCGAGCGAGAACGAGCCGGGAGGCGGCCCGTAGTCCGAAGCCCGAGCTTTGTTCGCAGGCCCGGCCGTCTGCGCGAACGGATTCACCTGGGACGGAGGCGGCGGCGGCGCGTACTGGATCGAAGGTCCGCTCGGGCTCGAGCCAGGAGCCGATCCCGGCGTGCTCGGCGTGCTCGGCGCGGAGCCCGGAGCGCCTGGCGCGCTGCGCGACGCGACGGGCGCGAGGCCGGTCGAAGCTGCGGGCGAGCGCGGATCGCCCGCGGGCGCGCCGCACGCCGCGCAGAACTTCCGCGAGCCGATGAGCTCGGCGCCGCACTTCGCGCAATGAGTCATGGGTCCGTCCATGTTCACTGAGCTAGGCGGACGATACAAGGGCGCCGCGCTTTCGATGCACGGACAGTTCCGCGGGAAAGCCGCCCATGTCGACCGTGAAGGCCCGTTCGAGCGCGAGCCCAGCGCGTTCGGCGCGGGCATTCAGGGTGCGCGGATCGGGCACCGCCCACACGAGCGCGCCGCCCGGGACGAGCACGCGCGCCGCGTGATCGACGAAGCGCTCGAGCAGCTCGCCGTGCGTACCGCGCTGGACGCGCCTTCCCATCGGCGGATTCGTCACGATCAACGTCACGCCGCGAGGCTCGTGGGCGGTCGCGTCGGCGAGGAGCAGCGTGGCGCCCGCGATCCCCGCCTGCGTGAGGTTTGTCCGAGCGGCCTCGAGCGCGGTGGCCTCGACGTCGGTCCCGAGCAGCGATGCATACGGTCCGAGCCGAGCGCGCTCGACGAGCTCGGCGCCCGCGCCCACGAAGGGATCCCACACCACGTCGTCTTCGCGCGGCGGGACGAGACGAACGAGCGCCGCGGCGATCGTCGGATGCGACGACGCGGGCACGGTGGCGGTGCGGTACGCGAATCGCTCGTCGGCGAAGCCGCGCGGGACGAGCTCGATCGAAACGCGATCGGCATGGTCGTCGACGACGATCTCCCACGTGCTCTCGGTCGGATCGTTGACGATCTCCTTCGTGGCGGCGGCGACGAGCTCGGCGCAGCGCCATGCGAGCGCGCGACGATGTCCGCCGCGCGTCCACGCGAGGCGAAAACGGATCGGCGCGCCGTCCGTCGACGTGTACGCACGCAAGATCGCGAGCGCGCGAGGCGCCGTGATGGCGCGAACGATCGCCTCGGCGAGCTCTCCGCTGACCGGCACGGGATCGAGCGGGAAGCCGACGTGGAGCGCCGTGCGGATCTCCAGCGCGTTGCCGAGCGGGCCCACGAGGCGCGCGTCGACGAGGCCGGGGCCTGCGACGCGCGGACGCCATGCTTCGCCGAGCTCGGCGGACACGACCTCTTCGAGGCCGTTGCGAGCGTGGAAGCGAATCGCGCAGGGACCTTCCATCGCGCGCCCGAGATCGATCGCGCCGGGACGCTCGCGTGCTGCCGAGCGATCGATCATGAGCGTGGCGCGCGTCGCGGTCTGCGCGATGGCCGGGCTCGCGCTGCCGCTCGAGAGCTTGTCGCGCGCCGCTTTCGAGCCGACCTTGCCGAGCGCATCGGCGAGCGAACGGCGATCGTCGTCGCCTCGTGCCGCGTCCCATGCGGCGAGCAGCGCGCGTTCGACCGCCTCGCGCTGCGCCGCGTCGCTCGTGGTGAGCTTGCCGAGCGCGCGAGCGGCCGTATGTCGCGTCTTCGGATCCGGATCGCCGAGCGCGCTCACGAGCCACGTGCGTGCTTCGGCGACGGCGGGCTCGGGTGCCGACGTCGCGAGCCTGCCGACGAGTCGCGCGAGCCGTCCGCGTGCGGGGCGGGTCGCGGTCGCGAGCCGAGCGATGGTCCCGGAGACGAGCCGCGCGCGATGACGCGCCTCGATACGGAGCACGGCGCGCTCGGTCACGCGCGCGAGCTCCTCGTCTTCGTCGGAGAAGAGCTCGAGGAGCGCGTCGAGATCGCGGATCCCGGGGGTATAGCCGGGGTCTTTGACGCGGGCGGCGAACGGCGGAGGCGCGCCGGGGGAAGACGCCATGATCACCTTGGCTTACACGACTTCGCGCGTGGGCGTAACCAGGGCAGGGCCTCGCGCGTACTCTTCTTCGAGGAGTCACCTTGAGCCGCAAAGAGCCTTCCCTGGATCCGCTGCTGGCGGGCGCCTATGCGCCGTCGATGAGTCGACGCGCGTTCGTGCGCTCCGCCACGATCGGCACGGTCGTGATTGCGCTCGGCGGTGCGGGCTACTGCCTCGCGAGTGAAGAAGAGGAGAAGAAGGCGCGTGCGACGAAGCGGCCGGACGGGCGTCCGAGGCTGCCGCCCGGGCAGCATCTCCTGAGCCGCATCCGTCCGATGGGCGGCGTCGAAGGCGATCCGAGCCCGGGCGGGTGGCGGCTGTCGGTGTCGGGCGAGGTCGAGCAGCCGTTCACGCTCGACATGGCGGAGCTCCTGAAGATGACGCAGGTCGAGCAGACCTGCGACGTGCACTGCGTGACGAAGTGGACGGTGCTCGATGCGAAGTGGACGGGCGTGAAGCTCGCGGACCTCGCGGCGCGTGCGAAGCTGAAGCCGTCCGCGCGTCACGTCATCTTCGAAGCGCATGGCGGGTACACCGCGAACGTGCGGCTCACGGAGGCGCTCGATCCGAGCGTGATGCTCGCGCACAAGTACGAAGGACAACCGCTCGCGCGCGCGCACGGAGCTCCGGCGCGGATCATCGTTCCGGATCTGTATTTCTGGAAGAGCGCGAAGTGGATCACGGGCGTGCGGTTCGTCACGAGCGACAAGCCGGGCTACTGGGAGACGCGCGGCTATCACAACCACGCGGACCCGTGGAAAGAGGAGCGGTATGGCTGAGGGCACGGCTCCGGCGACTCCCGCGACGAAGAAGAAGAAGCCGCAGCACTGGCGACCGTGGCTGCGCGCGATGCATCGAGACATCGGCTACGTCGCGGTCGGTCTGACGTTCATCTATGCGCTGTCGGGTCTCGCGGTGAATCATCTCACGGACTGGAGCGACGGCGACGCGAGCTTCAAGACCTACTCGGCGACGCACGAGATGGGCCGGCTGACGGGCGAGGACCAGGCGATCGCGGACGACCTGCGGAAGCGTCTCGAGATCAAGGAGACGCCGCGCGAGCTGTATCGTCCGACGCCGGACGAGCTCGAGGTGATCTTCGACAAGCGCTCGCTGCACGTGAACACGGCGACGGGGCACGTCGTCGACGAGGGACAGAAGCCGCGGTTCATCCTGCGCGTCGCGAACTGGCTGCATCTCAATCGCGGGAAGAAGGCGTGGACGTATTTCGCCGATGCGTACGCGGCGAGCCTGCTCGTGCTGGCGCTGAGCGGCATGTTCATGATCGCCGGTAAAAAAGGCCTGATCGGCCGTGGTGCAGTGCTGGTCGGGCTCGGCATCGCGATCCCGATCCTGTACGTGACGCTCGCGGGCCCGTAGGTCGCCGCGGGTTCGCGAACCGGGGTTCGAAAACGAACCGGGGTTCGAAAACGAACCGGGGTTCGAAAACGAACCGGGGTTCGAAAACGAACCGGGGTTCGAAAACGAACCGGGGTTCGAAAAGGAACCGGGGTTCGAAAACGAACCGGGG
>JAQBQJ010000282.1 GCA_028287065.1 Labilithrix sp. | reverse complement strand
CCGCACGCGACGCCCGCGCCGATCGCCACGCCGAAGCCCGTCATCACGCCGATGGTCCTCGAGCCCGCCGCGCCCGCCGCGCCCGCCGATCCCGGCGCGCCGTGGCGAGCCGCGCTCGCGATCTGCGCGGGCGCGGTGGCGTTGCATCTCGCGTTCCGTGCGCTCCGCCGTCAGATGACGCTGCGCCACCTCGCGCGTCCGTTCTGGCCGGAGACGCTCGATCAGCGCATCTCGAATCACTGGCAGCGCATGCTCATCGGCCTGCGCGATGCAGGCATCCATCCGACGAAGGACGAACAGCCCGAGGCGCTCGCGCGACGCGTCGGCATCGAAGGGATGCAGACGTGCGCGACGATCCTCGAGCGCGTGCGTCATGGCGTGCGTGTCGACGCCGCCGATCTCGATGCGATGGATGCCGCCGCGGACGCCGTGTATCGCGCGGCGCGCGCGAAGGCCGGCGTGACGGGACGCGCGGCAGGTCTGGTGCGCGCTCCGCTCTAGACCGATCGGCCGGTCGTGAAGTCAGGCCGTCGTGACGTCGACGAAAGCGGTGTCCGCAGCGGTGAGCATGGCCAGAGCGTGACGTCGCCGTCGACGAGCATGGGCACCTTGCCGTTCGGATTCTGCGCGAGGTACTCGGGCGTCACATCCAGGGCTCGCCGCCAACCGCTGGCTGCGCTATCCGCGGGGCATGGGCGCACAGTGGAAGCAGAAGAACCGCGAGGCCTCGGCGAACGCCAAGGGGCGCATTTTCACGAAGCTCGCGAAGGAGATCATGGTCGCCGCGCGGAGCGGCGCGGATCCCGGCATGAACCCGCGTCTTCGGATGGCGGTCGACGCCGCGAAGAAGGCGTCGATGACCAAGGACACGCTCGAGCGCGCCATCAAGAAGGGCGCCGGCCTCCTCGACGAGGTCGTCAACTACGAGGTCGTCACCTACGAGGGCTTCGCGCCTCATCAGGTGCCCGTGATCGTCGAGTGCCTCACCGAGAACCGGAACCGCACGTCCGCGAACGTGCGCGTCCTCTTCCGCAAAGGTCAGCTCGGCGCGTCCGGCTCCGTCGCGTGGGACTTCAATCGCCTCGGTCAGGTCGAGGCGACGCCGCCCGCGGCCGGTGTCGACGCCGAAGAGGCGGCCATCGAGTGCGGAGCGCAGGACCTCGAGCCCGGTGACGACGGCGGAACGCGCTTCTTCACGGAGTCGGGCGACGTCGACGTCGTGAGCAAGGCGCTCGCCGATCGCAAGTGGAACGTCACGTCCGCGCAGCTGATCTGGAAGGCGAAGAACCCGGTCACGCTCGACGACGCACATCGCACCGAGGTCGAGGCCTTCCTCGAAGCGCTCGACGAAGACGACGACGTGCAGACGATCTACGTCGGGCTGGCGTAGCGGGGCTCAGGCCGCGCGCTTCTTCCGGCCGCTTCCACGCTTGGCCGCGGGCTTGGCGTGGCTCTTGGCCTGGGTCTTCCCGCTCGCCTTCGGCTGCTTCTTCTTCTTGGGCGGCTGGAGCATCGTGCCCCGGCAATTGGCGGCGCCGCACCGGCACGCGAAGACCTTCTCGATCTCCGGGTCGTCGTCGAGCCCGCGCGTGAGGTTGTAGTCGTACGCGAGCTCCTCGCCCGCCTTCACGGTCTTGATGGTCTCGACGAGCAGACGTCCGTCCGAGATGACGACCTCGCAGTTCGGGTCGCACGAGTGATTGATGAACCGCGCGTCGTTGCCGTCGACGCCGGCGTCGACGACCGTCTTCGCGTCGATGGTGAAGAGGAACGTGTGCCCGTCGTCCTCGGCCTTGTCGGCGTGACGGCGATCGGCCTCTTCGTGAGTGATGCGCTCGCCCGCGTACTCGATGAGCTCCTCGCCCTTCCGGATCGTGCGCGTCGCGAACACGCCGGTGCCGTGCACCGGCGAACGGCGCAGGCGGTACGCGGGGAGTTTGGTCTTCGACTTGGCTTTCGTTTTGGATGCCACGGTGCTGTCAGGCGATTACGTCGATGCACGCCTCGGTGGCAAGACTCAAATCGCTCGAGCTACCGGATTACGGAGTCGCAGGCACGCCGCTGCAACCGCAGCGCCAGCGTGCGCGGTATGCTCGCCGACCCCGAAGGAGGCACATACGACATGGAGTACCGATCGCTAGGAACCAGTGGGCTGAAGGTGCCCGTGCTCTGTCTCGGCGCGATGACGTTCGGAGAGGCCGACGACAAGTCGTTCATGCACAAGGTCGGATGCGACGAGAAGACCTCGTTCGCGATCATGAGCCGTGCGCTCGAACGTGGCGTGAGCTTCATCGATACGGCCGACGTCTACGGCCAGGACGGTCTGTCCGAGCGCATCGTCGGCTCGTGGATGACGGAGTCGAAGACCCGCGACCGCGTCGTGCTCGCGACGAAGTTCCGCTTCCGGATGGGCGAAGGCCCGAACGCCACGGGCGCATCGCGTTACCGGATCGTGCGCACGGTCGAGGACAGCCTGAGGCGCCTCAAGACCGATCGCATCGATCTCTATCAAATCCACATGCAGGACATCGATACGCCGGAAGAAGAGACCCTTCGCGCGCTCGACGATCTCGTGCACGCCGGCAAGGTGCTTTACCTCGGCGCGAGCAACTATGCCGCCTACCGGCTCACCGACAGCCAGTGGATCGCGAAGACCGAGCACCTCCATCGGTTCGTCGCCCTGCAGATGCAGTACAGCCTGCTCGTCCGCGATCTCGAGCGCGAGCACATCCCGGTGTGCAAGCGGTTCGGGCTCGGCGTGCTGCCGTGGTCGCCGCTCGCTGCGGGCTTCTTGTCCGGCAAGTACGCGAAGGACCAGCCCCCTCCTCCAGGGGTGCGCCTCGAGAAGTGGAAGGAGCGCTTCGCCGCGTACGACAGCGACCGCGGATGGCGGACGATCGACGCCGTGAGGACGATCGCGAAGCAGAAGGAGACGACGCCTTCGGCGGTGTCGCTCGCGTGGCTGCTCGCGAAGCCGGCGGTGTCGTCGGTCATCTTCGGCGCGCGCTCGATCGCGCAGCTCGACGACAACTTGAAGGCCGCCGACGTGAAGCTCTCCGCGGACGAGGTCCAGAAGCTCGACGACGCGAGCGCCTACGAGCTCGGCTATCCGTACGGCTTCATGGCGGGCATCCAGAAGGGCTGGTGAGCCATCGCACGCAGCGGGCGCCAGATTCCGCCACGGTGGAAATCACTTTTGCTGGCGAAAGTGAAGCGCGCCTACGGAGCCCAGGCGACGGCAAACGCCGGGCGCGCTTTGCAGCGCTCGAGCCAGGCGTCGAGGGCGGGGAGCGCCTTCGTGTCGAACCCCATGCCGCTGATCCAGGTCACCGCGCCCGCCACGTGCGCGTCGACGAGCGTGAACGTATCGCCGACCATCCACTGCTTGCCGGCGAGATGCTTGTCGAGGATGGCGAAGAGCTTGTTCGTCTCGGCCTTCGCGAGCTCGGCGACCTTCGCGTTGCGCTGCTCGGCGGGGAACTGGTCCGCGGTGTTCGTCATGTAACGAACCGCGGCATCCCGTAGCGCGGCGTTGCTCCATGCGAGCCACTGGAGTGCCTGCGCGCGCGCGATGCCGGGCGCGGGGAACAGCTTCTTCTCGACGCCGAACGTCTCTCCGAGATGCGCGAGGATCGCGATCGACTCGAAGATCGGGACGCCGTCGTGCACGAGCAGCGGCACCTTGCCGTTCGGGTTCAACGCGAGGAACTCGGGCGTGTGCGTCTGCTTCGCCTGGAGATCGAGCTTCACCCTCTCGCAGGGCACGCCGAGCTCTTCGATGGCCCAGAGGCAGGTGATGGCAGAGGACCAAGGCGCGTAATGGAAGACCAGGCTCATCGTCGGCTCCTTTCCCTGAACGGGAGGAGAAGGAGCCTACGCGAGCCCGATGACAGCCTCTTGTCAGCTTTGTACATCGGGTTTCGGCGCTATCGTCGTGGCGTGAGCGGCCGCGACGAAAGGCTCTGTTACACCGACGGCTCCTTCAAGCCCGGCGCGGCCGCGCCCGGCGGCTGGGGCTTCTGCATCCGCAGCCCTCGCGACGACCGCGCTCCGATCGAGGCCTACGGCAAGGCGACGGGCACGCTCGCGAAGGTGATGGAGTACCGCGCCGTGGCAGAGGCTCTCGAAGCGTTGCCGAAGGACGTGAGCGCGGTCGTGTTCTCCGACAACCAGTCCCTCGTGGAGAACCTATCGAAGCATCTTCACGCGTGGCGCGCGCGCGCGTTCGCGAAGGTCGATCCGCTCGTGGTCGACAGCGTCCGACGCATCGACGCGTGCATCGCCACGAAGAAGCTCACCGTTCGCTGGCAGTGGGTGCGAGCGCACAACGGCAACCCCGGCAACGAACGCGCCGACGAGCTCGCGGCGCAGGGCGCGCGAGAGGCAAGAGCCGAGTCGCATGCCGACGCCGACCGCGCGGGACGAGCGGGGCGGCCGGCACGGGGTCCTTCACCCCGCCGCGGCCGATAGTTAGACCACCGATTCGGTGGTCTAACCATCTTCCGCGCGAAGCCCCCAGACC
>JAQBQJ010000219.1 GCA_028287065.1 Labilithrix sp. | reverse complement strand
GCCCATCGGCGGGTTGCGTTGCGAGGCCGGCGGAGGCACGGGCGCGCGCGGTTGCGGCGGGGGGATGCCGCCCGCTCCACGCGGCGCGCTCGCGCCGGGCGCCGACTGCGAAGAGGACGGAGCGCCGGACGCCGCTTGCCTCCGCGGCGACGCGGGCGGCGAAATGCTCGGCGACATCACCGCGCCGGAGACGGGGATCGAGTCCGAGCCCACGGGGATGGAGCCCGACGCGGCAGGTGGCGCCCCCGAGGCGACCTTCCAGGCCTGCCCGTTCTTCGACGCCATCGGGCCTTTTTTCTGGCCCTTGAACGCGAACTGGCGCGTGACGGCGAGCGAGTACACGAGCGACGAGACGACCTCTTCGTCGGCGACGTTGCGCTTGAAGAGCTGCGCGAGCGGGATGGTCTCGGTGCGGATCATGTCGAGCGTCGCCTGCTCTTCGGGCAGGAGCGCGAGGCTCGCGAGCTCGGCGTCGTCGTGGAGGACGAGCGGGTGCTTGCCGATGCGATTCAGGGTCGCGCGAATGCGTGCACGATCCATCCAGTTGCGGACGCTCGCGAGGATGGGATTGAGCGGACACCCTACGGGGACGTCACCGCCGCCCCATCCTTCGAGCAGGTCCATCTCGCGGTAGTACGAGTACGTGATCTCCGGCGCGAGGTTCGCGAGGTACGCGATCTTGTTGAGCAGCTGGGCCTCGAGCGCCCAGAGCAACGCATCGCGCGACACGAGATCGTGCCCGACGAGGTATTCGCCGAGCAAGATCCCGAGACGTCGTGCGCCCTCGACGGCCTGCTCGACGGCCTTCGTCTCGATCGCTCCGCCGTGGACGAGGATCTGTCCGAGGAGAGCGACCTGATCGTTGAGACGGATCTTCGTCGGCACCCCGCCGACGAAGTAGATCGTGTCCTCGCCTTCACCGCCCTCGAACACGACGCTGCCCGTGAGCGAGTGATCGAGCATGTAGACGAGCACGTGCGGGAGCGGCGTGGCCGCGAGGTTGCCGCGCGCGGTCGGCTCGCGCGAGCTGCGACCCGCGGCGCGATTCGTCGCGCGGTCGCCGGGCTCTTCACCATGAGGCTGGAAAAGCGTGCGATCAGGGCTCTGCGCGCCCGGCGCCGGCGGCTTGAGCGAGTCGTTGATCATCCGCCCCATCGCCTCGGCGACGGCGGAGGGACTCGACCCCATCGAGGGCAGCGACGCGCTCGAGTTGTGCTCGCCGGACTGGATGCTGCTCGAGCTGTCCTTCCGGTTCGGAGGCTCGGCGTCGTCGCTGCTCCAGGCGGCGTACTGATCGGCGTACTGGTCCGAGATGCTGCGCGACGTCGCCTGCGCGTGCGGCGTTCCACCCGGCGGAGGCATGGCGACCGGCGCGAGCGGCGAGATCGGCGGGAGGGCCGCCGCGGCCTGCGGAGGCGGCTGGTACGCCGCCGCGGGCGGAGCGAGCTGCGGAGGAGGCGGCGGAGGAGGATTGCTGTCCCGCTCGTCGCCGTACGCCTCTTGCTCGAAGCCGGGGCGCTGCTCGAGGCCCTTGCGCCATCCGTCGACGCTCATCACGCGCGCGACCTGCCGATGCGGATCCTGCGCGAGCTCGATCTCGACGGGCTGGAGCTGCTGGCCGTGCGCGTCCATCACGACGCGGACGCGCGGCTTCTCGCCCGGACCCTTCGGTCCCCGAACGACCTCGGCCACTTCGCCCGTCGCGAGCTGCACGACGGTGCCCATCGGCAAGAGACCGAGCGCGGAGACGAGCATGCGGAGGACCGTTCGGTCCTGCGGATCCTTGAGCTCCTCGGAGAGCGCCGCGACGGCGTAGTCGGGCGTGGGCGGAACGAGGCCGGGCTCGGGCGTGAGGAGGTCGTTGTAGCGCCGCGCGATCGCGATGAGCTTCGCGTGCAGCGTGGGCGCACGTGCTCCCCAGTACACGGGGCCGAGCCACGTCTGACGGCGCAGCCAGAGCGCTTCGAACGTGAGGACGGTGCGCGTGATCGACGGCTCGTTGACGCGGCCGAGCGCGGTGAGCACCGCCGCGGCGCCGGCCGCGAGACGATCCTCCTGATCTTCGGAGAGCGTCGTCGGGCCCTGCATTCCGGGCATCGCAGGCCCGGCGGCCTGGGAGAGCGCCATCGCGCGCGGACGCGCGACGTCGTGCATCATCGCGGCCATCGCGATCTGCGAGAGGATCGCGCGGTCCTGCGTGACCTCGCGCGCCATCGTCACCGCGAGGATGGCGGTGTTCACGGCGCGACCGGCCTCGTCGAAGTTTGCGTTGCGGACCTCGGTGACCCCGAGGAACGCGGGGGTCGACCCGTCCGACAGATCGACGAGGCTCTGCGCGATGCGCTTGATGCGTCGCGGGAGGATGTAGCGGCTCGCCTGCAGGTCCTCGTAGAACCGCCGCATGATGACGACGGCCGAGGCGTACATGCGCACGATGCGCTGATCGGGCGTGAGGTTCTCGAGCTCGAGACCGCGGAGACGTGCGGCGTCGGCGACGGCGCGAAGACGGATCTTCGGCGTGGGCGAACGGAACGATCCGGCCGCCGAGCGGTAGCTCGCGGAGATCTGCTCTGCGAACGCGAGCAGCTCCTCGCGCGTGAGATCGCGCTGGATGTAGAGCTCCGAGCCGCCGAGGCGTTCGAAGAGCTCGCCGAGCTCGGTCGCGGCCTCGTAGGCGCTGCGCGAGCCCTTGAGGAGCTGTCCGGCGACGAAGATCGCCTTGTGCGCGAACATCACGTTGACGTTCGAGCCGGAGCGCAAGCAGTAGTCGCCGATGATCTGGTGCGTCTGCTCGAGCTGGCGCGTGAAGGCCTGATTCGTGAGGTCGTGGAGCTGCGCGAGCTTCGCGAGGCGATAGATCGAGATGACGACGCCCGCGCCGAGCTCGCGCGCGTGCTCGCGACGGACGCCCTCGCCCGCATCGTTCGTGACGATGTCGAGCCGCATCGTCATGCGGTGGCACCTCCCTGCGGGGACTGCGGCGCGCCCGCGAGACGCTGTCCGATGCGCTTCGCCGCGGTGGCTGCCGCCATGCGCGTCTCCTCCGAGAGACCCCAGCGCGAGTTGGCGAGCTCGTGGAGGGCGGAGCCCGTCTGACGCGAGCGCGAGAGCTCACCGAGCAGCTCGGCGGCGAGCGCGCGCGTGGCCTCGCGGTTCTCGCTGACGAGCACGCCGCCCTTCTTCGCGATCTCGAGCGCGAGCGGCTCGCCGCGCTCGGGCGAAAGGAGGATCGCGGTGCGGAGAAGCTCGCGTCGCTCGTCGTTGCCGAGCTCGTTGAAGTTCTTGCCGTTGATGATGCGCGCGACGGTGACCCACACGTTGCGCATCTGATAGCGCGTCGCGGTACGCAGCGCGGCCATGCGGATGAGCGCCGAGGCGTTGTCGAGGAGCGCGCTGAGCTCCTGCTGCGCGTGCTCGGCGGACTGCGCGGTCAGGACGCGAGCCTCGATGCGCACGTTCACGTCGTCGCTCTGCGCGAGCTGCGCGAGCGCCTGCCGTGCGCCGGGCGTCCCGGCGCGACCGAGGATCTGGATGAACGTCGCGACCGTGTCGGGATCGCTGCCCGGGACGGCAGCGGCGATCTCGAGCTCGCGCCCGCCCATGTAACGCTCGACGAACGACGCGAGCACGGAGCGGAGCTGCGGATGCGTGGTCTCGCGCAGGTTCGAGAGGACGGTCGGCACCTCGTTCGGACCGAGCGACGAGAGCACGCCGACGAACGCGTCGAGCGTGCTGGGATCGTCGCGGAGGCGCTTGAGCACGAGCTCGAGGGTCTCGCCGCCGAACATCGCGTTCGTCAGCGCGGCGGCGAGCTTGCCCTGGTTCTCGGCCCCTTGCACGCGCTGGCGAAGGCGCTCGATCACCGCCTGACTGAGCTGCACGGCGATGCCGATCCGCCCGGTCACCGCGAGATCGGCCGCGGACTTCCGGAGCGACGCGAGGACGAGCGGCGCGTCGCGGTTCGCTGCGGAGTCGAGATAGCCCTCGACGAGCGCGTCGACGTAGCGCTCGCTCCACACCTCGCGCGGCATCTCGAGCTGCGGGAGCAAGGCGCCGCGCATCGCGTCGTCGAGCGCGAACGGAGAGCGATCGCGCGACTTGCCGAGCGCGGCATCGTCGGTCGACAGGTTCATCGCCTTCGCCTCGATGCGGCTCATCTGGTTCGTGGCGGCGCGCTCGGCGAGGTCCTCGATCTGATCGGCCTCGCCGTAGAACGCCTCGCGCTCGGCGGCATCGCCTTCGGCGAACGCGTCGACGACCTCGTACTTCACGTGCGGAAGCGCCTTCTCCCACATCGCGGCGGCGAGGTCGTCCTCCGGCGGAAGGTCCCGCCCGGGATCGACGAGGAAGAGCGCGAACAGCTCGCGGAGCTCGTCGAGGGAGATGCCGGGGTCGATGCCGAGCGTGCGCACACCGCACGCGAAGAGGTTGTAAGGGATCGCGTCGAACGGCGCGCCCGGCTCCCAGCACGTGTGCCCGAGCGTCATGAACGAGTACGGACGCAGCGTCCATGCGATGAGCGCCGGCTGCTGCTTCAGGGCCTCGACGATCGCCTCGTGCGCGGTGCGGAGCGTGCGCTCGGTCGCGGGATGAGCCCACCCGAACTGACGCACGCTCGGCAGCACGCGATCGAAGTGCTTCATGAGATCACGGAGCGCCTGCACGCGCGGATCGGAGTCGGGGATCTCGAGGCCTGCGCCGGTCTGCAGCGCCGCGTTCGGTGGCGGAGCCTGCGGCGTCTGCAGCGCCGGCTGATAGCCGACGAGCGGGTCGTACGCGGGCGCCTGGTTCACGCTCGGGGCGCGATCGGCGAGCGCCGGCGGCGGCGCATGAACGGCGGGCATGCCGCCCAGCGACATGCGCGGGATCTGGCCCTGTTGCGGTACGGGCGCAGGCGCGGGCGCGGCCTGCATCGGGGGCGCCACGTTCGCGGGTTGCTGCTGCTGCTTCGGCAGCGGCGCCGGCGCCGCTGCGAGATTCGCGACGACCTCGTGAGGACGCGGCGGCGGCCGGGCCTCGAGGGTCTCGACGTTCTGCGCCGGCATCAGCTCCATGAGCCCGCGCTGCATCTCGCGCGCGTCCTGGAAGCGATTGCGCCGGTCCCAGGCGAGGGCCTTGTCGATGACCTTGATCAGCTCGATCGGGAGATGGGGCGCGAGGCGCGCGACCGAAGGCACGGGCTTCGTCGCGGCCATGACGAGCGCTTCCTGCTCGGTGCGGCCGTTGTTGATGCGATGGCCCGTGATGAGCGCGTGCATCATCGCGCCGACGGAGAAGAGGTCGGCGCGTCCGTCGAGCTGGTCGACGAGGCCCATCGCCTGCTCGGGCGACATGTACGCGGGCGTTCCGAGCGCGGTGCCGGTGGCGGTGCGCTCGGAGGTGGCGTCGCGCATCTGGGCGACGCCGAAGTCGAGGACTTTGATCTCGCCTTCGTTGGTGATGAAGATGTTCGCGGGCTTGAGGTCGCGGTGGATGACGTTGATGGCGTGGCACGACGCGAGACAGTCGACGACGCGCTCGCAGATCTGGAGCACGCGCCCGATGGGCATCGTGCGGCCGCACTTCTTCCAGGCGTCGCGGACGGTCTCGCCCTCGAGCAGCTCCATGATCAGGAACGGCTCGCCCTGCTCGGTCATGTCGTCGTCGAGGACCTGCACGGTCGCCGAGTGATTGACCTTGTTCGAGACGTAGGCCTCGCGGAGGAACCGCTCGCAGATCGTCTTCTCGCGCGCGAAGTCCGCGTGGAGGATCTTCAGCGCCGCACGCTGGCCGTTCCGGTGCGACGCCGCATACACAGCGGCCATACCGCCGACGCCCAGAAGGCCGTCGACCGTCCACTTTCCCTTGATGATCGCCCCTACCCTTGCGGTAGGGCCCTGCTCATCACCGGCTTTGGAGGACTTCACCAGGTCGGCCACGCGCACTCACCGTCCGTCCCCACGGACGACTCCTGACTCCGGAGCACGCTCGGAGTTACCGGCGTGCCCGATGGGGAGAAACCCGAACACTCAAGAGAGCCTGGAGGGCTCATGAGGAAGGATATCGAGGCGCGGGGGAGGAAGACACAGGAATTGGGCCGGGAGACGAGGCTGGGAAGCCTCACCCGCCCTCGCATTTTCGACCGTTCGGCAGTCTGACGGACGCGAGCTGCGCGCCTCCCGAGCCGCGGAAAATAAGCAGGATCCGGGCCGGAGCTCGAGCGTCGCGGGTCAGCGCGTAGGCGCGAGGGTGGTCGGCTCGCGTACCACCGCCAGCGCGAAGCCCGCCGCGAGGACGGCGGCGATCGGCACGAGCGCCGGCGGGGCAGCACCGAAGGCGACGCCGAGCAGCGACACGCCTTGCGCGGCGGCGCCGATCAACGCGGCGCTCTTCGCGCGTTCGCGGCATGCGCGAGGTACGGTCAGCGCGAGCGCGGCATCGCGGACGTCGTCGGACGCGAGGGCCACTCCCCACTCGCCGGGCGCGGCGCCGGCCGCGGTCATCGCGACCGAGACGTCGGCGGCGCCGAGCGCGCCGTCGTCGGACGACGGATGACCGACCGCCGCGACGATGCGGCCTCCGTCGGCGAGCGCGCGGACCTCGGCGCCGCGATCGGCCGGCAGGATCTCCGGACGCACGTGCTCGATGTCGAGCGAGCGGGCGATGGTCTCGCACGTGTCGCGAGCCTCTCCGCTGAGGAGCACCGGCTCGATGCGTGCATCATGCAACCGCTGGACGGCGGCACGTGCGCCCGGACGTAGGCCGTCCTGGAGCGCGAGCAAGCCGATGAGCCGGCCGCCGAGCGCGACGAGGAGCACGCTGCGTCCCTGCGCCTCGAGCTCGGTCGCGCGCGCATCGGCGATCGCGACGCTGACCTTCTCCTTCAGGAGGAACGCACGGCTGCCGACGATGACCTTGTCGCCGTTCGGCGCGAGCGCGGTGACGCCGAGGCCCGAGTGGACGAGGGCAGAGCGCACGTTCTCGGGGCGTACGCCGCGCGCGCGTGCAGCGCGCAGGATCGCGGCGGCGAACGCGTCGCTCGACGCCATCTCGGCGCCGGCCGCGAGCGATAGCACGCGCGCAGTCTCCTCGGATCCCGTCGCCGGGACGCGGCTCCCGACGGCCTCGACGGCGACGATCTCCGGCTCACCGAGGAGGATCGTCCCGCGCGAGCACACGACGGCCACCTCGGCGCGTGCGGCGGCGTCGAACGCCGCGGCGTCCTTGTAGACGATGCCGCGGCGCTGCGCGGCGATGTGTCCGCGCGCGTGCGCGAGGGCCGTCGCGGCGACCGCGGCGAAGCCGGCGACGGCGTAGGCACCGGCGCTCGCGGCGATGATGACCTCGGGCCATCCGCCGTTGTTGGCGTAGGTGGCGCCGCCGACGAGCAGCGCCGCGATCGGCGCGCCGCGCTCGACGGTACGTCGCGCGAGCACCACGAGCGGAGCGGCGACGTCGAGGCGCGCGGCGTGCGAATGCGCGAGCTTCAGCCATGCGCGCTCTGCGCCGGTGAACGTCGCCGTCACGCGGAGCCGACCGGAGACGATCGTCGCGCCGGCGACCACCGCGTCGCCTTCGCGCTTCGCGAGCACGACCGGCGAGTCCGTCCACGGCGCCACCTCGGCCTCGCCGGCCGCGACGATGCCGTCGACGCCGATCACCTCGCCGATCTCGGCGACGACCTGCTCGCCGGGCTTCACGTTGGCAGCATCGATCTCCGACGTGCCTTCGCCGCGTACGACGCGCACGCGCGTGGCGAGCGCGGCGGCGACGCGCGTCCGCGCATCGGCCACGTCGCGACGCGAGCGCGACACGAGGAGATCGACGAGCAGAGCGCCGGCCGCAGCGAGACCGACGTAGGCGGCGTGCGATTCGGCGCGCGCATCGCGCAGCGTGACCGAGAGGACGGCGCCGATCGCGGCGAGGACGACGGGGCCCGAGATGAACCAGGGCGCAGGATCGCCCGGCTCGCGACGACCGAGCCCGGTGTGCACGACGAGGATCGCCGCCGATGCGAGCGCGAGCGGCAGCCGCAGCTCCGAGCTCCCCTCCCCCGCGAGCGACACCACCACCGCGAGCAACCCGAGCGCGATCCCCACGTAAGGCGCCACCACGGCCACCCGCGCGAGCACCCCGGACCCCGGTTCCTTTTCGGACCCCGGTTCCTTTTCGGACCCCGGTTCCTTTTCGGACCCCGGTTCCTTTTCGGGCGCGGGCTCTTCTTCTTCGCGCAGGGCCTTCGACCGCAGCGTCGACGGCGGCTCCTCGGGCTCGGGCTCACGCTCGGGCTCCGGCTCCGGCTCGGGCTCCGGCTCGCGCTCGGCGATCGGCGGCTCGGGCGCCGGGAAGCGCGCTTCTTGCTCGCGAGGCTGCGCTCTCACGCCCGACGCGACCGACGGCGGCTCCGCCGTGAGCGCCTCGAGCGTGACGCGCTTCGAGCTCACGTCGACGAACGTCGCCTTGCACTCGGCGCCGCAGAAATACCGAAAGCCGCCGTCGAGGATCGCGACGTGCCCGGCGCGTAGCGGGTCGATCGCTTTTCCACAGCCCGGGCAGAGCGACGCCGACGAAGGCGATGCCGAGCTCGCGCGAGATGTGTCCATCGGGCACCTGGCGTGGCCTTCATGGCGCGCCGAGTCAAGGCCCCGGCGAGATGCCGCGGCGGGGCCTGCCCTGGCTCGTGCAAGACTGACGCTCAACCCATCGGAATCGCTACGATTTCATTTCGCGAGCCCGGACAGGACCTTGCGCACCGCAGCCACACCTTCGGCGAGCTCGGCCTCCGTGACGACGAGCGGCGGCGAGAAGCGGAGCACGCGCTCGCCTGCGGCCGTGAGGAGCACGCCCGCCTCGGCGAGCTTCGGAAGGATATCGCGCACGACGAACCCTTGCTTCAAGACGAGCCCGCGCAAGAGTCCTTCGCCGCGCTCGCCTTCGCACACCGACGGCAGCTCCTTCGCGAGCGCCGCGAGCATCGCCGACAGCTTCTCGCCCTTCTGCTTCGCGCCGCTCACGAGCGACTCGTCGTCGAGGATCGAGAGCACCGTGCGCGCCGTCGCGCTCGCGAGCGGATTGCCGCCGAAAGTCGACCCGTGCGTGCCGGGCGGCAGCGCACCGGCGAGCGCCTCGGTCGTGAGCATCGCGCCGACCGGGAAGCCGCCGCCGAGCCCCTTCGCGAGCGAGATGGCATCGGGTGTCGCGCCGGTGTCCTGGAAGCCGAACCAGCGACCGAGACGACCGATGCCCGTCTGCACTTCGTCCATGAGCAGCAGCGCGCCGTGCTCGTTGCACAGTGCACGCAATCCAGGAAGGAAGCCCGCCGGCGGAGGCAGCACGCCGCCCTCGCCCTGCACCGGCTCGACGATGATCGCCGCGACGTCCGAGCCCATCTGCGCCTTCACGGCATCGAGGTCGCCGTAGGCGACGTGCACGACGCCCTCGACCGCGCCGAAGCCCTCGCGGTACTTCGGCGTACCCGTCATCGACAACGCGCCCATCGTGCGTCCGTGGAACGCGTTGTGGAAGGCGATGATCTTCGTGCGGCTGTCGCCCTTGGCGAAGTGGTGACGGCGCGCGAGCTTGAAGAGCGCCTCGTTCGCCTCGGCGCCCGAGTTGCAGAACATCGCGCGCGCCATGCCGCTCTTCGTGCAGAGCTCGTCGGCGAGGAGGATGTTCTCCTCGTTGTAGAAGTAGTTCGACACGTGCATGAGCCGCGCGGCCTGCTCGGCGATGGTCTTCACCAGCCGCGGGTGCGCGTGCCCGACCGAGCACACGGCGACGCCCGCGCAGAGGTCGAGCCAGCGACGTCCTTCGACGTCGAAGAGCTCGCAGCCCTTGCCGCGCGCGAACACGATCGCCGCGGGTTTGTAGTTCGGATAGAGGCGTTTGGCTGCGGTCGCGAGCAGCTCGGAGCTCGTGGGCATGGTGGTGGGCTCGGAGGTTACTCGACGCGGAGCGCCGGTGAGAACGGGCACGTGCATGTCTGGATCCTGGGACCAAGCTGGTCTGTTACAAAGGTCCAGATCGAACAATTCGGAGGTACCACCTCACCACCGCGACGATACGATGGTCTTCGCGATCTCCGCGAAGCCCGCGCCGCGCTTCGAAGGCGCGACCCACCGCGGCGGGACGGTGAGGACGCGCGCATACGCGCGGACGTTCTCGACGCCGAACGTGTGCGTGAACGCGGCGAAGCACGCTGCGTCGTTGCCGCTGTCGCCCACGAAGGCCCAGCGATGCAGCGCCGCGCCGGAGTCGTCGCCGAAGCGCGCGTGGACGAAGCGGATCGCGCCGCTCGCTTTGTCGTCGCGCTCGAAGCTCGCGTGCAGGTGCACCGACGAGCGCGTGGTACGAGCACCGCTGGCGACCACGAGCTGCGCGAGCTCCGCAATCGAGCTCGCGTCGAGACGCTCGCGCTCACCGATGTCCCACGCGACGTCGGAGCGCCGCGCGTGGTTGTCGTCGGCGAGCTTCACGTGCGGCAAGGCCTTCGCGACGGTGACGACGAGCGCATCGAGACGCGCGCGGCGATGCGCGACGGCCTCGGCATCGCCGTCGAACGTCAGCGTGACGCCCTTGCCGTCGCGCACGACGTGCACCGCGCCGTTCTCCGTGACCGCGCCGTCGATCGGCCATTGCCGTGCGATCACCTCGCCCCATCCGCTCGGCCGCCCGGTGACCGCGACGAGCCGCAAGCCGGCCTCGTGCATGGACCAGATCGCCTCGTAGGCCTCGCGCGTGAGCACGCCGTGCGACAGCACCGTATCGTCGAGATCGAAGAGCACACCGACGAGGCCGCGCGTTTCGGCCGGCGGCATCATCGAGAGCGACCTCATCGCTTGTCCACGCGCGCGACGATCGCCTTGAGATAAAGGCCTTCGGCGAACGCCGCAGGCACCGGATGATCGACGCCCTGGAATGCGCGCTCGAGGACCGTGGCGTGCACGTTCGCGCGCACCGCGCCCGTCGCGAGCGCGCGCGTGAGCGCGAAGAGGTCGACCGCAGCCGAGCACGAGCACACCACGACGAGGCCGCCGGGCTTCGTCGCGCGGCAGCCGAGCTCGGCGAGCTTCGCGTACATCACGAGCGCCTGCTCGCGCGCGCCGCGGGTGGGCGCGAGCCGAGGAGGATCGACGACGGTGAGGTCGAAGCTCGCGTGAGCTTCCTGCATCGTGCGCCGCGCGTCGCCGCGCTGGAAGCTGACGATCTTCTCGAACCCGTTCGCCCGCGCTTGCTCGGCGCCGACCTCGACCGCGACGGCGCTCTCGTCGACGCATACCACCTCGGTGGCGCCGCCTCGCGCCGCGGCGAGGCCGAACGCACCGATGTACGAGTACGCATCGAGGACGCGCTTGCCCTTCGCCAGTGCTTCGACGCGACCGCGGAGGTCGCGTTGATCGAAGTAGAAGCCCGTCTTCTGGCCGACGTCGCTCGGGAGCGACCACTCGATGCCGCGCTCGGTGAACGCGATCGCGTCGGGGGCTTCGCCGCGGACGACCCCCTTCGACTCCGTGAAGCCCTCGGCCTTCGCGGCGCCCGCGGGCGTACGGTCGATGATCGCCTTCGGCGCGAACACCTGGCCGAGCGCCTCGAGGATCATCGCCTCGCGGTCCTTCATGCCGAGCGTGAGGATCTGGACGACGAGCACGTCGCCGAAGCGGTCGACGATGAGGCCGGGCACGCCGTCACCTTCCGCATGCACGACGCGATAGCCCGTCGTCTCGGGCGAGCTGCCGAGGCCCATCTGTTTGCGCAATGCGAGCGCCCGCTCGAACTTGGTCCGGAACAGCGCCGTGTCGATCGCCGTAGCTTCGTCGCGAACGAGCAGGCGCACGGGGATCGCAGACCCCGGCGAATAGAATCCACGACCGAGGAAGTTCCCTCGGGGGTCGACGACGCGGACCTCGTCTCCGCGGGTCGCGCCTCCCTCGACGCGGTCGATCGCCTGGGCGTAAACCCACGGATGTCCGGCCCATACGGGCTGCACGTGACCAGGCTTGAGCCGAACCGTTGCCAACGGGACTCTTTACACGACCCGCACGGCGGGGACGAGCACCCAGCGCACGTTGTGGTCGGGCCGGACGGCGGTTGTCGGGCGGACGTGAACCGGAGGACACAGCACTTAGCTCGGCAGTAACGAAGCCTCGATAAACACGGCCCCGCACGCACCTCAGCCGCACCTTTCCCCGTGGCACTTGGGTTGCTTTGAGGGCATCCTGACGGAGTCGAACCGGCCGGGCCCGGGTCGAACGCGCCGTCTTCGGAGGCAGGGTCTTTCCATGAGCAGCAGCATCTCGCACTCACCGCGCCCGTCTTTCCGGCGGCTCCTCGTGACGCTCCCGATCGCCTGCGCGATCGCGCTTCCGTTGGCGTCGACGGCGCACGCCGACGACGCGAAGGACTGCGCTCCGGGCAGCTGGTTCTGCGGTGAAACGACCCCACCGCCCGCGGGAGCGAACAAGGATCTCCAGCCGCTTCCGTCCGAGGGCGCCGGCAGCAAGCCCGCCGCTCCGCCGCCGCCCGTCGTCGTGTATCAGCCGCCGCCCACGACCGTCGTCGTCCAGCCGCGCGAGGCGCCGCCCGCCTATTATTACGTTCCGCGCCGTGCGGTTCCGAAGAAGGAGTGGGGCCTCAACATCCACGCCGGCGGCCTCGTGCTCGGCAAAGGGCGCGACGACAACGCCGGCATGGCGCTGCTCGGCCTCGGCCTCCGCTTCCGTCCGATCCCTGCGTTCGCCATCGAGGCCGACCTCGATTTCGCAGGTGGCCGCGACTACAACGGCTACCGCCGCAAGGAGACGTCGCTCGGCTTCAACGGCCTCGTCTTCCTGAACCCGAAGAGCAAGACGCAGGTCTACATGCTCGCCGGCTTCGGGTGGCAGGGCGCGACTGCCGTCGACGATCGCAACGGCTTCGACACGAGCGAGTACAAATACGGGTACTTCGGCGGCCAGGCGGGAATCGGCCTCGAGTTCCGTTTGTCGAAGGTCGTGGCCCTCAACTTCGATTTCCGCGGCTTCGTCCGAGGCCGTGTCGACGACAACAAGCGTGACTACCCCGAGTTCGTCGACAGCAACGGACGCACGACGAACACGTCGGGCGGCGGTCTCTTCCAGGGTGGCCTCACCTTCTACTGGTGATCTGACCGTCGCGATCCGTCGCAGGACGCGAGCGCTCCTCGCGTTCGGCAGCGGCGTCGTATTCGCGACATCCACGCCGCCGATCGATTTTCACGCCGGCATCCTCGTCGGATTGCTCGGGTTCGCGCTCGCGCTCGAGCTGCCGGCCCCGACTCCCTCGAGCACGCGCGCGCGATGGCGCACCGGCGCGGCGCTCGGGTGGCTGTTCGGGCTCGGCGCGAACCTCGTCGCGCTCCGCTTCGTCCCCGAGGTCGTGATGCGCTTCACGCCCCTTCCGGGCGTCGCTGCGTGGACGGCGCTCGTCCTCCTGTCGGCCGCGCAGGCCTTGCCGTGGGCGGTAGGCGGCGCGGTCGCGCATCGACTCGCGCAGGCGTCGCCGCCGTGGCTCGCCTACGGCTTCGGGGTCTATGTCGCGACGTTCGTGCCTTCCGTCTTCCCGTGGACGCCGTCCGGAGGCCTCGCGCCTTGGCCTCTGCTCTTGCAAACTGCGGAGCTCGTCGGAGAACGCGGAACGAGCTTCCTCTTCGCGATCGCAGCGGGGCTCGTCGCGCACGCTCTCCTGCGCTTCCGCGCGTCACGCGATGCGCGCACGGCCGCAGCGCCGGTCGCCGTGGCGGTCGCCGTCGTCGCGGTGATGGTCGCTTGGGGCGCGCTCCGTGTACGCGCCGTCGATCGCGCACGTGATGCAGCGCCGCATGCACGCGTCGCGCTGGTGCAACCCGGCTTCGACGCTTCGGACCGCTGGGACGCGAGCCGCGCATCGATGATGATCGATCGCCTCTCGACGCTGACGAAGAGCGCGGAGCAGCGCGGCGCCGAGCTGACGATCTGGCCCGAGTCCGCCTATCCGTTCACGCTTCCTCACGCGACGCGAACGAGCCCGTCGGGCGCACGCGCGGTGCTGCAGAGCGGCGTGCACGGGCCGGTCCTCACGGGCGCGTACATGTCCGGCGCGAAGGGGCTCGGCTACAACTCGGCCATCCTCGCGTCGCCGGACGGCGCGCTCTCGGCGCCGTACGACAAGCGCCATCTGCTGTGGTTCGGCGAGACCGTCCCGCTCGCGGACTGGTTCCCGTGGCTGCGCGACGTGTTCTCGAAGGGCACCGGCCTGCTCGCCGGCCACGAGAGCGTCGCGTTCGTGGCGGGCCCGATCCGCGCGGCCGTCCTGAACTGCTACGAGGACACGTTGCCCGAAGCGGGCCGCGAGGCGATGGAGACCTCGCCGAACCTCCTCGTGAACGTGACGAACGACGCGTGGTTCGCGGGCAGCGCCGAAGGCGAGCTGCACCTCCGGCTCGCGGTGCTGCGCGCGATCGAGACGCGCCGCGACCTCGTGCGCGCCGTGAACCAGGGCCCGACGACGTTCGTCGATGCGACGGGGCGCGTGCGCGCGCGGTACGACCTGCCGATGCCCGGCGTGCTGCAAGCGACGCCCGCGCTGATCGACGGCGCGCCGACGCTGTTCACGCGCTTCGGAGACTACCCGCTGGCGCTGCTCAGCGTGATCGCGATCGGGAGCGCGGCGCTGCGCGCGAGGAGAAAAAGAGAACAGGGAACAGGAACAGGAACGGGAACAGGGATTTGAATTTTCGCGGCGGCTGCGCCGCCCAGGCCAGGCGGGACCAGCCACGCGCGGGGGGCCGGGGGGAATTCGGATTCGGATTCCCTGTCCCTGTTCGTGTTCCCTGTTCTCCTTTTTAAACGGCGCGGGCGCCGCCTCCCGAAGGAAGGGCGCCCGAGCCGAGCTAGCGGGGCGGGACGTGCTCCGGGAAAGGAGCGTCTCGCTCGCGCTAACGAGAGCCGCTCACTGGATGAGATCCTTGAGCGCCTTGAGGGCGGTCGCGCGGACCTTCTTCGAGGCCGGCTTCGCGGGGAAGTGCTGCATCTGGCCCGTGAACGGGTTGCGACGCTCGCCCGCCGGGATCGCCTTCTTCTTGACGGTCTTGAGCTTGAGGAGGCCGGGGATCACGAACTCGCCGGGACCGCGCGGGCCAAGCTGCTTCTTGATCAGATCGGTCAGTCCCTCAAAGACCTTCCCGACGCTCTTCTTGTCGAGCTCAGAGTACTGAGCAATGTCCGAGATAACCTGAGCCTTGGTCATGCGCTTTGCAGCAGCCATATGCGATTCCTCCTGTCGGGATCCGCGACATCAATTGTCGCTTGGTCCTGAAGTCCATTCGCCTACTTCGGAACGAAAATCGCTCTGAGGGGGCGGGGAGCTCGAGCACCCTGTGTCGCGGACCCGAATTTTCAGGCTCGAAACCGCTTCACGGCCACATGGTTAACATCGCCAGTTCCATCCCCGCAAGGGAAAAACGGGGGTAAGACGCGTTTTCGTGCGCATGACGCAGGGCCAACAAGGGTCATGGACCCACATCATTTCCCTCAGAGGCGAGCCTTGACCGCTCTACGTCATTGAACTTTCCCGCGCCGCGGGCGCCGACTTCCGGAAGGGTTCCGCGAGAGAACCCGATCGGCTGCTGCCTTTGAGCGGCTGCTCCTAGAAGAGGGACGCGCGTTGGCCGGCGCGACAACGGGTGCCGCGGCGGCGCAGAGGCGGGCGGTCTCTGCCCGCATGCGGCGGTCCTTGGCGACCGTGTCGTGGTCCCAGCCGAGCAAGTGGAGGAGGCCATGCGCGAGGAGCATGGTGACCTCGTCGAGGACCGGGGTGCGGCGCGATTGGGCCTGCTTCCTCGCAGTGGGAACGCTGACGATGACGTCGCCGAGAACATGCCCGGCGAGCGCGCCGAACTCACCCTCGTGCATCGCGAACGCGAGCACGTCCGTGGGACGATCCTTTCCACGATAGAGTTTGTTCAATTGATGGATGCGTTTGTCGTCAGTTAGAACGAATGAAACTTCGGCTTTGTTCAATTGAAGAAGCCGGATCATCGCTCTCACCCGACGCAAGATCTCGGGGCGCGCTAGACCTTCGTGCGGGCCTTCCTCGATGCTCAATGCGATCGCCACGCGCCGCGCCGTAGCCTTTGCGCCCCTGCCGGTCAACGTGCAACATTCCGCCCGATGATCGACCCCACCGTGGTTCCCGTCGCGTCCGCGCGTCCGCCGTGGCTCCACCGCGCCTGCATCATCGTGCCGGCGTACGAGGCGGAGAAGACGCTGCCCGGGGTCATCGCCGATCTTCGCGCCGCGATTCCTGCGCTCGCGAACGAGATCTTCGTCGTCGACGACGGCTCGACCGACGGTACGGCCGCGGTCGCCGTGCGTGCGGGATGCCACCTCGTCTCGCACGGCAAAAACCGCGGCAAGGGCGCCGCGCTCGTGACCGGGCTCGCGACGGCGCGAGCCCGCGGTCACGATGTCGCGGTCACCGTCGACGCCGACGGCCAGCATCCCGCGGAAGAGGCGAAGCGCGTCCTGCTCGCCGACCGCAATGCCGACGCGTTCGTGCTCGGGATCCGTGCGCTCGCGAGCGCAGGCGCGCCGCGCAAGAACCAGATGTCGAACGAGATCTCGAACTTCTTCATCTCGCGCTTCGCCGGACGCGCGCTCCGCGACACGCAGTGCGGCCTCCGCCGTTATCCGATCGCGCAGACGCTCCGCCTCGCGCCCCGCGGCGAGGGCTACGACTTCGAGGCCGAGGTCCTGCTCCGCGCGATCTGGGCCGGCGTCCCCATCGTCGAGGAGCCCATCCGCGTCCTCTACCCGGAGGATCGCGTCACTCACTTCCACGTCGTGAGAGATCCCTGGCGCATCGTGCGCACCGTCGTGGTCGCGCTTCGCGACAAACGCTTCGGCCTCACGAGCAGCTGATGTCTCCCCGCGCTCCGTTTGCCCGCCGTCACAAGAAGAAGCTCGTCGCTCTCGGCGTGCTCGTGGCGGCGCCGCTCGTGGCGCATGTCGTGGTCGATCGCGTCACGCGCCTCGAGCCGCCGGCGCTCGCGCCCGTGAGCCTGTCTCTCGTCGAGACGGACGGCGTGAGGCACGCCGGCCGAGGCTGGTCGACGGTGCGCGGCGTTCGCATCGCTCATCTCGCCGGCACGCCGGAGGAGATCGGGACCGAGCATACGACGCTGCTCCGTGACCGCATGATCGCGAACGAAGAGATCGTATGGGACGGCTTCCGCGACGTCGTGCCGTTCGCGCCGGCGCGCGTGCTCCTCTTCGATGCCGGCCGCTATCGCTACCGCCACGTCGACTCGGGCTTCCCCGAGGCACGACGACGCGAGGTCGCGGCCGAGGCACGCGCCTTCACGCCGGACCCGTTCGAATCGCACATGCCCACGTATCCGCGCATGGTCTTCCTCCATGCGCTCTACGACATCGCGCTCAGCTTCGAGCACTCTCCGCTCCTCGGGTGCACGGCGTTCGGCCTCGGTCCGGAGGCCACCTCGAACGGGCACGCTCTGTTCGCTCGCGCGTTCGACTTCGAGGCGGCCGACGTGTTCGATCGCGACAAGGCCGTCTTCGTCGTACGCGAGGACGGCAAGATCCCGTTCGCGAGCGTCGCGTGGCCGGGCCTCGTCGGCGTCGTCACCGGGATGAACGCCGAGGGCGTCGCCGTCGCGGTCAACGGCGGTCGCGCGCGCGAGCCGAGCACCACCGGGATGCCCGTCGCCTTCTCGCTCCGCGAGACCCTCGAGCAGGCGCACGATACGAACGAGGCGATCGCGATCTTGTCGCGCCAGGAGGTCATGGTCTCGCACCTCACCTTCGTCGGCGACGCGAAGGGGCACTTCGTCGTCGTCGAGCGGGCGCCGGGCATGCCGGCGTACGTGCGCGAGAGCAAGGACCCCTCGCGGATCGCGGTGACGAACCACTTCGAAGGCCCGCTCGGCGGAGACGCGCGCGACGTCCGCGTCCGCGAGACCACCACCACGCTCCCGCGCCGCGCGCGTGTCGAGGAGCTCGTGTCGGCAGTGGCCCCGCACTCGGCAGACGTCGGACGCGCCGTCGCGATGCTCCGCGACCACGGCTGTGCCGGCGGCGAGAGCTGCCCGCTCGGCGATCGCCGAGCGCTCGACGCCTTCATCGCCACGCATGGGGTCGTGTTCGATCTCACGGAAAAAGCCGCGTGGGTGTCGGAAGGGCCGCATCTTTCCGGACGTTTCGTGAAGATCGACCTCGGGACCATCGTCTCTACGAAGGAGGGCATGGTGCCGACGATCGAGCTCGAAACGATCCCCGCCGACGCGGTGCTGTCCGACGGACGCTATGCCGAGGGCCGCGAGCGCGCGGGAGGGCCGCTCATGGGCCCGGGCGCACGCCCGCCGAAGCACGGAGGTCCGAAGTGAAGCCGCGCGGCGCATGGCTCTTCGTTATGGTCGCGCTCGCGTCGTTCGCGCCTCGCGCGCATGCGGACGCTCCGGATGCCGGGCCTGCTCCCGCTGCGCCTTCTGCGCCTTCTGCACCTTCGGACGGCCGCGAGCGGCTCGAGGGCGCGAAGGTCGATCCGCTGCTCGCCGAGATCGCGAAGGCACGCAAGGGCGTGCGGACGATGCGTGCAAACTTCACGCAAGAGCGGAAGCTGACGCTGCTCGCGACGACGGTGAAGTCGACCGGCGAGCTCGCCTTCGTCGCGCCGGAACGCCTCCGCTGGGAGCTCGCGCCGCCGGACGACGTCGTCTACCTGATCGGGCCCGAGGGCCTGTCGTACCGAACGCGCTCGTCGCATGCGACGGTGCCGGCGAGCAGCGCGAACATCGCAAAGGCGCTCGCCGACCTGCGCGCGCTCTTGGGCGGCGATCTCGGGTCGCTGCGCGAGCGCTACGTGCTCAGCGGCTCGCGAGGTCCGAACGACGTCGAGATCGCCGGCACCGCGAAGGACAAGACGGCGAGCGTCCGCGCGTTCACCCTCGTCCTCGACAAGACCCTCGTGCTGCCCGTGAAGGCGAAGCTCGTCGAGGGCAAGAGCGACGCCGTCGAGATCACCTTCTCGAACGCGCAGATCAACGTCCCGATCGACCCGGCGACGATGAAGCCCTGAGGCTTTCAGCCCTCGCGCGCCGGAAATTTGGCCGCCCCGGAGGCCATCGCACATCCTCGGCGCCATGGGCGAGGCAGCACGCACGCAGGTCCAGGAAATCACGCGCACCCCCGAGCGACGGAGGCACCGCGTCTACGTCACCCGGAACACGGAGTATCACTTCCGTGACGGCTTCTGCATCGCGGTCCGGGATCGTCGGACGGGCGACTTCCTCCAGGGTCATCTCGCGGTGCGGCGCCGCCTCCACGGCGGCCTGAAGTTCTTCGGCAACGGTGCGATCGTGCCGAACGCCGGCGAACCGCAGCCCGGCGAGGCCCTGTACTTCGCGGCGGACGGGCGCGACCTCGTCACGAGCCCCGTCGAGCGCGTCGATCGCCCCGCGAAGTCGCTGGTCGCGGCGTATCCCGAGGTGCCCGAGCCGCGCTAAAGGCGCGAGCGCGATTCTCGTACCTCGAATCGGGCTCGGGCCTTTAGCTTCCACCCAAGTGGGGCCGGAGGCCCCCTCGTCGCTACGCGACGATCCTCCCCCTTCGCCTGCGGCGAATCGTGCTGCGCACGAAACGAGACCGGAGCGAAGTGTCTCGGCCGTGCAAAGCACGGTTCGCCGAAAGGCGAGTCGGGGAGGCTCAGAGCGAAGCGATGAGGGGGACGAAGTCCCCACTAGGGTAAGAGCAAATCGCCGCGCACGATTCGAGGAACGAGAATTCTGCGCGGCTGTTTTGCGGTCGGTTACTCTCTCCCTGTGCTCGCGGTTCCGCCCCGCTCCGAGATCCGATCGCGTCCGGTCGAGACCGCGCGTCTGCTGCTCCACCCGCTCGACGCGACCGACTCGCGCGATCTTTGGAACGCCGTCGAGAGCTCGCGCGCGCATCTCGAGCCGTGGCTCCCGTGGGTGCCGTTCAACACGGACCTCGAGGCGAGCGGCCGCTACTCCGAGGCGAGCGCCGCGGACTGGGACGCCGCGCGCGCGTGTCGCTTCTCGATCCGCGATCGCACGAACAAGCGCTTCATCGGCGTGATCGGCCTCGAGGCCTTCGCGCACCTTCACGAGAGCGTCGAGCTCGGCTACTGGCTGCGCATCGACGCGTCGGGCCGCGGGCTCATGACCGAGGCGGGGCGAGCGGTGCTCGACTGGGCCTTCGGACCCGTGAATGCGCATCGCGTGCGTGTCGCCGCCGCGACCGACAATCACGCATCGCTCGGCGTCATCCGCCGGCTGGGGTTCCGCTTCGAAGGCATCGCGCGCCAGGCCGAGCGCTGCAACGGCCGGTGGCTCGATCACGCCGTTTTCGCGCTGCTCGTGACCGATCCGCGCGCCACGGGCTGATCTCGCCCACATCGCCGGAAGGCCCGCACACCGGAAAAACGCCCTCGGCGAGGTGGGGCCCTTAAGACCCTCCGCCACCGCCCGTTTCAATCAGGCGTGAGGAAACAAACAGCCATCTTCCTGGCAGCGCTCTCCTGGGCCGAGCCTGCCATCGCCGACGAAGCCCGTGTCCACGTCACTGCCGGAGCGGCTCACGCCGTCGGTGGTACCCAGCAGCGCGAGTTCGGCGCAGGCGGAGGAGGCTCGGCGACGGTCGAGCTCGCCGTCGGCAACGTGTTCGGCGTGCAGGCGAGCGGCGGAGCCCTCGTGCTCGCCGCCGGCTCTGCGCCGAGCGACCCGAACGTCGCCAAGCAATCGACCGGCAGCGCGTTCATGGGAACCGTCGGCGTCCGCTACCGTCCGCTCGGCGCATCGCGCGTCGGCGGTCCGTGGGTCGACGCGAACGGCGGTCTCGCGCAGACGGGCAGCGAAGGACGCGTCGCCGTCGACGCGCACGTCGGCTGGGACTTCCGCGTCGCGGAGAAGACGCGCTGGGACGTCGGTCCGTTCGTCGGCTTCACGCAGATCATGCAGTCCGACATCGCCTTCCGTCCGGACGACGCGCACATCGCGTGGGCCGGTCTCCAGGTGAGCATGGGCGCGAGCGAGAAGCCGCGCGCCGTTCAGCCGCCGAGCCTCGGGGAGAAGCCCGAGCCGGTCGTGCGGGACAGCGACGGCATCGTCACGGTCCAGGACATCTGCCCGGCCCTCGACGAGGACGGAAATGCGCCCGAGGGCTGCCCCACGCCCGAGGTGAAGATCGTCGGAGACCGCATCGTGCTCGAGGACGTCATCCACTTCGAGTTCAACAGCCCGAAGATCCGCCGCCAGAGCACGACGCTCGTTCGGAAGGTCGCGCAGCTCATCGCGGAGACCCCGAGCATCCTCGAGATCAGCATCGAGGGTCATGCCGACGCGCGCGGCACCGAGGAGTACAACCAGCACCTCTCGGAGCAGCGCGCCGAGAGCACGCGCGAGATGCTCGTGAGCTTCGGCGTCGACGAGTCGCGTCTCATCGCCGTCGGTTACGGCAAGTCGCACCTCAAGGTCGCCACGCCGCTCGCAGATCCGCGGAACCGGCGCGTCGAGTTCGTCGTGCTGCGCTCCCGCGAGGCCGCAGGACCTCCTCCTGCCCCTTCCAGTTCTCCCCGCGTTGCATCCGGTAAACGAGGTCGGCCGTGAAATCGATTCATTCAAGTGCACTCTACACGCTGTTCGCTCTCTCTTCCGTCATGGCCGGTTGCGGCATGGAGAGCTCGGTCGTCGGCGGTCGCTGCCGCGACGGCATGGACCTCGTCGACGACACGTGCGTCGCGCCCTCGCCGGGGATCA
The DNA here is from genome assembly GCA_028287065.1 of Labilithrix sp. Lineage (GTDB taxonomy): Bacteria > Myxococcota_A > Polyangia > Polyangiales > Polyangiaceae > Labilithrix. The sequence continues at coordinate 64,034 of JAQBQJ010000219.1, read as the reverse complement.
CGCTCGTCGACCCGACGGATCCGCCCGCGGGCACCTTCGGCAGCGGCACGGCGCGCGCGCCGCTCATGCCGGGTCGCCCGATCGGCGGCGTGAACCACGACCCCTTCGTCATCGATCCGAACGCGAATCATCCCGATCCGATCTCGCCGGTCGAGATCAATCCGGAGCACGAGTTCGAATTCCCGCCGCCGCCGCCGCCTCCCCCTCCGCCTCCGCCGCCTCCGCTCGTCTGTGATGCGCCGCTCGTGGCGTGCAACGACGCGTGCATCCCGGTCGACAGCGACCCGCTGAACTGCGGCTCGTGCGGAAGGGTCTGCCGCTCGAACATCTGCGTCGCCGGCGAATGCCAGGGCGCGACGCCGGGCGACGTCGTCCTCATCGGACACGACTACACGAACGCCTGGTCGGGCTCGGCACAGGCAAAGGTGCTCGCCAACGCTCTCGCCATCGCGCCCTCCGATCCGATCCGCGTGCTTTCGTACGAGGACGGCGCAGACTTCAGCGCCGTCGCCGCCGCGAAGACCGTCGCCGCCGACGGAATCCACGGGCGAGGCATCGAGTTCACGGTCGCCACCTCCGCCGGCGACTTGGCCGCGGCGACGCTCGCGCGGAGCTACGACGTCGTCCTCATCCACGGGGCAGGCCCCGGGGATCCGGTAACGAAGGGCGCGAGCTGGTACGACTCGCTCGGCGCGTTCACGGTCAAGGGCGGCGTGGTCGTCGCGGTAGACCGCGGCACCTCGCCGATGCCCGAGCTACTCACGAGCTCCGGTCTCCTCGCGGTGAGCTCGCATGCAAAGCTCGCAGACGGCACGCACCTCGCGGTCACGTCCGCCGGCGACGTCGTCGGCGCGCAGGTCCTCTCCCCCTACGCAGGCTTCGGCGCTCCGGTCTCGTTCCAGGGCATCGCGGTCCCGAGCCTGGACCTCGCGTGGGTCGTCCGCGCGAAGACGTCGGGCGGCACGCTCGCCGACCCGGTCGTCGTCCACCGCATCGTCCGTCCTTAGTTCCGGCGGCTCGCCACTGACCACCCGTCCTTAGTTCCGGCGGCTGTCCTTAGTTCCGGCGGCTCGCCACGAGCGCGCGAAGGCGCGGCAGACCCTCGATGGTCTGCGCGCCGTACCAGCAGAGGTCTTTCCCGCCCGTCCGGATCACCGCGCCTCGCGAGGCTGCGGGGATCGCGAGGGCGCGGAAGACCTCTGCGTCCGTTTCGCTGAACGGATGCGGCTCGTCGGGGAGGAGCACGAGCTCCGGCGCGCGCTGGACGACCTCGTCGAGCGTCACGCGCGGATAGCGCGTGTCGCGCCCGGCGGTCTTCTCCGCCGAGAGCGGCTTCGCTCCTCGGAGATCCGCGGCGAGCGGATACCGCCGCTCGCGGTCGACGAACACGTTCTGCGCGCCCGCGAGATCGAGCATGTCGCTGATGAACGTCTCTCCGTTGATGGTCATGAGCGGGTCCATCCAGATCGGACAGAACGTCCGCAGCGGAACGAGCTTCGACCGCGCATCCTCCGCCTCGCGGATCACCTCATAGGCGCGCTTCAGGAGCTCGCGAACGGCAGGCTCGCGCTCGACGCGGAAGATCCTGGCGAGGCGCGCGAGATGCGCGATCCCGTCCGCTGCGCGCTTCGGGAACGCGACGAGCACCTTCACCCCGCGCTGCGCGAGCATCTCGAGATCGCCCTTCGTGTTCTCTTCCTGGTTCGCGATGACGAGGTCCGGCTCGAGCGCGCAGATCGCGTCCACGTTTGGATTCTTCGTGCCGCCCACGCTCGGCACCTTCGCGACGACGTCGGCAGGGAGCTCGCAGTAGTCCGTTCGACCGACGAGCGCATCGCCCAGGCCCAGCGCCGCGACGCTGTAGGTGTCGCTAGGCACGAGCGACACGATGCGCTTCGGCGCCACCCCGAACATGAGGTCGCGCTTCATGTCGTCTTGCACTTTGACGATCATTCTTCGTCCGTGGGCGGAGGAGGCTCGGGCGGTCCGCCGTCGGCGTGCACGCCGATTCTCGCCGCGCAGTCCGCCCATACGATGTCGCTGCAGCGCCGGGGCGCGCGCGCGACGCACGCGATCACGTTGTCGCCCTCTTTCTCGAGGAGGCGGTCGAGGATGAACTCGCAACCGCGCGCGCATTCGTCGGCCGAGCACTCGCGGCTCACGCGCGCCGTGCAGGAGTGCACGCATCGGTCGATCGGACGATTCGCAGGCTCGACGGCGCGGCCGCAACCGCCGGTCGACGGAGCGAGCGTCACGACGCCGAACAGCAGCGACACCGAGACGAAGGACACGGCGGAGAGGCGCGCGAGCACGTCCCGCCGTTCTACCTTTCGAGCGTCACGAACTCCACCCCTTCCGTCTCGGCGGGACGGCGCTCGACCTCGCGCCACACGCTTCGATCGAACGGCGGGAAGAACGTGTCGGCCTCGACCTTGCGATGGACCTCGGTGAGGTGGATGCGGGTGGCGAGGGGCATCGCCGCCTCGTAAATCGTGGACCCGCCGATGACGTGCGGCTCCGCATCGGTCGTGCGGGCGGCAGCGATCGCGGCGTCGAGCGTGGGGAACACCTCCGCGCCCGCGAGCACGAGGCCCGGCTGCCGGCTGACGACGAGGTTGCGACGTCCGGGGAGCGGACGCCCGACCTCGTCCCAGGTCTTTCGGCCCATGACGATGGCGTGGCCCATCGTCACGTTCTTGAAGTGCTTCAGGTCCTCGGGGATTCGCCACGGCACCTTGCCGTCCTTGCCGATCGCGCCGTTGTCGCCGATCGCGACGACCATCGCGAGCGGAGCGCGCTCGGTCATACCGACACCTCGGCCGCGATGTGCGGATGCGGGTCGTAGCCTTCGAGCGTGAAGTCCTCGAAGCGCATCGTGAAGAGGTCCTTCGCGTCCGGATTGATCTTCATGTGCGGCAGCTTCTTCGGCGCTCGCGTGAGCTGCAGCTTCGCCTGCTCGAGGTGGTTCTTGTAGAGGTGCGCGTCACCGAAGGTGTGGACGAAGTCGCCGGGGCGCAGGCCGCTCACGTGCGCGATCATCATCGTCAGCAGCGCGGCGGTCGCGATGGTGAACGGAACGCCGAGGAACACGTCCGCGCTGCGCTGATACAGCTGACACGACAGCTCGCCGTCCTGCACGTAGAGCTGGAAGAGCGTGTGACACGGCGGCAGCGCGACCTGATCGGCTTCCTTCGGGTTCCAGCCGGTCACGATCAAGCGCCGGCTGTTCGGGTTCTCCTCGATGTCGTGGAGCACGCGCTTCAGCTGATCGACGCCGTCCTTCTCGTATGTGCCGTCGGGCCTGCGCGTCGCGCCGAAGTTGCGCCACTGGTGCCCGTAGACCGGTCCGAGATCGCCTTCGCCGCGTCCGAAGCGCGCGGTCTGCTCGGCGGTCGCCCACTCGTTCCAGATCCGTACGCCGGCATCCTGGAGCGGCTTCACGTGGGTCTCTCCACGCACGAACCAGAGCAGCTCGTGCATGATCGACTTCACGTGGAGCTTCTTCGTCGTGAGGAGCGGAAAGCCGTCGCGCAGATCGAAGCGCATCTGATGGCCGAAGATCCCGCGGGTGCCGGTGCCGGTGCGATCCGAGCGGTCCTTGCCGCGGTCGAGGATCGTGCGGAGCAGATCGAGGTACGCCTGCATGGCCTCTCGTTAGCACGTGGGGTCGAAGACCGCATCGCCCGACGGCCGTGCTCGGTGCACACTGCGATCCATGCGTGGGGACCAGCCGCTCGGTGAAGCAGGTGTTGCTCTGCTGAGCAGCCGACTGAAGAAAGCATCCAGGCTGGTCAAGCGCGCCGCGAAGGGCGACGCCGACGGCGTGCACGACCTCCGCGTGGGAATCCGGAAGATCCGCGCAGCGCTCTCGGTGCTCGAGGAGACGATCCTGGGCAACGGCGCGTTGCGCCGTGAGGACAAGCAGCTCGGCTTGCTCTTCCGCGCGCTCGGCGACGTGCGCGATCACGATGTCATCGTCGACCGCACGAAGCGCATCGCGAAGCAACGCCGCCTCGGCAAAAAGGGCCTCCGCGGGCTGCGTCGCGAGCTCGACGCGCGTGGAAAACGCGCGAGAAAACACCTCCGCGCCGTCATGCGCGAGCAGGATCCCGTGCAGCTCTTCGCGAGGCTCGGCCGGCGCGCCGCCCGCGTCTCCGCGAAGGCCGGCCCTCACGGCGACGACCATCGCGTCCTCGTCCGCCACTTCGCCTCGAGCGTGCTCGTCCGCCGCTACGAGACGGTGCTCGCGTACGAGGTCGTCCTGCCGGCGTCGCTCGACGTGCTGCATCGGCTGCGCGTCGCGATCAAGAAGCTGCGGTACGCGATCGACTTCTTCGGCGGAGCGCTCGGCAGGCTCGCGTCACGCCTCGACCAGCCGCTGCAGCTCGCGCAAGACCAGCTCGGCGAGCTGCACGATTACCACGTGGGCCGCGCCCTCGTCGCCGTCGTCGAGCAGCAGCGCAAGCCGAAGCGCGCCCTCGCGAAGCTGCGCGACGTCGAGGACGACGAGGCCGAGCAGCTCCTCGCGGTCTTCGGACGTTCGTGGCGCGTGATCGCGGGAGGCAAGTTCGGGAAGACGTTGTCGGGCGCGGTGCAGGATCAGCTGGCAAACGGCATGCGGGGCTCGACACTCGCGCTCCGGCGCGCCGAGTCCGCGCGTTAGTCAGTCGCGGTTCAGCGCAGCGCCATCAGCGACACGACCTGCCAGCCGTTCTTCTCGACGACGACGTCCTGCGTTCGCTTCCAGCCGCGCGCGTCGATGACGACGCGATGCCGGCCGGGCGGCAGACGCATGCGCGCGACCGCGATGCGCGCCGGGAGCGTCTCCCAGCTGCGCGTGTCGGGCGTGTCGAGCGCCGTGAGCGTGGCCTGCGCGCCGAGCGACGCGAGGATGCCGACGATGTTGTCGCGCCCGGCCGCGGTCTGGATGCCTTGTCCGACGGCCGCGCGCGCGATCAGGCGCGTGATCGCGCTGACGATGATCTTTCCTTCGATCTTCTTCCACTCGGCGCGGACCTCGCGATCGACGTCGACCGCCTCCTCGAGCTGCACGTAGCGGCCGTCGAGCTGACACGCGGGGACGTCCCACTTGCCGCGGCCCGGCGCGAGAGACGGGAAGTTGATCCACGTGACGAGGCCCTGCGCGGCGAGCTTGTTCGCGGCGGCGGCGTCGTGCGGCTGGATCGAGCCTGCGAAGTACGTGAGCGCGAGGCCGATCGGGATGCGGTTCGCGATCTTGTGCGCGACGCGGCCGTAGCCGACGACGAACAGGACCTCGCCGGAGTCGTCGTCCGCGGGCGGACCGCCGGGCGCCGGCGTCTCGCCTTCGTGGAGGAGCGACTTGATGCGCGGGCTGCGGAACTGACCTTGCGGCGCGATCCTCCGGACCGACTCGCCGAGCGTTCCGAAGCCGGTGAACGCGAGCGCCTCGTCGTAGTAGCGGAGCGCCTCGTCGATCTCGCCGCTCTTCTCGAACGTGAAGCCGGCGAGCATGCTGCCGAGACCGAGCACCGGGTTGTCTTTGTGCTCGAGGTTGTCGCGGTAGTACTTCTGGATGACCGAGAGCCGGCGCGCCTCGATGCGCGCGCCGTTCAGATCGCGCGTCTCGAGGTAGTTCAACATGTTGAGCGTGTTGATCATCAGCTTCTCGTACGGCGGCGCCTGGTAGCGCCCCGACGATCCGCTGAAGACGTACTCGCCGATGGAATCGCCCGCGTTTCGAGCGAGATCGAGCATGTCGATCGCCTTGTCCGCGGCCTCGAAATCACGCTTCGAGAGCGGGAATTCGGCGACGCCCTGCTGGATGCTCGCGCGGTCGAGCACGAGGATCGCGTTGTCGCCCTTGATGTCCTTCGGGAGCTCCTTCGCGTCCTTGACGTCGAGCTCCTCGTCCAGCGAATGGATCGCGCCGTTGGCATTGCCGGCGTCGAGCGCGGTCCGCATCTCGAGCGTGCGCGCCGTGTGACCGCCGCATCCGACGAGCCACGGGCTGACGACCAGAGCCACGAGCGCGGCGGCATCGCGCAGCCGGCTCGACTTCGAAAGCGGCTTTGGCGACACGACCGCTACTTGATCGCTTTGGTGACGTACGTCTTGCGCTGCCACTTGATGGCCGACGTCTCGACGTCGATGACCTGGAGGAACAGGAAGTACTGCACGCGACGCATGTCCTCGGAGCGCTCGTCGTTGCCCGACACCTTGCCGGTGATCAGGTACTTCGCGCCCATCTGCTTGCCGTACTTCGCGGTGTGCGCAGGGTTGAAGACCGCGTTCTGCTGGCCTTCGACCTCGCGGATCATCTGGTTCTGACGCTCGCGCGAGATCACCTGAACGGTGCCGGACTCGACGAGCCACGTCTCGGCCTCGCCGAGCAGCGCGTCGAGCATCGAGTCGATGTGCTCGCTGGTGCTGTTCTGGAACGGGAAGATCGCGACGTTCGGCGGCGGGTTCGTCGAGCGCCACTCGTTCATGACCGGCGCCGCGCGCAGGTTGTTGAGCGTCTCGTGGAGGGCGCGCTGGATGTCGTCCTTGTCGAGGCCCGTCGACAGCGCGTGCGCGTCGATGCTCGGGTCGTTCGCGCCGCGAACGACCTCTTTGCCGCAGCCGGCAGTGGTGAGGGCGAGGGCGGCGAGAGTCGCGACGGCGAACGGGAAAAAGCGAAGCTTCATGAGTCAATCACCTCGGGGAGGGCAGGATCCTAGCCGAATCGATAAGAGATGCGCGGGTCCAGCCCGCGGCACCGAAGGTCAGACGGGAGCCGCCTCCGGTCGATTCCCTGTAGCCGCACGAAAATTCGCACCTGATACGCCTTGCACCTACATCGTAATTTGCTACAGCGGCCGCACCCATGACTTCCAAACTCATCTCTGCCGCAACGGTAGCTTCTCTTCTCCTTCTTACGTCGCTCGCCGCGACGGCCTGTTCCTCCGCGTCGTCCAACGACGCCGCGTCCGAGGAAAAGGCCGAAGCGACCGACGAGACCTCGTCCGCGTTCGGCCTGAGCGACACGAAGATCGTCGGCTCGCTGACCTACGGTCAGACGAGCTCGAACACCCCGTACACGAAGACGCCGCGTTATCGCGCCTTCAAGTTCGCGGGCAACGCCGGCGACGAGATCGAGGTCTCGGTCAAATCGAACAACGGCGACCCGGTCACCTGGATCCTCGACAACGACTGGCGCACCGTCGCGAAGAACGACGACGCCTCCGCGAGCGATACCAATTCGCACGTGAAGGTGAAGCTCCCCGCGAACGCGAGCGCGACGCACTACATCGTCGTCCGCGACTACTGGCAGGACCCGATGACGTTCAAGGTCGAGCTGAAGGGCGGCGCCGCCGACTTCGTGAGCGGCTGCGAGGTCGACGCCGACTGCGTGAAGGTCGACAAGGCCTGCTGCTCGAACTACGGCTCGACCGCGATCGTCGCGGGCAAGGAGCAGGCGTACAAGAACAGCCTCGCGTGCCCGGCACCGCTGTTCTGCCCGCTCTTCGTGCAGGCGCCCGACTACTCGATGGCCGAGTGCAACCGCACCACGAAGAAGTGCGAGCTCGTGAAGCCGAAGGACATCAAGTGCGGCGGCTTCCTCCTGCCGGCCGCGCAGCACCAGTGCCCGGACAACTACAACTGCATGCACTCGCCCGGCGTCAACCCGGACACGAGCGGCACGTGCGTCCAGTTCTGCGGCGGCATCGCCGGCTTCCAGTGCCACGACATCAACGAGGAGTGCGTCGACAACCCGAACGACTCCTGCGATCCCGCCCACGGCGGCGCCGATTGCGGCGGCATCTGCAAGACGAAGACGCCCTGAGCGGGGTCTCACGAAATCACAGCGCGCGGATCGCGCTGTCGAGGGTGCGCTGGAGGACTTCGCGCTCCTGCGCGCCTTCGAGCTTCGTGCCTTCGATGTAGATCGTCGGGAGACCATGGCCGTGCGCTGCGCGGAACGTGTCGCCGTCGGCGCGGATGCGTGCGTCCGTCTGGGGATCCGCGAAGCACTCCTTGAAGCGCGCGAGATCGAGACCGTGCTTCGTCGCGAGCTGCTCGCAACCCTCCGGCGTGAGCTCCCCGGGCGGCGTGGTGAAGAGCGCCTCGGCCATCTCCTCTCCCTTCCCCAGCTTCTCGCCGCAACACGCGGCGCGCGCGGCGTCGGTCGCGTGCGGGTGCATGCGTAGCGGCACGTGCTTCCGTACGACGCGGACCTTGTCCTTGCGCTCGGCGAGCAGCGGTCCGAAATCGGCGTGCGTCATGCGGCAGAACGGGCACTCGAAGTCGACGAAGTCGATGACGGTGATCTTTCCACGCGGTGTCTTGCGCATCTCCTCGGCGATGGCCGGCGGGACGTCCGCGGGGATCGCCTTCTTCGACATGCCGACCGCGATGGGCGCAGAGACGGAGAGAAGGATGACGGCTAGGCCCGCGAAGAGCTGGCGTTTCGGCGTCGGGGGATCCCATTCGCGGCGAAGGCGCGCCACGGAGAGGCCGAGCAGCACGAGCGACGAGAGGTCGGCGACGAAGCAGAACGGACAGACCGTCTTCATCATCGCCTGCACGACGAGCAGCCCTGCGGCAACGATGCCCGCGATGCCCGCGAGCGCCGCCTGCGCGATGCGCGCGCGACGACCCGGAAGGAGCTGCGCGAGGCCGATCGCGAGGAATCCGCCGATGCCGATGAGGGGCGTGGGGATCCCGAGCGGGTACGCAAAGACCGTACGCTTCACGACGCCGCAGCCGCCTTCGGCGCCGCAGAAAACGGGCGCCGGGCGCACGTAGTCCACCAAGAGCAGGGAGCTCGCCACCAGCGCGACGGCGCAGATGACGATGACAACCCAGAAAGGAAGGCTCTTTCTCACGTCGACCTCCGGCGGGAACGTTAGCGAGACGCTAACTCGATGTAGCCGGACGGGACGCAGAATATTCCCCGCGACGCCCCGCGCCGGCTCGCGTAAAAGGCCCTGAATGCGCAAACCCCTGCCATCCCGCACGGCCGTGCTGGAACTGCTCAAGAGCCAGGATCGTGCGCTCGACGCGCGTGAGCTCGCCGATCGCCTCGGCGTCGCGCCGGCGAGTCAGGACGGGTTGCTTCGCATGCTCGACAACCTCGTCTTCGACGGCGTCGTGACGGCGCGCGGTGACAAGTTCAAGCTCGGCGCCACCGACAAGGCGCCCGAGAAGTCCGAGAGGTCCGAGAGGTCCGAGAGGTCCGCGCCTCACGTGCGCACCGAGAGCAAGCCGGTCCACAACGGCGGCGGCGGCGGCAACAAGAAGAGCCTCAAGCCCCTGCCGAAGGATCTCGGGCGCGGCGGCAAGCGCGGCGGCAACGACGTCCGCCGCAGCAACGACGCGCAGAGCAGCCCCGACGCACGCGCGCACGCGCAGGAAGCACGACGCAGCCGTCAGGACGCTCGCCAGGAAGAACGCGGCATGCCGAAGTTCCAGGTCGCCGGCGGAACGACCGTCACGGCGTCGCCCGCACGCGTCGAGCATCGCGACACCGGCAAGCGCGCGCCTGCGAAGAGCGGCGGCCGCAGCGATCGCGAGCGCCGCGAGGGCTTCCTCAAGGTCAATCCGCGCGGCTTCGGCTTCGTCTCGAGCCCGACCGCGAGCGGCGACGACGTCTACATCTCGCCCGAGAACCTCGGCGGAGCGATGCACGGCGACCACGTCGTCATCGACATCGTCGCGCGCGGCTCACGTGGCCCCGAAGGTACCATCGTCGAGATCAAGGCGCGCGGCTCGCAGCGCGTGTCCGGCATCCTTCGTCGCCGCGGCAAGAGCGCATGGGTCGAGCTCGACGACCCGCGGATGAAGGGCCCCGTCGTCCTCACGAGCGAGATCGACAAGACCAGCGCCGAGGGCGAAGGCAACAGCGGCAAGGACGGCCAGGTCGTCGTCGTGCAGATTACACGCTTCCCCGAGACCAACGACGAGAACCCCGAGGGCAAGCTCCTCGCGGTGCTCGGCGCGCCGGGCGAGCTCTCCGTCGAGACGCGCAAGGTCATCCTCATCCACGGCATCGACGAGGTGCACTCGCCCGCGGCGATCGCCGAGGCCGAAGCCTACGGGCCCACCGTGCCCGAGGACATGCTCGTCGGTCGCGAGGACCTGACGCACATCCCGCTGCCGACGATCGATCCCGAGGACGCCCGCGATCACGACGACGCCGTGTGGGTGGAGCGCACGAAGAACGGCGGCTACGAGCTATGGGTCGCGATCGCCGACGTGAGCTCGTACGTGCTCCCCGGCACGCACATCGACGAGGAGTCGCGGAAGCGCGGCTGCAGCATCTACCTGCCCGACCGCGCGATCCCGATGCTTCCGCGCGCGCTGTCGTCGAACCTGTGCTCGCTCCTCCCGGACGTCGTGCGCCTCTGTCTCTGCGTGCACGCGGTGCTCGACGCGAAGGGCAACGTCGAGAAGACGCGCCTCGTGCGCGGCTACATGAAGAGCGCCGCGAAGCTCACGTACGGCGGCGTGGCGCGCGCGCTCGGCTTCACCGAGATCCCGAAGCGCGATCCCAAGGCCGACGCGATGGTCGAGGGGCTCAAGGTCGCCGCCGAGTGCTCGCGCTTGCTGCGCAGCAAGCGCATGAAGCGCGGCGCTCTCGACTTCGATCTACCCGAGGCCGTCGTGAAGCTCGACGACGAGGGCAAGCCGATCTCCGTGAGCAAGCGCTCGGGCGATCCCGGGATGAAGAAGGCGTATCAGCTCATCGAGGAGCTGATGATCTTCGCGAACGAGGTCGTCGCGCGGTGGCTGCTCGAGCACGAGCTGCCGGGCGTGTACCGCGTGCACCTCCCGCCCGATCCCAAGAAGCTCGATAAGCTCGCGGCGATGTGCGAGATGCTCGGCGTCGAGTTCGACGTCGAGAACACGCAGACGCCCAAGGGCCTCGCCGATCTCCTGAAGAAGTTCGCGACGCACCCGCTGTCGAACGTCCTCAACAACCTGCTGCTTCGCTCGATGAAGCAGGCGACGTACGACGTGCAGAACCTCGGGCACTTCGGGCTCGCCTCGGAGGCGTACCTCCACTTCACGTCGCCGATCCGTCGCTACCCCGACCTCGTCGTGCATCGCATCGTGCACGCGGCGGTCGACCCGGAGCACAGGCGAGGCCACCGCAAGGGCATCGGCGCCGTCGGCGACATCGAGAAGCTCACGGAGGCCGCGACGCAGTCGTCGCTCGCCGAGCGACGCGCGATGGAGGTCGAGCGCGAGATCGTCGACATCTATCGCTGCTTCTACATGATCGATCACATCGGCGAGCGCTTCGAGGGCACCGTGTCCGCGTTCGTCGGCACCGGCGCGTTCGTCACGCTCGACGAGCCGTTCGTCGACGTGCTCGTGCGCGTCGAGGACATGGGCGCCGACTACCAGATCGAGGACGACGGCCTGATGGCCACGAGCTCGCGCTCGGGCGACGCGATCCGCCTCGGCGATCGCATGCTGGTCGACATCACGGACTGCGCCATCCTCCGCCGCACGGTCTACGCGAAGCGCGTACGGAGCGAGGCCGACGCGGCAGACGACGCGCTCGCGCGCCGGCAGAGCGCCGATCGCGGCGGTCCAGGCGGCCCGCGCCGTGGCGCCGGCGGCCCGGGCGCAGCCTTCGGTAGCAAAGGCGGCAAGGATCGCGGCCGCTCGGGCGGAGGCGATCGTGATCGCAACGCGCGCGGAGGCGGAGGCGAACGCGGCCGCGGCCCCGCGCAAGCGAGCGCCGGCCCCGCCCCCAAAGGCAAGAAGAGCGGCGGAGGCGGACGCAAAGCCGGCAAGAAAGGCAAGCGCCGCTGAGCGAGCTTCCGTGTAAATCTCTCGTCGCCTACGACGCCAGCACGTGCGCCAGGTCGTAGCCGGTGACGATCCCGACCAGCGCTCGCCCGTCGACCGCGCAGATCCGGCGCACCTTCGTCGCGATCGCATGGCCCGCCGCGCGGTACAGCGGCGTGTCCGCGCCGAGGTTCAACGTCTCGTAGCTCATCATCTCCTCGACGGGATGGCGGCGCAGCGCCGGTGACAGCGCGCGTGCACGGATCGCCTCCATCTGCGTGAAGAGGCCGACCGGCACCTTGCCGTCGAGCACGACGAGCCCGCGTACGTTCGTCTCGTCGAGCTTGGCGACGGCGTCGTCGATCGGCTCACCGAGGCCGATGGTCTCGACGGTCGTCGTCATGACCTCGGACAGCGGCGTGTCGACGCGACGGAACAGGACGACACGCAGCGCGTCGCGCGTGCTGAACACGCCGACGATGCGATCGCCACGCTGGACGAACACGCGATGAACGCGGCTCTTCAACATCGTCGCTGCGGCCTCGCTCACGTCGGCATCGGCGCTCACCGTGACGAGCGGCGTCTTCATGATGTCCTTCGCGCGCCGATCGGGCGGCATGATCTTCATCGGCCCGTGGTGATGTCCGCCCTCGAGCTGCGAGACGCGCGCGAGATCCGTCAGCGACACGACACCTGCGGGAGCACCCGCCGTCGTGGTGACGAGCACGCAGGACACGTCGAGGCGACGCAGCGTCTTCAGCACGTCCTCGAGGCTCGTGTCCTCGAGCACGGAGACTACGTTCGCGGTCATGTGCTCGTGGACGGCGCTCTCGACGCTGGGCATCCGCGCATCGTACCCGAGAGCCGCGCGCTACTTGTCGCGTTTGACGGTGACCTTCTCGGCCTTCTTCGCGGGCGCCTTCGCAGCCGGAGGCGGATCGCTCTCGATGTTCTCGATCGGAGCGTCGGCAAGGAACGCCGCAAGCAGATCGTCGCGCTTCGACGAGGGCTCGTCGTCGGCGGCGGCTTCGCGGGCCGGCGGCGGCGGCGGCGTCCTCATGCTCTCGGGAGGGAGAAAGCCGCCCAGCGATTCCCAGCTCACCTGCCGCGTCGAGTCGGGGCCCCCGGGCCGGGAGTCGGGCGGGATGTCGACGCGCGCTGCGCCCGACGCCGACGATGGGGGCGGGCGCACGGTCTCGTTGTCGTCGGCCTTTGCTTGCGGCACGACGGGAACCGGCGCGACGGCGGGGACGCGCGCGGGCCGAGCGGCGCGCACGGGCCTATGGATCTCGTCCATCATCGACGAAGGCGGCGCCGAGTCGTTCCGCGGATCACGACGGCGCGGAGGCTCGGGCTTCGCCTCGATGCGCGGCTCCGCGGCGGGCCGGACGGGCGCGACGTGATGCGCGGATCGCGGCGTCGCCTCGTTCGGTCCTCTCCGCTCCGGCGCGGGCACCGGCTGCGTGACGGGCTGCGTGACGACCGGCGGGCGATGCGTCGGCACCTGCGCGTCGATCACCACGGGCGGACGCGTCACCCGCGCGGCGAGCTCGTCGGCCTCGCCGTGGGCCGATTGCAACGTCGGCTCGGGGATCGGCCGCTGCTGGAGCGCTTGCTCCTCGGCAGCTTCGAGCGCGCCTCGACGCTTCGCCGCCGTCGCGGCGACCACGAACGAGCGCATCGCCTTCGCCTGTTGCTCGTCGGCGTCGACGCTCTTCGCGATGAACCGCGCGGGCTGACCGGGCGCAGGCGCAGCGAGGTCGACGTCGACCGGCGTCTCGAGCAGGTTCGCGTCGCGGTCGTAGAGGATCTTCACCGGCGGACGCACGTAATCGAGCGGCATGGCGGGAGTGCCCATCACGACGCCGAGCTCGCCGGTGTTCAGCGTGACCATCGTGCCGGCGGGATAGATGCCGAGCGCGCCGATCAGGAGCTTCACGAGCGCGCGCTCGGTGCCGTCCGCCGCGCGTGAGCCGAGCACCTGCAGCGCGTCGTCGATGCTCAGACCTCCGCCGGCGCCCGCGCCGCGCAGCTCCGCGAACGCCCGTGCGACCCCGATGATGCGCGCGAGCAGCGTGGGAGGTCGCCGGCCCTTGTAGATCGGCCCGAGCCGATGCGCGCGGCGCATCGACCACACCTCGTAGAGGAGCGCGGTCCGTGCGCGAGCCGGCGCGTGCATGCGACCGAGCGCCGTGAGCGCGAGCACCGTGCGCGTGGGGACCTTGTCGAGCTCGTCGTCGTTCAGGATCCGCTGCGTGCCGTCCGGATTCCCGCCGAGGAGCACGCGGCCGGCATCGTAGAGCAGCGCAGCCATCGCCGCGTTCGCGAGCACGGCGCGATCGGTCGTGAGCTGACGTGTGATCGCGACCGAGAGGATCGCGCTCCCGACGGCGATCGTCGCCGCGTCGAGCGACACTCCGCCGGTCGCCGCGAGCGCGACGAGCAAACGCGCGTCTTCGTCCGCACGTGCCACGACCTGCTGCGCGACGCGCTTGATCCGGCGCGGCAGCTCGAACTTGCCCTGGCGCACGTCGGCGAGCAGGCCCTGCACCGTGAGCACCGAGGTCGCGTACGTGCGTGCTGCGCGTTGTCCCGGCGACTCCTCGCGCGCCGTACCGGTCGAGGCGAATCGCGCCTTCCCCGCGGCGATGCCGGGGATCTCGCCGCTCGTGAGCTTCGTGACGAAGGAGCGATCGCGCTGCACGTCGGCGAGCAGCTTCGCGAACGACGAGATCGCCGCTCGGTCGACGGTGCGCGAGAGCGTGAGCTCCGTCACCTCGCAGCTGGCCAGCAGATCGCGCAGCTCCGCCGCGAGCGCGTGCGTATCGCGCGACGCCTTCAGGATCTGGCGGTTCACGAAGATCGCTTCCCCCAAGAACGAGAGCGCCACGGTCTCCGTCCCCATGGTCGTGCAGTACTCCGCGACGGCCGCGGCCGCGGAGGCGGTCAGCGACGTCACGGCGTCGTTCGACACGTCGGCATGGAACTGACACGCCTTCACGGTGCGGTACACGCCGTGCACGACGCCTGCAGCGAGCTCCTGCATCGCTGCCGGATCGCGCGCCGGCCCGTCGCCGCTCGGTCCTCGCTGCGTCACGGCAGCTCCACCTTCTTGCGCTTCGCCGTCGTCGTCGGCTCGCCCACTCCCGCTTTGATGCGCTGCTGGATCTGCTCGACCGCTCGTTCGGCCGCCTCGCGAACGGGCGTGGTGTTCCACCAGCGCTTCTTCGACGCCTCCATCGCCGCTTCGAGCGCCTCCTTCGAGGCCATGTTCGAGAGGATCTCCGCCGCGAGCACGCGCGTCGTCTCGACGGCCTCCGTCGGGATGATCTGATGCTCCTTCAAGATCTCCACGCAGACGCTCATCGCGCGACGCGGGCTGAGCGCGAGGAGACACCCGAGCCAGAGACGCCGCTCGTCCACTTCGAGCGCGTGGAAGTCGGGCGCCTGGATCTTGAGCACGATCGCCGGTCCGGCGGCGATGACCCCGCGCTCCGCCACGAGCGCGAGCGCCGCTTGCCGCGCTTCCGCCGACGGATCGTCGAGCATCTTGCGGACCTCGTTGCGCACCTCGTCTTCGCGGTCGCTCGACACCTTCGTGAGCGCCTCGATGCGCACGGCGAGATGCGGGTTCTTGCGCGCCGACTCGAGCGCCGCGACGCCCTCGGCGGTACCGAGACCCGCGAGGAGATCCACGAGCGCGACGCCGAGCTCCGCGGGCGCGCTCTCGAGCACCGCGCCGAGGCGCACCTCGTTCCCGCGGCTCCACTGCGTCATGTAAGCGAGCAGCACGCGGCGCAGCGGCTCCGATCGCGAGCTGCCCCAGCAACCGGACGCGAGCTCGAGCATCGATGCATCGGCGAGCGCATGAAGCGCCTTCTCGATGCCCGTGACGATGTTCGAGTCGAGCTCCTTCGCGAGCTGCGGATCGCGCCCCTCCTTGTCGACGGCCTGCAGGATCAGCGAGAGCGTGGGGCCCGGCAACATCACGCGCGCGAGCGCGACCTCGGCCTTCCTTGCCTCGTTCGGCACGCGCAGCGCGAGCGCGGCGCATAGCGCGTGGAACACCTCGAAGACCTCGCGGTGATCGTGGAGCGACAGCTCGTCGGCCGTCCACTCGCGAAGCGCGTCCTCGAGGATCGCGTTGTCGCGGTTCAATCGAGCCTCGACGTACCCGTCGGCGAAGGCGTCGACGAAGCGCTCGAGCCAGCGGTCGTCGGTCAGATTGAGCTGCGCGCCCATCGTCGCGCGCTGCAAAGGATCCAGCGCGAGCGCGGCTGCCGCCTCGCCGCTCTCGCGGAGCTGCGTCGAGAGGTTCATGCGCATCGCGCGACCTTCGAGGGACGCATCCTGCCAGTCGCGATCGAGATGCGCCGCGGCGGCGAGCTCACGCGCGAGATCGACGCTCCCCTTCATGACCGGATCGGCGTCGCCGTCGCCCTCGGCGAACGCCTCGATCGCGACGTACGCGACGTGCTCGAACCGCCGATCCCAGAACGCCGTGACCGCGTCGTCCTCCTTGCCGGCTCCACCGACGACGTCGCGAAGGAGGATGGCGACGAGATCGCGGAACTCGTCCTTCGTGAAGCCTTCCTTGATCTGGATGTGGCGCACGCCGTCGGCGAAGAGCTGGTACGGGATCCGGTCGAACGGGATCCGATCGGGCGCCCACACCGCGGCGCCCTGGAAGAGGAATGCGCCCGGTCCGACATCCCACCGCACGCAGCTCGGATGAACGGCGAGCGCGTCGGAGATCTGCTGGAGACCGCCGTCGAGCGCGCGGAGCGCATGCGGATGCGTCCATCCGTACTGCCGAACATCCGCGAGGCAGGTGCCGATCTGCTTCCACACCGCGGCGAGCCGGACCTGGACGTCCTTCGTCTCCTCGGGCGAGAGCTCCTCGAGGCTCTCGAGCGCCTCGTTGCCACGCGTCTCGAGCCCGCCCTTCTTCTTGGGCGCGGCGCGCACGAGCTGTCCGGCGCGGAGCGCGGCCAGGAGACCGAGCACCTCGCTGCGCATCGACGCGGCATCCTGGAAGCGCTTGTCGCGTTCGAAGGCGAGCGCGCGATCGACGCATGCGACGACCTCGACGGGGAGATCCGCAGCGAGGTTCGCGATCGACGGAGCAGCCTGCGTGGCCGCCATGACGAACGACTCCGCCTCCGTGCGCGCGTGGTTCAGGCGCTTGCCGGTGAGTGCAACATGCATGCATGCACCGACGGAGAAGATGTCGGAGCGGCCGTCGACCTGCGAGACGAGGCCGAGCGCCTGCTCCGGAGCGATGTACGACGGTGTGCCGATCGCCGTGCCCATCCGCGTGGCTTCGACGCCGGAGCCCGGCTCGCGCATGCGCGCGACGCCGAAGTCGAGGACCTTCACGCTGCCGTCGTGCGTGATGAAGATGTTTCCCGGCTTGATGTCGCGGTGGACGATGCCGACGGCGTGACACTTCGCGAGGAGGTCGAGGACGGTCTCGAAGATGCGGAGCGTCTCTTCGAGGGGCACGATGCCGCCGCTGCGATGCCGGAGCTCGTTGAGCGTCCCCCCTTCGAGCAGGTCCATCACGAGGAACGGCTCGCCGGCGTCGCTCACGTCGTCGTCGGTGACGGGGACGCGCGCGGGATGGTCGACGCTGTTCGCGATCTTGCCCTCGCGGAGGAATCGCTCGCGGACCTCGGTCTCGCGCGCGAACTCGGCGTGCAGGAGCTTCACGGCCGCGCGCGTTCCGTTCCGGTGCTTCGCCGCGAAGACCGCGCCCATGCCGCCGACGCCGAGGAGCC
Organism: Labilithrix sp.; assembly: GCA_028287065.1. Taxonomy (GTDB): domain Bacteria; phylum Myxococcota_A; class Polyangia; order Polyangiales; family Polyangiaceae; genus Labilithrix. Next base: position 46,491 of record JAQBQJ010000219.1, on the reverse strand, counting down.
GCTCGAGCGACCACTTGGCGTTCAGCCTCGTCCCGACGCGCGCCTCCGCAGCTCGAACGGGATCTTCGTGCTGCGGCGCGCCGGCCATGAGGCTCGGATGTTACACGTTCACCAGACGACGCGCGCCGGCTCCAGCTTTTTCTCCTTGGTCCCGTCGCCCAGCTGTCCGGCGGCGTTGGCTCCCCAGCAGAGGATGCTCTTGCTCTTCGTGAGAGCACATCCGTGAGCGGTGGCGAGGCACATGCCCGCGATGTCCGGCACCGAGGCCACCTTGCTCGGTCTTTCGTCGCTGGATTTCTTTCCCAGACCGAGCTCGCCCTCGGCGTTCGAGCCCCAGCAGCGCGCGCTTCCGTCTGCGAGAAGAGCGCACGTGGCCGACTCCCCGGCGACGAGCTTCACCGCGCCGGTCACACCGGGCACCGCCACCGGGGTCTTGTGCAGCTCCGTGTCGGGCTTGGTGCCGAGCTGTCCGGCGTCGTTCATCCCCCAGCACTGGACCTTCTTGTCCTTCGTCACGACGCAGGCATGACGATCGCCTGTTGCAAGATACGACGCCCCGGTGATGCTCGCCGGCTTCGCGAAGCCGCCCTTCGGGGGCGCCCAGTCGCCGGTGCCCCAGCACGTCACGGTGCCCTTCTTGTCGAGCGCGCAGCCGTGCGTGAATCCCGCGGCGACCTGCGTGAACACGCCGGTCGGCGGCGTCCCGATGGTCGCGGCATCCGCGCCCCAGCAGGTGATGCCCTTTGCGGTGCGGGCGCACGCGATGGCTCCGCTCGCGACGAGCTCCTCGACACCCTCGACGCCGGCGACGTCGCTCGCCTTCGCGTGGTCCTTCGGCGTGCCGTCGTTCGCGATGCGGCCGGTGCCCCAGCATTTGACCTTCTTGTCGGCGCCGAGCGCGCACGCGAACTTCGAGGCGAGCGCAATGCTCGTCGCGTTCTCGACGCCGCGGACGATGACGCTCTTCGTGCGATCGGCGCCGCCGCCGTCGCCGAGCTCACCGGCCTTGTCGTGCCCCCAGCAGCGCACGCTGCCGCCTTCGACGATCGCGCACGTCGTGAAGTCGCCGCAGTCCACCTGCACGGGCGGGCCTGCCGGCGGCGGATCCTCGACCGGCTTCTCGACGACCGGCGCCCCGCCGCGTGCCGCCGAAGCGGACTGCGGCGGTGCCCCACCACATGCAGTGACGGCAATCGCGAGCGCGGACACGAGCACGAACGCGAACGGCGGACGCATCCCCAGGCGATCGTACACGATGCCCGAACGCGAACGCCGGCTCAGATGTGGAGGCCCGCCCGGACGTCTTTGGGCTCGTATTTCGCGAGCTCGTCGGCGAGCTTCATGAGCTCGGGTCCGTCCGTGGGCACGTGCACCATGAAGCGGACGTAGAGATCGCCGGGGTCGCGGCCCTTGCGATGCACGCCCTTGCCACGCACACGGAGCTTCGTGCCGCTCTGGGTGCCGGGCGGCACCTTCACCGTGACGTCGCCGTCGAACGTGGGGACGTGCACGCGCGCGCCCTTGATCGCCTCGCTCACCGTGATGGGCACCTCGAGCGTGAGGTCGTCGCCGTCGCGCGTGAACAACGGATGCGGCTCGACGTGGATGACGAGGATGAGGTCGCCGTTCGGACCGCCGCTCGGCGATGCGGCGCCCTGCTCCTTGATGCGGACCCGGCTTCCCTCGTCGGCGCCGGGCGGGATGCGCACGGTGACCGGTTCGGGCGAGCTCGGATTGCGGAGCTGGAGCGAAGTGCCCCTCACGGCCGAGTTGAAGTCGATCGTGAGCTCCTGCTCGTAGTCGCGGCCCTTCACCGGGCCACGGCGGCGCGAGGCGCGGCCGAAGAGATCCGCGAACGGATCGTCGCCGCCGCCGGCGCTCCCGCCGGGGACTGCGCCGCTGAACAGGTCCTCGAGGTTCACGCCGCCGCCGAAGCCGCCGGCCCCGCGGACCCCGCCCGTCGCGCCGTTGCCGGCGCGCGACTGCCACTGCTTGTACGCTCGCGCCTTGTCGGCGTCGAAGCCCTCGCGCAGCGCGTCCTCGCCGAACTCGTCGTAGAGCTTGCGCTTCGCGTCGTCGCCGAGGACCTCGTAGGCGCGGTTCACGTCTTTGAAGCGAGACTCCATGGCCTTGTTTCCCGGGTTCTTGTCCGGGTGGAGGTCGCGCGCGAGCTTGCGGTACGCCTTCTTGATCGAGGCAGCATCGGCGCCTTTCGGCACGCCCAGCACCGAGTAGAAGTCCGTTGCCATCGCAGCGTCGAAGCTAAGTCGGTCGGAACGGGCATGCAATGGGCGTGCGAACCGAACGGCCGAGCCTGGCCGTTCCGCAGGGAACGAGACCCGGATCGCTTCGGGGGGCTACGATTCGGGGATGACGTCATCGCGCCGACGGAGCGCTTCGCTGGCGGCGTGCGCCATGGTCTGTGCGGGCGCGATCGCGCCGGCATGCCGGCCTGGTTCGCCGATGGGCGCGAGCGAGAAGCCGCCGCTCGACGGGGACGGCGCGCCGAGCGCGGAGGGGGAGGCGGCGGCGCGTCGAATGCCCGATGGCGCGTCGATTCTGGATGCGGCTGCAGCCGCGATCCTCGCCGCCGCCGACGCCGGGCTGCGCGGCGATGCGTCCGTCGCGTGGGGCGATCCGATGGCGAACCACCACGACACGCGCGACGAGCTGCTGGCGCTCTTCTCGATCAAGGACTTCACCGAAGAGGAGAAGAAACGGATCCAGCCCGACGCCTACTTGCGGAACATCATCGGCCCCGACGGCCCCGGCCGCTTCAACCAGGGCAACAAGGCGATCGCGAAGCACACCATCTCGAAGGAGCAGTGCCTCGCAGGTCTCAAGGACATCGTCATCCAGACGCCCGAGCAGCGCGAGAAATGCGGCGCCGAGAACATGGTGCCCGTGTGGATCAAGGGCAAGGAAGCCTGGTTCTGCATCGACGTGTTCGAGTTCCCGAACAAGCCGTGCGAGCTGCCGTTCGTGTGGACGGCGCCCACGCATGCGAAGAAGGTCTGCGAGCTGCAGGGCAAGCGGCTCTGCGCGCAGACGGAGTGGAACATCGCGTGCCGTGGCGACCCGAACGGCGGCGACGATCAGAAGTACGCGTACGGCGACAAGGTCGACATCGAGATCTGCCATACGAACCTCCGCCATCGCACGGCGTGCAATGCCCACGACGCGCAGACCGCGTTCAAGACGTGCACGACGGACACGGAGCCGTCGGGCTCGTTCCCGAAATGCCGCTCACGCTTCGGCGTGTTCGATCAGCACGGCAACGTCGCCGAGGTCATGATGCGCCGCGAAGGCGATCAGGTCGTGACGCAGCTGAAGGGCAGCGCGTGGTTCTACAACGAGCTCGTTCGCGAGCCGGGCGAGCCGGTCCCGGAGACCACGACGAACAAAGCGGGCGCGTACCCGGACCACTGCAACTTCGACCCTCGGTGGCACGTCGAGAAGCTCGAAGAAGCGTGGCACGTGAACTACCACCTGGGCTTCCGGTGCTGTAAGTCGATCCCGTAACGGGCGAGACGAGACGAGATTTTGGCGCCAAGGCGCAAAGACGCCAACGAGATTTTTTGTACGCGCTTCGCGCGGGACAAGCGATCCTTTCGGCGTCGCGATCTCGTTCGGTCGTCCCGCGCGAAGCGCGCCCCTAAAATTGGCGTCTCTGCGTCTTGGCGGCAAAATCTCGTCTCGGGTCTCCGTTACCAGTCGAACAGCTGATCGACGGGGTTTTCGGCGCCTCGGGCGGCCAGCGATTTCGTGCGGTCGACGTCGACGGTCTTGATCTTCGCGAACGCGTCCGGGCCCGTGTGGATCATGAACGTGACCCGGTTGATGCGCGCGGCGCCCGCCGCCTGCTTCGTCACGTGGAGCACCGACCAGCCGAACATCTTGTCCGCGCCGTACTTCTGGCTCGTGAGGTCGGCGGCCGACGTCATGCGGATGATGGCAAGGTCGCGCGCCCCGCCCGACGCCGGCGCTTCCAGCGTGCGCGGCATGTTCGCGGTCGCCCTGGAGAGCTGCGCGTCGAGCTTGATGCGGTAATCGTTCAGCGACGAGCGTGCGATCGGAGCCTCGGCGACGGTGTCGTCGAACGCGGCCTTCGCGCCGCCGTGCGCGAGCTCGCCCTGCCATGCAAAGCGGCGCACGGGATTCGCGGTCTCGAGCGACTCGAGGCGCGCCGGGCTCTTGTCGTCGAGCTTCACGCGGTTCGGCACGAGCTCGTCGCCCTGCTGCATCACCTCGAGCGAGTTCAGGTGGGCATGGCCGATGAGCAGCGTGCGGACCTGCGGGTTCTTCGCGACGCGTGAGAGCAGCTCGATGCCCGACAGATAGAAGCCGTTCGGCGTCTTCTCGAACTCCTCGTCGGGTCCCATCCACTCCTGGAGACCGTCGTGGAGGCAGCTCTCGCGATCGTTGACGGAGAGCGTGATGTCGTCCTGCTTGCAGATGAGCGGCGTGAAGACCTCGTTGAACAGGTAGTTGATCGTCGACTGCTGGACGCTCGCGTAGCGCAGCATCGGAAAGTAGTAGCCGAGGTCCTTGCCCTTGTGCCCGCCGCGCGGGTCGTGGTGCATCAGGAGCGTGACGTCCTCGTTCGTGAGGCGCGAGCGACCGAGCTCGCGATCGAGCCACTCCATCTGCGTCTGACCGACGGCGCCGCCGTAGTTGACGGTGTACATGCCCCAGCCCGTACGACGGTGCTGGCGGAGCTCGTACGTGTTCATCGAGACGAAGCGGTTCTTGCCGAACGACCACGACGCGTAGAGCGGTCCGTACGTCTTCTGCCACTGGTGGAAGCCGTCGTAGAGGACCATGTTGCGGTCGTCGCGCGGGACCTCGGCGAACGAAGCCTCGTACGTGTCGCCGACGCCGCGCTTGAACGCGCCGGTGTAGACGTCGCGGTGGAGGCCGTCGCGAGTGTTGTCGGTCTTGGCGAGGAACGCCGCGTACTTGTCCCACGTGAAGTCGGGCCACGCGTGGTTGTTCTGCTCCTCGACGACCTTCTGGAGCGAGTCGCCGAGCTTCGCGTCGACGGTCACGACGGCGCTGGGCGCCCGTCCGAGCGACGCGTATCCGTCGTGGTTACCGGCGGTGAGGAAGATCGGGAGGTTCAGGCGCTTCAGCGCGCCGAGGATGCGCTTCGCCTCGCCGTTGTACGTCGACGCGACGGTGCGCTCGCGCAGCGTGCCGGGCGAACCGCCGTTGTGGAGGTCGCCGTTGAACGTGATGAACGCGGCGGTCTTCACCGCGGGCTCGGTGTTCGCGTTCACGGCGTCGACGAAGTCGTCGAGCTTGTCGGCGGTGAGGCTCTTGTACTCGTCGCCGACGGAGACCTGCGTGTCGGTCACGTTCAGCGCGGTGTACTCCTCGGACGCGTGATCGAAGACGCGCACCGAGTTGTACTGGTACTCGAAGACGTTCGCGTAGACGGCGCCGGCCTTCTTGACCTCGAAGCGCGCGTCGTAGAGGCCAGCGGGCACACCCTTCATGGCGGCCTGATCGAAGACGAAGCGGATCGTCTTGCGCGCCCCGAGGGCGGAGGGCATGTCCGCGGGCTCGGCATTGATCTGGATCTTCTTCGGGACGATCTCGTAGACGCCGCCCGCGGCCTTCTGCGCGTTGGGGCTCTCGGTGGCCTGCGCGCGCGCGGAGTGGTTCACGAGGAAGAAGGCGAAGCGGTTCTGCTCGTCCTGCGTGAGCGACAGCTCGCTGGGCTCGCCGGCGGCGGAGGGACCAGCCTTGGGCGCGAGGTGATCGAACGCGTTCGGCTCGATGCGGAGGACCATCGTCAGCTCGTCGTTCGCTTCGTCCTTCACGTACAGGTTCGGGTTGCCGAGCGTCGGGTACACGAGGCGATCGATGACGGCGCGTCCGTCGATCATCCACGGCATGACCTGTTCGTTCTGCGACGCGTCCGCGTAGAAGACGTTCGCGAGGTAGGTCTCACCCTTGTTGGAGACGACCTCCCAGGGTCGCTCGCGGAGCTCCTTGGTATCGAGGCCCGGGATGGTCGACGACGTCCCGTCGCCGGGCTCGTTGCCGCGCTCGGTCGACGGATCGTCCTTCGTGGACCCTTCGTCCGCGCTCGATCCGCAGCCGACGAGGGCGGCGATCCCGATCGCAGCGAGCGGCCGAAGCCAGCGGAACGCCTTACCTACTCCCACCATGAAGCATGATGTAGGCATTTCTGGGGCCACTTGAAGGCACCGGTGTGACATCGCCAAAACCCCCGAAATAGCGGGTTTTCATGGCATCGTTAGCATGCTCATGAAGGCCGTGAGGGGGGCCTGACGCGTGGGGTGGGGAGCCCCCGATCCACCCTTCTCCTCTAGTACAGGGTCAGGGTAGCAGCACCGTCGACCCCGTCGTCTTTCGCGCTTGCAGGTCGCGATGCGCGCGCTCCGCGTCGCGGAGCGGATACGTCTGCGCGATCCGGATCCGGACCGCGCCGCTCGCGATCACCTCGAACAGCTCGCGCGCCGTCGCCTCGAGCTCGGCGCGTTCGCGCACGTAGTCGCCGAGCACCGGACGCGTGAGATACAGCGATCCCTTCGCGAGCTGCCGCGGATCGAAAGGCGGGACCGGTCCGGACGATTGTCCGAACGTCACCATCAGGCCGCGCGGCTTCAGGCTCGCGAGCGACGCCGCGAACGTGTCCTTGCCGACCGAGTCGTAGACGACCGGAACGCCGGCGCCGTTCGTGAGCTCGCGCACGCGCGACGGCACGTCCTCGGTTCGGTACAGCACGACGTGATCGCAACCGTGCTCGCGCGCGAGCTTCGCCTTCTCTTCGCTTCCGACCGTGCCGATGACCGTCGCGCCGAGATGCTTCGCCCACTGACACAAGATGAGCCCGACGCCGCCCGCCGCCGCATGGACGAGGATCGTGTCGCCCTTCTTCACCGCGTACGTGCGGCGCACGAGGTACTGCGCCGTCATGCCCTTCAGCATCGATGCGGCTGCGACCTTGTCGTCGATGCCCTCGGGCACCTTCACGAGGTGCGCGACTGGCATGTTGCGCGCCTCGGCATAAGCGCCGAGCGGCCCCGTCCCGTACGCGACCCGATCGCCCTTCGCGAACGACGTGACACCCTCGCCCGTCGCCTCGACCACGCCCGCCGCTTCCGATCCGAGCACCACCGGAAGCGTCACGGGGTAGAGGCCGGTGCGGAAGTACGTGTCGATGAAGTTCACGCCGATCGCCGTGTGGCGCACGCGCACCTCTCCCGCGGCCGGCGGCGGGAGCTCGACGACTTCCCAGCGGAGGACCTCCGGCCCTCCCGTCTCGTGCATGACGATGGCGTGCGTCATGTGTGCGGGAAATGCGGGTTGTAGGCGACTTCCCAGAGGAAGCCGTCGGGGTCTTCGAAGTAGCCCGAGTAGCCGCCCCACACGGCGGTCTTCGGGCGCTTCACGATCTTGGTGCCTGCGGCTTCGAGCTCCTTCATCACTCGGTCCACCTCCTTCGCGGAGTGCACGTTGTGTGCGAGCGTGAAGCCCACGAAGCCGCTGCTCTCCGCTGCGACGCCGGCGTCGGCCGCGAGCGACTCGCGCGGGTAGAGCGCGAGCCAGGTCCTCCCGAGCTCGAAGAACGCGATCGATTTGTCGGAAGGCAGCCGCGGAAATCGCAGCACCTTCTCGTAGAAGCGCACCGCGCGTTCGAGGTTCGAGACACCGAGCGTGACGAAGCTTAGACGAGGTTCCATGCGTACGGCTGGCGAGGCTACCATGCCGGCCATGAAGATCCGCCGCGCGGGAGAACGAGGGCTGGCCGACCACGGATGGCTCAAGAGCTTCCATACGTTCTCGTTCGCCGACTACTTCGATCCGGCTCACATGGGGTTTCGCGCCCTGCGCGTGATCAACGAGGATCGTGTCGCGCCGGGCAAGGGCTTCGGCACGCACGCGCATCGCGACATGGAGATCGTGTCGTACGTCCTCGAGGGAGCGCTCGAGCACAAGGACAGCATGGGCACGGGTTCGATCATCAAGCCCGGCGACGTGCAGCGCATGAGCGCCGGCACGGGCGTGACGCACAGCGAGCAGAACGCGAGCAAGACGGACCTCGTCCACTTCCTCCAGATCTGGATCGTGCCGACCAAGCCGGGCGGCAAGCCCGCCTACGAGCAGAAGACGTTCACCCCCGACGAGAAGCGCGGCAAGCTGCGGCTCGTCGCATCGCGAGACGGTCGCGACGGCTCCGTCAGCGTCCAGCAGGACGTCAGCCTCTACGCCGGGCTGCTCGACACCGGCGAGCGCGCGCCGTTCGAAGTGAAGCCCGGTCGAGGCGCATGGGTGCACGTCGTGCGCGGCGCGATCGAGCTCGCGGGCTCGTCGCTCGCCGCGGGCGACGCCGCCGCGATCGACGAGGCTGGGACCTTCGAGATCACCGGCAAGGACAACGGCGAGGTGCTCGTGTTCGATCTCGCCTGACTCAGCGCCGTGAAAACGCGATCCCGCCGATCGCGAGGACCACGACGACCAGCGCCGCGACGGACGCCAGCGGCCGCAGCGCGAGCGCCGTGTACACGCTGCTCTCGCGCACCTTCGCCGCGCCTTCGCCGTGCGCCGCGCGCTCTCGTCCCTCGATGAGCGGCGCCATGAAGAGGTTGTCGCCTCCCCCGTCCTTCGGCCGCTTGCTCTTCTGCATCTTCTCCATCGTCGCTTCCATCACGCGATCGGTCAGCCTCGGCGCGATCTTCTCGAGCACGCTGAAGACCTTGCCGCCCGCACCGACGATGACGTCGCGACGCGGATGCTCTGCGCAGAAGAGCACGGCGTCGGCGACGACCTTCGGCGCGTACACGGGCGGAGGGTTGCGCGGCGCCATGTCCATGTGGTTCCGCGCGTGCTCCGTGTACGGCGTGTCGATCGCCGACGGCTTCACCAGCGTCACGGCGATCGGCAGGTGCTCCATCTCGAGCTCCATGCGCAGCGCGTCGGTGTAGCCCTTCACGGCGTGCTTCGACGCCGAGTACATGCCCTGCAGCGGGATCACGCGATCCGAGAGCACGCTGCCGATGTTGATGATGGCGCCGCCGCGCTCCCTCAGCGCGGCCACTGCCGCGTTGCAGCCGTGGACGACGCCCCAGAAGTTCACGTCGAACAGACGTCGTGCCTCGACGAGATCGACCGCGTCGAGCGTGCCGTAGATCGACAGCCCCGCGTTGTTCACCCACGTGTCGATCCGCCCGAACCTGTCGAGCGCGGCGTCGCGGAGATCCTCCATCGCGCGCGGATCCGCCACGTCCGTCGGCACTGCGAGCGCGAATCCTCCGGCGACGGCGATCTCCGCGGCGAGCTTCGAGAGCTCCTCGTCGTTGCGTGCTGCCAGCACGACGCGCGCACCGCGACGCGCCGCCTCACGGGCAGTCGCGAGTCCGATGCCGCTCGTCGCGCCCGTGACGACGACGACTTGTTCACCGAGCTTCCGCAGCTTGACCGTCATGGATCCTCGTTCAATCGTGTTTCTGTTCCTCGCGGAGAAGCGTCTAGGCGATATCACCGCCGATTCGCGCGGCTACCGCCGCCAACCCGAACACCACGTCCGCCATGTTGTCGTAGTTCACGCACGACGCCAGCACCGTCCGACTCGGGCGCCGACGGCCTCGCAGCGGGCCGCGGTCCGTGACCAGCGCCGCCGGATAGCCCTCGAGCGCGAACGAGCGCTGGTCCGAGCCGGCGATGATCGGGAGCAGCGCCGGCAACACCGACGTGCGCGCCTCGAGCTCCGTGCCCAGCGAGAACGCGGCTGCTGCCTCGTCGACGAACGGACGCGAGCGCCGATCGCCGACGAAGGACACGAACGTGCCGCGCCACGCGGGAACGAGCCGCGCCACGAACGAACGGTGCACGGGGCGATCGGAGAGGAACCCCAGACTGTCGAGGCTCAGCATGCCCCGCAGGAGGATGCCCTGCTGACGCGCACGGATCGCGTACTCGCGGCTGCCCTCGGTCGCATCCGCGAAGGCGACGAGCCGAACGGTCCGCTCGAAGCGCCGACTGTCGAGCACGCGCGCCAGGCCGAGCAGCACCGCGGCGCCGCTCGGTTCGCCCTCGTAGCGTGCGCCGATGACGAGCTCCTCGCCGTCGTGCGCGCCGCGGATCACGGCCTCGAGGTTCTCGCCGCCGGGATGACCCGCCACCGGGATGCGAATGACGTGACGTCCGGCCTCGAGAAAGGCATTCGTCACGTACTCCGCCTGCGCGTCGCGCCCCGCCATCGAGAGCTTCTCGACGTCGACGCGCAGCTTCGAACGGAGCTCGCGCGGAGTCTCCGTCTTGAACGGCCCGGGCGAGGGTGCGCCGGCATGCGTCGGCGTCCACGCGGGCGGATCGCTCGCGGGGAACGACTCGAGCGCGGCCTCGTCGACGAGGATCTGATCCTTCTTCGCGACGTTCGGCGCGCCGGCCGGACGCGAGATGGGAAGGTCCTCGCTCGACATCTTGGTGTGCGGGGTCGACATGATCACTTTCCGAGCATGGGGGCCGACGGCCCGGTCGCGACGTAAGGTGTCGCCGTCCGCTCGCCGTCGACGTGCGCGGGGAGAAGCGCGGCGGCCCCTCGGCCGCCGAGCGCGCCCTGTACGCCGCGCTTCGCGAGCTCGCTCGCCAGGATGCCGATCGCGGTGAGCGCGAGCTTGCGCAGCGCGTCCTGCCAGAACGGCGCCTTGTCCGGGCGGCGGAATGGCGCGATTGCCTTGGAGAGCCGATAGCGGAAGTCGCGCTCGCGACGGCGCTCGACGAGCGCACGGATGGCGACGGCAGTACCCGCGGCGACCACCGCGATCCCCACCAGACCGGCGACGGCGGGCATCGCGAGGCGCTTGGCGTGATGACCGATCTCCTGCACCTGATGCCGGCGCGTATCGAGCGCGTCGATGGTACGCAGCAGGCGAGAACGGATGACGTTCGCTCGCCTCTCGAGCCGCGACCTCTGCTCCTTCAGTGAGAGGGCTTTCGGCTGCGTGTTCATGCGATGTGCTCCTTCAGCTGATTGACGTCGTTCTCGAGCCGATGGCGCGTCTTCTCGAGCGGGGACTTCGGGATCATGCCGTAGCCGATCCATCCGGCGATGCCGGCGACCACGAGGAACCCCGCGGCTACGAGCAACGCTGCGACGGGCGTGCCACCGAGCGCGAGGACGAGCGCCACCGCAAGGAGGCAGAGCACGATGACGGCCGCACCGAGCGCGACGCCGAAGCTGATCGCCGCGTGCTTCGCGTGGGCGATCTCCTCCTTCACTTCTTCCTTCGCGAGCTCGACTTCGAGCCGAACGAGCTCCTTCGCCTCGTCCATGGCTTCCTTCACGAGATCTGCGGTCGATGCCTCCTCGAGGAGCGCCGGGTTGCGCTCGGACGGGGACCCTACTTCGATGGCCATCGCGTTCTCCTGTCGTTCGGAGGGCTGCTTCTTCGGCATCCCCCAGGGTTCGTTCTTCTTCGTGGCGACGTTCGCATGACCGGCGATCTTGTCGAGCTCGTCGTCCTCGCGATCGAGCGGCAAGACGTCCGCTCCGACGTTCTGACGCACGAGGCGGCGCTCCACGCGGCGCGCGATCGACTCGAGCATCACCCACTCGTCGAAGGGGAGCTTCGACTCGTTCATCTCGTTCCAGATGTCGACGAGGCGCGCGCCCGCAGTCCGGCCGACGTCCTCATGGCGGTTCTCGTGCTTGCGCACGACGTCGATGAGACGACCGAGCTCGTCCTGGATGCACTGGCCGGCCTCCGAGCCGACGAGATACGCATCCGCGTCGACCTCGGTTCGCGTCAGCATCGCGCGGACGAGCGCCACCGTCTCCGGCTTGCCACGGAGGAGCAAGTCGGACGGGTAGAGATAGAGCTCGAGTCCGCCTCCGCGAATGCACTTCACCTGCTCTGCCACGATGGGGCTGACCATGCCGTGCGCAAGGACCTTCAGCACCTTCGTCGACAAGGCCATGCTCGTCGGCACCTCGGTGATCTCAGGCACGACGCCGCTGCGCGCGCACGCCTCTGCGAGCTCACGCAGGACGTTGTCGTAACGACCGACCCGCGGCTGCACGTACACGTGCTCGTCCGACCATCCGCGCAGGATCGATGCGATCTTGACGAGCGGCACCGTCACCACGGTGAACAGGAACGCCACGAAGAAACCGAGCGCCAGCGGGTAGCCGTTGACGAGCGACCGCACGAGCCCGCCCTTCGTCGATGGAGCGGCCCAGTGCGTGAGCCCACCGACGAGCAGCGGCGCGAGGAACGCGAGCGCGCCCCAGATGATCCGCATGACGGTCGGGCCCGTCCACTTCTCCACGGGCAGGAACGCGAGGACCCACCCTGCGACGAACGGGAAGAACAGTCCGATCACGAACACCGGCCATGCGATCGAGACGAGCAGCGCGATCGAAACCGCGAGCTGCTTCTTGCCGGGCAGACGGCCGAACAGCGCAGTGACGGACCAACCGAAAATTGCCTGGATGATGCTGCCGATCTTCTTACCGATGAAGCTCAGCAAAACCGAGATGATTGCCACGTCTCTAGCGCTGCAGCACGCGTGCCTGCCTGCGTCGCGAACAACACGCGCAGCGCGCCTCGGGCGCTTGGGCGCGGGAAGGCACCACCGAGGCACGTTTGTGGGCGCAATTGCCTCCGGCCGTCGATCGCGCGAGCGAGTGCGACTAGTAACGCTTCGTCCAGATCGCGTCCGTCTGGACCTTGCCGCGATCGCCGAGCGTGGTCTCGAGCGACCAGTTCTTGCGGAAGCGCCAGTCGACGATCGCGAGGTTCGTGTCTGGCTCCGAGATCGGCGGTGTACCGAGGATGTGCTCGAACGCGATCGAGATGCGCCTCGCGATCTGGAACTCGATCTCCGGTGCGGGATTCGTCGAACGCGTCGTGTCGATGCGCGCAGTCGCCTGGATGCCCGTGAGGTCGTCCATCGCCTCGGTGAGGCCTTGCGCAGCAAAGCCGCCGCCGAGGCTCGTCGCGGCCTTCGTCGTGCCGTCGGGCGCGCGGCCTGGCGGAGGCGGCGTCGCGTTCGCGCCGTCGGCGGTGCCGAAGAGGATGATCGCGAGGATCTCGTTCTTCGGACGCGGCGGATCGGAGCGGAGGTTCACCTTTCCGGTCTTCACCGGTCCGACGAAGTCCGCGTAGATCCTGCTGCCGTCCTCGGCCGTCCACTGCGCCGTCGCGACGACGATCGGGTTCGACGGGTCCTCGGGCTGGAAGGTGATCGTCCCCTTCTCGATCTCGAACTGCTTCCCCTGGACGTCGATCTTGCCTGCCTTGAGCTGGATCTGGCCCGTCATCACCGTCTTGTTCGTGACGCGGATGTGCGGATTGCCGCCGAGGACGACACGCGCCTGGTTGCCTTGCACGATCGTGATGTCGCCGAGGCGGACGTCGAGATCCATGATCGTCCCGACGGGCTTCTCCGCGGGCGGCGGCTCGAGGTCTTCCTTGTCGAGCGGCAGCTTCACGAACGTCTTGGCGTCGCGGAACGTTCCGATGCGGATGCTCTCCTTCTCGCTGAGCTCCTGCACGCCGGACTTCATCTTCTGCGGCAGCGCGACGTTCATCGACGGCACGTCGACGCTGATCTTCATCTCCTTGTTGTCGTCGCTCATCAAAGCCGCGATCTTCACGTCGCCGGAGACGCGACCGATCGGCTGGCCCTGCGTCGAGATGTCGATCGCTCTGCGCTTCGGAATGTGGACGTTCGCGTCCGCGGCGCCGATGCCGAACCCGCGCGTGCGGACCGCCGCGGCGGCCGTGAGCTCGCCGTCGGTTCCGCGCATGAAGACGTCGTCGACCTTGATGATGCCGCCGCGCTGGAACGAAATGCGCGCGCGCGCATCCTTGAACTCCTCGCCGAGCGCGGCGAGCTGCACGGTCCCGTCGCGGAACGCGGCATTGCCCTCGAGGATCGGGTCCTTGAAGCCGGGGCCGATCTTGATGGTCGCGTTCGCATCGATGCGTCCATCGAGCTCGTTGATCGCGCTCTCGACGAACGGACGGATGGCGGCCGCGCGGAACGCCTTCGCGACGAGCTTCGCGTCGAGGTTCGCGTTCGGATCGAGCGACGGCGCGAGGTTCGCTCCCCATGCGATCCCGGTGGTCGCATGGACGTCGGCGAACCCGTCGGTCTGTTCGAGACGCGCGGTCGCATCGAACTTTCCGTTTCGAGCGTCCACCACGATCTTGCCGCTCGTGTACGTCGCGCGGCCGACCTTGAGCTGATCGAGATCGAGCTGTCCGTGCAGCTTCCCGTCGGAATGGAGATCGTCGATCGCCACCTCACCGCTCACGCGGCCGCGGATGTGGCGGTCAGCCAGCGCTCCGACGCTGTCGACGCGGAAGCTCGCGAGCTTCATCTTCGCCGAGCCCCGCCACGCGAGCGGCTCTCCGGTCTTCACCATGAGGTCGCGCGCATTCAGATCGACGTGCGCGTTCAGCGCGAGCACCTCGTGCTTCTCGGCCGAGGCAACGGCGACGAGGTCGCCCTTCTTCCCGTCGTAGGCGAACGTGACGTCCGCGTCGCTCGCCATCTCCTTCGGAAGCGAGGGCGAACGAACGCCGCGCGCATGCGCGACGAAGTCGACGCGCGGGTCGAGCATCGTGCCCGCCAGCGAGAGCTCCGCCTCGATCGTGCCCGGGAGGTTGCGGGTACGCGCAGCCTCGGGCATCTCGGCGAGCGCGCGCTTCGGGACGACGAACTTCGCGCTGATCGGCGCGGTCTGGAGCAGCGCCATCGCCCTCGAGGGGTCCGCGACGATCTGCTGGTACGGCAGCTCCGATTTCGCGTCGAGCGCGACGAGCGTCCCGTTCCTGTCGACGGCGTGGAAGGCGACCTCCGCCCAACCGGACGTCGCATCGACCTTCGCGTCGGCGGACACGTCGACACCTTCGCTGCGCCACGGCTGCACGCCGGTGACGACCTCCTTGTGCTTGGGATCGTGCATCGGCTCGCCCGCGCCCTTGCCGGCGACGACGAGGCCGCGCGTGTGCGCATGGATGCTGAGCTCCGGAGGAACGTCCGCGCTGTCGCGCCGGATCGTGCCTGCGATGACGGCGAGTCCGCGGATCTCGCTCACCGGCATGCGCTCCTTCGGGACGAGCGCCGCGACCTTCTCCATCTGGACGTTGCCGCTGAACTTCGCGCGGCCGTGGGCGTTCTTCCACGACGCCGGGTCGATCGGGCTTCCGCCGATGACGACGTCGCTGGTCGCGAGCTCGAAGCGGCCGGCATCGGCGAGCTCGCCCTTCATTGCGAGGCCGAGGTTCTTGCCGTCGAAAGCGGCGTCGAGGCTCATCGACGCACCGTTGATCTTCGCGGCGGCCAGCGAATCGACCTTCGCGTGCAACTCGCCAGTCGCGAGGCTTTTGCGGAGCGTGACGTCGCCGTTCATCGAAAGCGTTCCGCTGCGCACGAGATCCGGCTGACCGGCGACGATCGCGAGACGCCGGAGGTCGATCGACGGAGCGTCGATCTTCACGCTCACGACCTTCGGGTCGCGCGAGACGTCCGCGCGGATCGGCTCGCCGAGGCCCGTCACGACGGCTCCGTCGACGACCATGCGCGGACCGCCGAGCTGCACGCGCGTCGCGAACACCGAGACCGTCTGGCCTCCCTTGACCATGTCGACGTGCGCGTCACGGATGGTCGTGACGCCCCCGGCGCCGGGCTGGATCGTGCCGCGCACGTCGGCGACGCCGATCTTCTGCTTGCCCGCCGCGAGCGCGCCGGCATGCACGCCGACGTCGACGACCGGCTTGTCCATGGTCCCGCGCGCGGTCGCGAGGACGGTGACGTTGTCCACCGTGTTCTCGCCGTACGCGATGCTGCCGCCGACGACGTGCGCCTGCGCATCGATGGTCTTCGCACCGAGGTTGGCTCTCCCCTTCGCAACGAGCGAAGCGTGGCCCTTCATCTCCGAGCCGACCTTCGGAAGACGCGAGAAGTCCGCCACGTTCGAGCGGAGCTCGCCTTCGACGACCTGCTGCCCGCCGGTCGTCACCATGTTCGCTTCGAAGTCGGCCGTGGCGCGCGGATCGACGATGCGACCGGTCGCGTGCGCGGTGTCCTTCGTGAAGTCGGCCTTCGCGTGGAGGATCGGAAGCCTCTCGCCGGCGGCGATGCCGGGAAGGGTCTCGAGCGTGACGTTGCCGCGCATCTCGCCGCTCTTCGCGATCGCGACGTTCGCGTGCGTGTCGAGACCGATGTCGGAGCGCGGAGCAGTCGGGACGATCGCGCGGAGATCGATGTGACGCACGCCGAGCTGCACGTCGGCCTTCGTGCCGTCGCTGACGTCGACGTTCGCGTCGACGTCGGCGGTACCGCGACCGAGCGCGACGTGTGCCTTCGCAGCGATCTTCGGGAGCTCGCCATGTGCCTCGGCGTGCAGCGTGACCTCGTCCTGGATGCCGACCTCGCCGAACGTGGCGCGCATCCCCTGGCCGGTCGCATCGTGGCCGTCGACGACGGCGTCGATCTTCTGGCCGTCCATGTGCGCCTGCGCGGCGGTGGGAATGCCGGCGATGACGCCGTCGAACGCGGCAAAGGCGCCCATGTTCTTCCCGGTCACCGACGGCATCCGCAGATGCGCGCCCACGCGGCCCTTCGGGTCGACGCCGCGAGGCAAGCCACGCGTGACGAGATCCACGCGATCGAGATCGGCCTGCGTGAGCTTCGCGTCGTAGTGAGCGTGGGCCGCGAGCTCGTTCAGGTCCGCGTCCATCGGCGGCGCGCCCGGCGCCTGGCCGTGCACCCACGCGTGCTTCAAGCCGATCGACGGTGCGTCGACGCGCACGCCGCGCGCATTGGGGTCCGAGGGCTTGGGCGGCGTCGGCGTCCGCGCGGCAAACGCGTTCGCGATGCGGAGGTTCCCGGCTGCGTCACCGTCGATCGCCGCATCGACGTTGTCGATCGAGACGGCGTCGACCGGGACGACGATGTCTCCCTTGCCGAAGAGGAACGATCGCGCCGCGTCGAGCGCGCGGACGCGCACGCGCGCGCCGTCGACGTACAGCACCTGCATGCCCGTCGGATCCTTCACGCGCACGCGAACGCCGTCGATCCCACGCAGGCCGAGATGTCCGAGCCGCTCGATGGCCACGTCTCCCGCGAACTGCGCGTGCAGGAGCCCGTTCACCTGCGTCGTCACCAGGCGTCGTGTGGCGGGCACGTCGAGATGGAGCACGGCGGCAGCAGCCGTGGCGGTGACGAACGTGACGGTGGTTCCGACGACCGCCCCGATGACCCCCAGCACTCGCCGGGCACGGCTTCTACGACTTCTCGCGGGCATCAGTACGCTTCTCCGATGCCGATGTGCACTGCGATTGGGATGCCAAACAGAGTCTCGGGATTTCGCTCGTCGCGCGTCAGGCCCCCGAGCACTTGCAGGCCCGGAAGGCGGTAGCCGACGTCGAGACGGATGGGGCCGGCAGGCGTGTCGTAGCGTCCTCCCCCGCCGCAGGACAGGTGGAGGTGGTCGAACCGGAAGTCGTTCTGACGTGGCGAAACGTCACTCGAGTCGCAGAAGGCCGCTACGGAGAGCGGACCCGTGACCGAGTAGCGGAGCTCAGCGGAGGCCTCCCAGAGCGTGAAGCCGCCGGTCGGCGTGCGGCAGCGATCCTCGACGGTGCCCGCGGTGCTCGTGCACTCTGCATTGATCTTCCCCGCTTCGATCTCGGGAGTGAGGAACGGAACGATGTCGTAAGGACCGACGCCGCGAATCGGATAGCCACGATTCTGGTTCGGGCCGCCCGAGAAGAATCCGCGGAAGAACGTGAGCTGGTAGTCCTTCGTTCGATCGGCGGACGGCGGATCGAGCCCGTTGCTCGGGCCGTTTTGCACGACCTTGCCGTAGTTCTGCGCTTCGAGCAGACCGATCGAGCCGCGCGTCGCGAAGACGAGCTTCTTCTTGTAGAGCGGGACGTACGCGCGCGCCTCGGGCTGCACCTTGAAGTCGTTCGCGTTGCCGCCGAAGATCTGACCCGCGACCTGGAACGTGTTGCCGATGAAGACGCCCTTCGTCGGATGGATCTTGTCGTCGCGGAAGTCGAACGTCGTATAGAGCTCGGGGTACGAGATCACGACGAGCGAGAGCGTCGGGTCCTTGCCGTGGACGTACGCGAACGGATACGCGACCTGGAGGTTGTGCGAAAACGATCCGAAGAACTTCCAGATGGTGCGCTCGAGGCCGGCCGCGTTCCGGACTTCGCCGTAGCCGATCACGCGCTCGTCCGGCGGCGGGTTCGGATTCAGGAGAACGGGATAGATGTTGAGCTCGGGGCGCAGGAAGCCCCTCGTACGCGCCTCGAGGAAGCTCGGCTGCGAGAGCTCGAGCCGCAGTCGCTCCTCGAGGAGGAACTTCGTCGGCGCGACGAGGTTGTTCACGCGCATCGGATAGAGGACGACGCCCGGCCGGAACTGCACGGAGAACGTCCGCAGGCCGCCGAGGAAGTTCCGGTTCTCCCAGCCGAGCAAGCCGTGGACGTTGGTCTTCAGCGCGTCGAACTCGAGACCGCCGCCGACGCGGACCGTGCGTAGGCGCGAAGGCTCGAGCGTCACGCGGATGGGCACGACCGGCGGGCCGGGCGGCGGAGGACCGGCGGCACCCGGGCTGCCGGATCCTTCGCCCTGCTTCCCTTGTTCGTCCTTCTGGCCGGTCTGCTGCTCGTCGGACATGCCCGGCTTGTTCGGCGCAGGCGGCGGCGTGCCCGGCAGGTCGGGCTTCAGCTCGACCGACGCGAACACGCCGAGGTCGAGGAGCGCCTGCTGCGCATCGTCGAGCTCCTTCTCGGAGTACGGTTTGCCGGGCGTGATGTCGATCGTGCGGCGGATCTGCTTCTCGGGAAGCGAGCCGAGCCCTTCGATGCGGACATCACCGAACACGCACTTCGGTCCAGGCGTCACGGTCATCACGACGTCGACGTTGTGCGTGACGATGTCGACGGCCGCGTCGCTCTTCACCTTCGCGTACGCGTAGCCGCTGTCGGTGAGGGCGCGCCGCACGTTGCCTTCGGTCTTCTTGAAGTCCTCCTCGGCGAACGGCTTCTCGAGCGGCAGGCCGGCGGTGGCTGCGCTCTTCGCGGCGGCGACGACCTTGGGGTCGAGGCCGTCGAGACCGTCGATATGGACGGTCTTGACGACGACGGGCGGTCCCTCCTCGACGACGATCTCGACACGCACGTGCTTGTCGTCGATCTGATGGACGCGCCCGGCTCGCGCGTGCACGTCGTAGTAGCCCTTCGAGCGATAGAACGCCTCGACGCGCGCGAGGTCGCGCTGGAGCACGAAGCGATCGAAGACCGAGTACTCGAAGAGGATGCCGCGAAAGAGCATCAGGAACTTCGAGGTCTCGGTCGTCGCGATCTTGTCCTTCACGTCGTCTTCGTCGAGCTTGTCGGTGCCGCGCACCTGGACTTCGTTGACCGCCGAGTGTCCTTCCGGGATCGTCTTGCAGCCGCCGAGCACGGCGATCGCACCGACGAAGACGACGAGCGTGAGCGGGTGCGACGATGAACGAGCGAGCAGCGATCGTAGGAGCGATGGCAGGCGAGTCATCAGCGGCGACAGCGCCGGTAGCAAGGTCAGCACCAGCTCCCGCTGCGGCACGCCGGTCGTTCCTCGCCGACAAACCGCGCTAACGACGCTGCGCGCGTGACGACCCGTTCCGACGACGATGCGCGCTTCTGCCTCGCGACGCCCGTGTTGCGGGGCACTATGGACCAGCACGCAATGGATAGAGAGCGTTCACCGACGCAGACTGCGCGCCGCTCGCCGCTGTCGCCGCGGCTCGGTCGCGTGGTACGGAGCGTGCTCATCGCGCGACCGATGCGTCGACTTGCGATGGGAACGGGAGTGTCGCTGTCGATCGCGGGCGTCTTGCTCGCCTGCGGCGCGGGGCGTCTTCCGGCGCCGGCCTACACCGGTCAGCCCACCGATGCGCTGCAGCAAGTCGACTTCCCACCACCGCCTGCACGTGTCGAGTTCGTTCCGCCCGAGCCGGAGGAGAGCGCCGCGGTGTGGATCGACGGCGAATGGACGTGGCAAGGCGGGCGATATGCGTGGAAGCCTGGCCGGTGGCTCGCTCCGCCGACGGGAGCGAAGTTTTCGCCTTGGACCTGGCAACGCGACAAGCTGGGAGATTACTACGTCGCCGAGGGCAAGTGGCGCGACGCACAGGGCCGCGAGCTTCCGGATCCGAAACCGATCGCGGTCGGTCGTACGCGCGGCGGATCGGTCACGGGTCCCGAAGGAGAGGCGGTGCCGCCGACGCCGAACGTCCCCGCGGCCACGCCGCCCGACTCGGAGAGCAAGGACAAGGACGGAGGCGCACCGCAGACGCCGTCGGGCTCGACGCCGACCGGCACGGAGCCGAAGACGGGACCGATCGGCGCGGACGCCGGCGCCGCCTCCGAGGGCAGTGTGCGCGATGCGAGCGCCGGAGATGAGCGCTAGGATGGTCGTCGCTTGAAGGACATGATCGTCGTCGGCACGCTCGTCGTCGCATTCGCGCTCTTCATCACGGCGCACGTCGCGATCACGTTCGGCCTCGCATTCCGTCCGCCGCGCTGGCGTGCGCTCGCGGCGTTCCTCGTCGCGCCGCTCGCGCCGTACTGGGCGTGGCGCGAGCACATGCGCGTGCGCGCGGGCATCTGGGCCGCCGCGCTGATCCTCTACGTCGTCGCCACGATCGTCTCGCGGTTCTGAGCGCGAGCTTCGCGCCGCTCGCGAGGCAAGGCAGGCGGGCGCGCCGCATGCAACGCAGGCGGTGGAGGCGAAGGATGAATCTCGACCATACGGCGAAATCGAACGGAGCCGCGCGCTCTCATGTTCCCTGGAAAGCCCTCACGACGGGCGCGGCAGGCGCCGCCGCAGTGACCCTCGCGCACGAGATCGTCCGCCAGCTCGTCCCGAATGCGCCACGGATCGATCGCCTCGGTATGAGCGCTCTCGCACGGGTCCTTCGTGCCACGGGCCGGAGCGTTCCCAAGAGCGAGCGCCTCCGCGGATACACGCTCGTCGGCGATCTGGTCGCCAACTCCATGTTCTATGCGCCGCTCGCGCTCTCCGGCTCCGGGAAGAAGCCGTGGCTGCGCGGCCTCTTGCTCGGCGCCGCAGCGGGGTTGGGCGCCCTCGTGCTCACGCCGATGCTCGGGCTCCCGCGCCGTCATCGGGGCACGACGCTCCGTGCGCAGGCGATCACCGTCGCGCTGTATGCGACGGGCGGTCTCGTTGCGGGCGCGGTCGCTTCGCTGCTCGAGCGCTCGCGGGAGCCCTCGCTCGGTCCGGCCGAAGCGCCGGCAGGAGGTATGTGATGAAGGCCTCGATGCTGCGACGCGCGCTCGGTCCGACGCTCACGCTCCTCACCGCGCTCGCGCTGGGCGCCGTCGCACAAGCGTCGGTGCCCGGCGGAGAGCGCACGCAAGCGCCGGTGCCCGCTCCCACGCCGGTGCCGACGCCGAGCCCCATCCCGAGCCCGGCGCCGATCCCCGGGCCCACGCCCGTCCCGACGCCGTCGCCGACGCCGTCTCCCGTGCCTTCTCCGACCGCGCTCGACGCCGGACGCTGACTCAGCGTCCGCGCTTCGTGAGGAGACGCTTGCGCAACGCGACCGCTCCCGCGCGCGCGTTGCGCCGCTTCTCCTGCACCTGAGCGAAGACGTCTTGTCGCGCCTTCCGCTCGCCTCGCTCGCGTTCGAGCTTCTCCCACGACGCGACGCGCTCCGCGTCCAGCCTTCCGTCCGCGACCGCCGTGCGGATCGCGCAGCCCGGCTCGGCGGCATGGCGGCAGTCGCCGAACCTGCACGAGGCGGCGAGGTCCGCGATGTCGGCGAACGCGCCCTCGACGTCGTCGTCGGCGGCGCCCGCTTGCCACGGCTTCAGCTCACGCATACCGGGCGTGTCGACGAGCAGCCCGCCGCCGGGCACGGCGAAGAGCGATCGCTTCGTCGTGGTGTGGCGGCCTCGTTTGTCGTGCTCGCGAACCGCGCCCTCGTGCTGTGCAGATCGGCCGAGCAGCGCGTTCACCAGCGCCGACTTGCCGACGCCCGACGACCCGACCATCGCTGCTGTCGTCCCGCGCGGGATCTGCGCGCGTAGCTGTTCGACGCCGAGGCCCGTCCGTGCGCTCGTGAGGATCACGGGCGCGAGCTTCTCCGCGTCGCGGACGACGTCGTCGGCTTCGGCAAGGAGATCGGCCTTCGCGAGGACGATGACTGCCTCGGCTCCGCTACCGGCGATGGCGACGAGATAACGCTCGAGGCGGCGCGCATTGAAGTCGCCCTCGACGGACGTGACGACGAGCACGCGATCGACGTTCGCGGCGATGGCTTGCGGCTCCGACCGCTCGCCGGCGGCTTGACGGACGAACGCCGTGCGTCGCGGCAGGATGCGCTCGACGACGACGTCGTCCGTCCCCTCCGATGCCGATGCGACGAGCGCCCAGTCGCCGACCGCGACGCCGCCCTCGGGCGCGTCGCGGAGCGCGCGGCCGCGCAACGAGGCCATGCGTGGACCAGTCGTGTCGGCGAGCCACACGTCGACGAATGCACTATACACGGATGCGATGCGCGCGGGTCGAAGCGCGGCCTCGGCTTCGGTGACGTGCGCGGCGAGCTCCGCCGACCATCCGAGATCGTCGAGCGAGAGCGATGCGCTCGTCTCGGACGGGCTCGTTTCGTCGTCGCTCGGCGTCATCGCGAAGCGGAGCGTGGCATCGGCGTCGGTCACCCGCAAGACGCTGGAATCGAAACGGCCGGGCTGCCCCATGATCGATTCGTTCGTCTGGTGTCTCCACGCGGCGACGACCTGGATCCCACCCGCGAGAAGCGACCACGATCTGCCGCGAATATCCGGCGATAATGTAGGCAACACCGAAGCGGCACGCCGGCTGCAGCTCGGCTGCTCAGCGCCATGAAGCTCCTTCCCTCCGCCAGCCAGATCCCGACCCGCACCCTCTTCGTCGCCCGCGACGGCCAGTACTTCTCGCTGTCGGGCGCCGAACGCATCGACCTCAGCACGAAGGGGCCGCTCCGCCGTATCTTCCGCGCCATCGTCACGGCGCATCGCGAGTGTCCGCGCCGAGGTCTGAGCGTGAGCGCCGTGTTCGATGCCGGCTGGTTCGGCGAGCGAGCCGCGCCCGACGCGCTGGCCGGCCGCGTGTACTCCGCGATCTCGAAGCTCCGCCGGCTCGGGCTCGGCGACGTGCTCGTGCGAAGCGAAGCCGGCTATCTGCTCGACCCGCGATGCTGCGTGATCGAGGAGGGGCCGCTCCTGCTCCGTCGCGAGCCGACGACGATCATCCAGCCGGTCGTGCCGGCGCGCATGGCGTCCTGAGCGCGACGGTCACGTGCTCGTTTCGGGCAGGACGCGGCGCTGCGGGCCGGTGTCCTCCCACGTGCAGAACTCGGCTTCGGGCCGCTCGTTGCGCACGTGGATGACGAGATGCGTCCGCGCCGCGCGATGCACCGCTGCGGCCGGCTGCTCGGCGTCGTCTTCGTCCACCTCCTCGGCCCACGACCCGACGTTGATGTACGTCGCGGCGCCCGCCGGCACGGCCGCGGGCACGTGCGTGTGACCCATGACGACGAACGCGGCGGGGAACAGCTTCGCGAGGTGCGCGGCGCGATCGATCATGTGCTCGGCCGGGTCGATCCTGCGCTGCTTCGAGAAGTAGACGTGGAGAAGCGTCCACGCGAGGACGACGCCGCCTGCGCCCGACGCGGCGGCAGCGTGGAATTGCCCGAAGATCGACAGGGCCGCGAGCGTGACCAGCGCCGCCAGCGCGACGAGCGCGACCACGAGGCGATCGAGGAGGACGCCGCGCATGATGCCGGCGACGGTCGACGTGATCGGCGGCGTCTGCAGGGAGAGCAGCGAACGGAGGCGCCCGAGACCGAGGCGCGTCGCTGCGGCGAGCCGGGCGACGCGCTCCTCGTGCTCGGCACGTAGCGCCTTCGCGGCATCGGAGAGATGCGCGCGGCGGAGCCGGAACATCTCGGCGACGGCCTTGGCGAAGGCGATACCCAGCTTCACCATGCCCGAGACACCGAGCTGCGCGCCGAACGCGAGATAGTGCCCGAGGCCGACGTTCTCGTGGCCGTGCTCCTTCATGCCTCGCGTGGGGCGGACGACGAAACGGATGAGCACGTCGCAGAACCCGCGCGCGACGCGCCTCGGATCCAGAGGCGAGAGCGGCGCCATGATGTGCTCGGTGGCGCAGAACGCGTCGTACTGGTGACCGTGCTCGATGTACGCGACGCCGTCGCGGTAGAAGAACCACGGATTGAACTCGATACGCGCGGCGAACGCGTCGCCGTCGAAGCAAGCGCCGGCTACGTCGCCGTGCGTGCGCGTGGCATGAGCGAGGAGCGCCGCGCGGAAGTCCGCTTTCACGGCGTCCCAGTAGAACTCGATGTCGTGGTTGCCGTGGATGATCGAGAGCGCGTGCCCATCGGCGACGAACGAGGCGAGCGCTTCGAAGACGTCCGCGTGGCGCGCGGCGACGCGTGCGAGCTTCAAGCGCGCGTGATCGACCGCATTGCCGACGCCGTGGTCGCGCTCCTCGTCGGTGAGCGCGGTCTCGAGCTGCACGGGCGCGTCCGGCGCGATGGTCATGCCGATGAAGTCGATGAAGTCGCCCGCGATGACGATCCGCCACCGATCCGCGGGCGGTTTCTGCGCGCGATAGTGCGCGAGCAGCCGTACGAGGTCACGATCGACCGATCGTGACCGCCGGGCCTTGTTGGTGACGCCTGCCGGCAAATCCTGGATGTCACTGCCGAGGTGGACGTCCGAGAAGACGAGCAGGCTCTCTGAGGGTGACAAAGCTGACACGACATGTGGATCGTGGACGGATCGCGCGGCGCCGGCCGTCATCCTTCGGTCACGTGCGCTGGTCACACCGTTGCAGTGTCCGGATGCCGACATCAGGCGAGCTGTAGTAAGCAGGAGCGATGCTGAAAATGGGCTCGAGCTCCGCCTTCGTCGTCGTCCTCGTCGCGCTCTCGGGCGTGCTCGACGCTGGGTGCGATGACAAGACCGCGAAGGGGAACGCATCCGCGGCGCCGAGCGTCACGCCCTCGGCTGCCGGTGCGACGTCCGCGGTCGCGACCGCGAGCGCGAGCGCGTCGGCCGCCGTACCCGACGCGATCAGCGCCCAGCACGTCCTCGTCGCGTGGAAGGGTGCCGAAAAGGCGCCGAAGACCGTGACGCGGACCAAGGCCGAGGCGAAGAGGCGCGCCGAGGAGGTCGCGGCGAAGGCGAAATCGGGCACCGACTTCAGCGAGCTCGTGGCCGAGTACTCCGACGATCCCGCGGCGAAGGAGCGGCGCGGCAGCGTCGGGAAGTTCACGCGCGACAAGATGGCGAAGCCCTTCAGCGACGCTGCATTCGCGCTCGGCGTGGATCAGACGAGCGACCCCGTCGAGACCGCGTTCGGCTTCCACGTGATCAAACGGAACCAGTGAGATGAGCTACCGAACGCCCGATCCAGCACGATAGGACGTCGACCGAGACAGGGAAGCAGCCCCTCGTCGATCGCGACGCGCCGCGAGGACGACGGCTGAACCTGCGCTACGCGTTGACGAACTTCATCATCGGCTCCGCGTAACGGCTGCCCGCCGCAGCGCCCTTGGGGAAGACCGCTTCGATCTTCGCGAGGTCGTCCGCGGTGAGCACGACGTCGAGCGCGCGCACGTTCTCCTCGAGGTACTTGCGGCGCTTCGTGCCCGGGATTGGCACGATGAACGGCTCGCGCGCGAGCACCCACGCGAGCGCGAGCTGCGAGGCCGTGCACCCCTTCTGCTGAGCGATGCGCTCGACCTCGGCGACGAGCGCGAGGTTCCGGTCGAACGCCTCGCCCTGGAAGCGCGGGTTCGTGCGGCGGAAGTCGTCGGGCGCCAGGTCTTCGTACCGCTTGATCTGGCCGGACAGGAAGCCGCGACCGAGCGGGCTGTACGCGAGGAAGCCGATGCCGAGCTCCGTGCACGCACCGAGCACGTCGTCGTCGGGGTCCCGCGTCCAGAGCGAGTACTCGCTCTGGACCGAAGCGAGTGGATGAACGGCCTGTGCGCGGCGGAGCGTCGCGGCGCTCGCCTCCGAGAGCCCGATCGCGCGCACCTTGCCTGCCTTCACGAGGTCCGCAAGCGCGCCGACCGACTCCTCGATCGGTGTGCTCGGGTCGACGCGATGGAGTTGATACAGATCGATCACGTCGATGCCGAGGCGCTTCAGGCTGCCGTCGCACGACTTGGTGATGTACGCGGGCGAGCCGTCGAAGCCTCGCCGGGTCGGGTCGTTCGGATCGCGGATGATGCCGCACTTCGTCGCGACGACGACGCGGTCGCGCTTGCCGCGGATCGCGCGCCCGACGAGCTCTTCGTTCGTGTGCGGCCCGTACACGTCCGCGGTATCGAGGAGCGTGATGCCGAGCTCGATCGCGCGGTGGATCGTCGCAATCGACTCGTCCTCGTCGCGCGGCCCGTAGAACTCGCTCATCCCCATACAGCCGAGACCGAGGGCGGAGACCGTGAGGGATCCGAGCTTGCGCGTGGGCACCGTCGTCATGATCTTCTCGATGCTACGCCCGGACGGACGGTTGCACATCGACTCGTGCGTCCCAACTGTGGTGGCTCCTCTCGGAGGCACCATGAGCACCACGGTCAGCGATTTCATCTGGAGGCGTCTCGCAGAGTGGGGCGTCGATCGTATCTACGGGTATCCCGGCGACGGCATCAATGGCCTGCTCGGGGCGCTGAACCGGATCGAGAACGACGGCCACTTCATGCGCTTCATCCAGGCGCGCCACGAGGAGATGGCGGCGTTCATGGCGTGCGGCCACGCGAAGTTCACGGGCAAGCTCGGCGTCTGCGCTGCGACGAGCGGTCCCGGCGCGATCCATCTCCTCAACGGTCTCTACGACGCGAAGATGGATCATCAGCCGGTGCTCGCGATCGTCGGACAGACCGCGCGCACCGCGATCGGCGGCGACTACCAGCAGGAGGTCGATCTGCCGACGCTCTTCAAGGACGTCGCGCACGAATACGTCCACACCGCGATGACGGCGTCGCAGGTGCGTCATCTGGTCGATCGCGCGGTGCGGATCGCGATCTCGGAGCGGACGGTCACGTGCCTGATCGTCCCGAAGGACGTGCAAGAGGAGCCCTACGAGCAGCCCGAGCACGCGCACGACACGATCCACACGAGCGTCGGCTACGTCCCGCCGCGCGTCGTCCCGCCGGACAGCGAGGTGCGACGCGCAGCAGAGATCCTCGATGCCGGCGAGCGCGTGGCGATCCTCGTCGGCGCGGGCGCGGCGAACGCGACGCGCGAGATCGAGATCATCGCGAACACGCTCGGCGCGGGCGTCGCGAAGGCGCTGCTCGGGCGAACGGTGATCGCCGACGATCTTCCGTTCGTCACGGGCGCGATCGGTCTGCTCGGGACGAAGCCGAGCTACGACATGATGAACGAGTGCGACACGCTGCTCGTCGTCGGGTCGAGCTTCCCTTACGCCGAGTTCCTTCCCAAGGAGGGCCGTGCGCGCGGCGTGCAGATCGACATCGATCCTCGGCTGATCGGGATGCGTTACCCGATGGAGGTCAATCTCGTCGGCGACGCGAAGGCGACGCTCGCGGCGATGTTCCCGTATCTCGCGCAGAAGAAGCACGGGGCGTGGCGTGCACGCATCGAGCAGGGCGTGCGCGACTGGTGGAAGCTCGCCGAGGAGCGCGCGAACATCCCGGCGAATCCGATCAATCCGCAGCGCGTGTTCTGGGAGCTGTCACCGCGGCTGCCGGCGGACTGCATGGTCACCGCCGACTCCGGCTCGAGCTCGAGCTGGTACGCGCGCGATCTCAAGATGAGTCCGGGCATGACCGCATCGGTGTCCGGTGGGCTCGCGTCGATGGGCTGCGGCGTGCCGTACGCGATCGCGGCGAAGTTCGCGCATCCGGACCGTGTCGCGATTGCATGCGTCGGTGACGGTGCGATGCAGATGAACGGCATGGCGG
The DNA here is from genome assembly GCA_028287065.1 of Labilithrix sp. Classification (GTDB taxonomy): domain Bacteria; phylum Myxococcota_A; class Polyangia; order Polyangiales; family Polyangiaceae; genus Labilithrix. The sequence goes on along the minus strand of JAQBQJ010000219.1, from coordinate 18,482 downwards.
AGCTGCTGACGGTGAAGCGTTACTGGCGCGAGTGGAGCGATCCGCGTCTCATCGTGATGGTGCTCACGAACGAGGACCTGAACATGGTGACCTGGGAGATGCGCGCGATGGAGGGAGATCCGCGGTACGTGGCATCCCAGCAGTTGCCGTCGATGAACTACGCCGCGTTCGCGGAGCTCATCGGCCTGCGCGGGATCCGCGTCGAGACGCCCGACGCGATCGCCCGCGCGTGGGACGAGGCGCTCTCCGCGGACCGTCCCGTCGTCCTCGACGTGCTCGTCGATCCGGACGTCCCGCCGCTCCCGCCGCACATCACGCTCGAGCAGAGCAAGGCGTTCCTGATGAGCGTGAAGAACGACCCCGAACGCGGAGGCTTCGTGCGTCGCGCGTTCGAGCAGATGTTTCCTTCGCTCACCGGGAAGACGTGACGGACCGGAGGAGCAGGGCGGACGAGCGCGGCGGGACGAGCGCGGCGGGACGAGCGCTGACTAGAGCTTCCGCCCCTTCAGCAGATCCGCGAAGGTGCCGAGCGAGGCCGGCACGTTCGCTTTGCCGCGTGCGGCCTCGTAGTCGGCGCGCTCCTCTGCGTCCTTCGCGCCCTTGATCGAGAGACGAAGGCGTCCGTCGCCGGTCTCGAGGACCTTCGCCGTGACCTTCGTTCCTTCGGGAAACGACTTCCGGAGATCGGTGCCGCGCGGAACGCCGAGCTCCGCTTGCGGGACGAGGCCGCGACCGGCCCGGCCCTTCGTTCCGTCGATCTGGACGAAGACCCCGTACTGCTCGATGCGCTCGACGACGCCCGTGACGACGGCGCCGACCTTCACGGACACGCCGGCGCCGGTGGAGACGGTCGTTCCTGCTTCGGCGCCTTCGGGCGCGGGGACGAGCGAGATCTTCTTCGCGTTGCGGTCGATCTTCTTCACGACGACGAGGAGCTCTTCGCCCTCGTCCCCTTTCGCATTCTTCCCGAGCTCGGAGATGTGGAGCAGCCCCTCGACGCCGGGCGCGAGGCGGATGAAGCGACCGAACTCCGTGATGCGGACGATCGTGCCGTTCACCACGCGGCCCTCGACGATGTCGAGCTCGGCCCACGGATCGGCGGCGAGCGCCTTGAGGGACAGCGTGATCTTCTTCGCGGGCTGGTTGGGGCGCGGCGACTCGACGTCCTTCACCTCGAGGACCTGCACCTCGACGCCGTCGCCGGGCTTGAGCGAGTCTCCGATCGACGCGCTGCGATCGTGCGAGACCTCGGAGCGCGGAATGAGCCCTTCGATGCCGCCGAGATCGACGAACGCGCCGAAGTCGCGAACGCCGGTGACGGTACCGCGGAGGACGGCGCCCGGGATGATGTCGCTCATCGCGCGCGTCGCGGACTCCGTGGCCTCGCGAGCGAGGAGCGCGCGTCGCGAGAGGACGACGCTCTTGCCGCCTTCGCGGACGTCCGTGACCATGAACTTGAGCGTCTGGCCGATGAGCGCCTTCGCGTCTTCTTCTTCGATGCGACGCGCATCGACCTGCGACATCGGACAGAACGCGCGCGTGCCACCGAGCTCGACTTCGAGCCCGCCCTTGTTCACCGCGGTCACCTTGCCGTCGACGCCGAGCCCGGATGCCTTCGCTTGCTCGAGCGCTGCGACGCTTCCCGGCTTGCCGAGCGAGCGACCGAGGCGCACGACGCCTTGCTCGTCGTTCACCTCGACGACGTGCGCGGTCAGCTTGTCGCCGACCTTCACCGAGATCGTTCCGTCGTCGGCGCGGAGCTCCGCGGCCTCGAGGAACGCCTGCTGCTTTCCATCGAGCTCGACGAACACGGCATCGCGACCGACCTGGATGACGATCGCATCGAGCCGATCGCCCACGCGGATCGCCCGGCGCTTGCGGGGCGCGACAGGCTGCTGCTCGAACATCGCGGCGAACGAATCTTCTTTTTCAGACGTCATGGCGAGGTGGACGTGTCTAGCACGGGCCGGTGCGGCACGAACCCTGCTCCTACATTGTGCGTGGATCAGCGACACGCCACCCCCGATTCGGCCAAACCTTTGGAACCTCGCGGATTTCTGCGGCGTGCCTTCTCCTACCCCCTCCCCGATCTGGATCGAAGGACAGCCCGAAGCTGGATCGGCCTCGTCGCACTCGCGCTGTTCCTGGCGGTCGCCGCGGCCTGTTCGTCGCCCGACGAGGGCTCCGCATCGAGCCAGTCGGCCCTCGCCGAGCCGGGTCGCTGGACCCTCCCGGCCAGCGTGTCGACCGTCGGGGCCAAGGTCCGCGTCGCGTACGACGAAGCGCCGAAGTGGACCAACGCCGCCGCGTGCGGAGGCAAGCTGCTGCCCGGTGGGCACAAGCTCGGTGAGTACCTCGTCGATCAATTCGACGCCGTGACGTCGGTGGGAGGCTACGCGTGCCGTCGCAATACCGCCGATTCGTCGCGCATGAGCGTGCACGGTACGGGTCGCGCGCTCGACGTGTTCATCCCGACGGCCGCCGGCGCCGCAGACAACAGCAAGGGCGACAAGGTCGCGAACTGGCTCGTGCTCCACGCGCAGAAGATCGGCGTGCAGCTCGTGATCTGGGACAAGACGATCTGGCGCTCGAACGGCCGGAACGACGGCGCGTACGGTGGCCCGAACCCGCACGCCGATCACATCCATGTCGAGCTCTCGATCGACGCGGCGGCGATGAAGACCGCCTGGTTCTCGGACATGGACGACGATGCGCCCGACGGCTCGACGGAGTCGGCCGACAGCGGCAGCGCGGAGGACGACGCGGACAGCGGCGACCCGAACGACGACGATACGGATGCGGGCACGGAGCCTTCGCCCGGTTCGACCGATGCAGGCACGCGTGACAGCTCCACCGGCACGCCCGATGCGGGCGCGAACAAGAAGGACGCAGCTCCGATCGATCCGGCGGATGACGACACCGAGCACGAAGAGCCGGACGCCGACGCCGCGCCGGGCTCGGGCTCGGGCTCCGGAAACGCGCCCGGCACGGGCGATCCCTCGGACGGCCTCGAGAGCGCAGGCGACGAGCCGGGCGAGACCGACTCTCTCCCCGACGTCCCGAAGCCGAAGCCGAAGACCAGCAGCTCCTCGCGCAGCACCCTCGACGACCCGATGCCGAACAAGGGCTGCAGCGCTGCCCCCGGCGGGAGCCATTCGCGCGCGAACGACGGCGGACTGTTGCTCGCCCTCGGTCTCGTTCTGGGTGTCGCGGCCGGACGTCGCCGCCGCCGGTAAGAACGCGCGCTCATGCCGCGAGGCGTCGCGCCATGCCGACCGTGCACTCGAAGCCGACGCCACATGGCAGGGGGGTAGGGAGTCGCGCGCTGGCGCACGAAGCACGCAAGACGCCGTCGTCGAACGAAGCGTTGTGCGCGGCGACGTAGTCGACCCCCGCGCAGAGCTCGCGGATCAGTGGCCAGACCTCTTCGAACGAGGGCGCGGACGCGACGTCCTCCCATGCGATCGCATGGAGCCAGGTGAATTCGAACTCGCGCGCGTGTGGCGGAGGTCGGATCAGCCTGGATTCGCGGCGCACGATCACGCCGTTCTCCACGCGCACCATCCCGATGGCGCATGCGCTGTCGGGGAGGCGCGTGGCCGTTTCGAAGTCGATGGCCGTGAACGTGGGGGAGAGGCGAACGGAATTCTGCACGCCTCCAGCCTGAGACCGGCAGTGTGGCGATTCAGTCGAGAGAATGGACGCTAGTGGAGGGTTAGTATCCCCTCGTCATGCGCCCGCTCCGGATCCTCTGCTGCCTGCTACTGCTGCTCGCTTGCGGCGCGTGCGGTCGATCCGGCGGCACGGACGCGACGCCGGCTCCCACGCTGGCCGCCGCCATTCCGCCGCACGATTCACCGGCAGCGGCTCCGGCATCCACGCCAAGCGCGCCGCCGCCCACGACCTCACGGCTCCATCACGTCCTCGGCACGGGACAGAGCCTCGCGTCCGGAGTCGGCGGCGCCCCTCCTCTCAGTACGTCGCAACCGTATGCTCACGTCATGTTCGCCACGGGCGTGCTCGCGGGCGGCACGGGGCTCACGTCGTTCGTGCCGCTCGTCGAGCGCTCCGTCGAGACGATGTCCACCAGCTTCGCGAGCTCCGTCACGAGGCTCGGCGGCGGGCCGCACGACATGCTGGTGAGCGTCCATGCGGTCGGCGGCGCGCCCTATCGGATGATGAAGAAGGGTACCGCCGCGTACGCGACGAGCCTGGCGCAGGTCACGGCCGGCGCGAACGTCGGACGCGCGCGCGGTCTCGCGTACGACGTCACGGCGATCACCTCCGCGGACGGCGGCGGCGACCACGTCGACGAGAACCCGCACCTCGCGGACGACCTCGCCGAGTGGCAGCACGACTTCGAGACGGACATCCAGGCGATCACCGGCCAGACGACCCGGGTTCCGCTCTTCAACACCCAGTACTCGAGCTGGACGGAATACGACCCGACCAGCCCCATCCCGATCGCCCAGCTCCGCGCGCACGTCGAGCAACCGGGCAAGGTCGTCGTCGTCGGACCTCGGTATCCGTTCCTCTACGGTCCCGACGGCGTCCATCTCACGAACGACGGCTACCGCGCCATGGGTGAGTACTACGCGCGGGCTTACCACCGGGTCGTCGTCGAGCACCGGACATGGGAGCCGCTCCGCCCGACGAAGGTGATGCGCACGGGCGCCGTCATCACCGTGCAGTTCCTCGTGCCTTCCCCTCCCCTCGTGCTCGACACGACGCACGCCGTCGATCCGGGAAACATGGGGTTCGAGTACGCGGACGACGCGGCGTCCGCGCCGACTATCGCGAGCGTCGCGCTCAGCGGCGTGGACACGGTCGCGATCACGCTCTCGGCCGAGCCTTCTCTCGTGCCGGGCGCGAACGCGAACAGGCGCATCCGCTACGCCTATACAGGGGTCCTCGGTGCACATGCCGGCCTCCAGACCGGCGCACGCGGAAACCTGCGCGACTCGGATCCGACCCTCTACGACTGGTGCGTCCATTTCGACGAGGCGGTGCCATGAGCATGCGCTACCCTGTGCCGATGGAACCGCGCGTCGCGAAGTGCCTGCTCCTTTCCAAGGTCCTCGCTGCGGACGGGATCATGACCGAGAACGAACGTGCCTTCCTCGACGCCGCGATGAAGAAGCTCGGCGTGAAGGATGAAGAGCGGCGCAGCATCATCGATCTCGTCGGCTGGGACGAAGCCGAAGGCGCGCTCTCGAGCGCGACCGACGACGAGAAACGCGAGATCGTCAGCCAGCTCGTCGACGCAGCTTCCGCCGACGGTCGCCTGTCGCCCCTCGAGATGGCGATGGTGAAACGCATCTCCAAAGAGCTCGGCCTCGAGGGCTGACCGGCGCTCGACCGCAGCGATACCCGACACTCGACCTCCGACACTCGCCCCCCCGGACACCTCGCGATGGCGATCACCGCACCGCTCCTCTGGTTCGACGGCACTCTCGTCGAGTCGCGCATGGCCACGATTCCGCTGATGGGCCACGCCCCGCAGCGCGGGAGCCTCGTGTTCGACGTCGGCTCGTTCCACCGTGCGCGCGGAGGCGTCGCGCTCTTTCGCGCGCGCGAGCACGTCGCGCGCTTCGTGCGTTCGGCACGCATCGTCGGCCTCGCCCTTCCCTTCGACGAAGACGCGCTGGTCCGCGCGGCCGTCGACGTCGTGGCCGCGTGCAAACGCGACGACGGCCTCGTCCGATGGTCCGTGTACTTTGCAGCGAACGAGCCGGACCTGCTCCCGCGCGACGGCACCACGCACGTCGCGGTCGCTGCCCAGCTCCTCGAGGATCCTCCGCGCATGAAGCCGATCCGCATCGCCGTCTTCGACGACGCGAGGAAGGCTTCGCCTTCGGCGCTCAGCCCGGAGGCAAAGGTCGCGGCGGCCTATCTCGGACCGATGCTCGCCCGCCGGCGCGCGGTCGCCGCCGGCGCCGACGACGTCGTGCTGCTCGACGACGACGGGAACATCGCCGAGGCTCCCATCGCGAACGTCTTCGCGGTCACGAACGGCACGCTTCGCACGCCGCCGCTCGGCCGCGTGCTCCCCGGCATCACGCGCGACGCCGTTCTCGCGCTCGCGCTCGCCGAAGGCATCCCCGTCCGCGAAGAGCCGCTGACACGCGACGCGTTCGTGACCGCCGACGAGGCCTTCCTCACGTCCACGTCGTTGCCCATCGCGCCCATCGGCACGATCGACGGACGCGCGCTCGGCACCGCCGAAGCTCCCGGCCCGATGACGTCACGCCTCGCGGCTCGGCTCGCTGCGGCGCAGCACGGTGAAGACGACGCGTTCGCCGCGTGGCTCACGCCCGTCGCGCGCTGACGTCGAACGCCTTTCGACGCTCCAACGTCCTCAACGCTTCCGCGCGTCGCACGCGTACTCGCCGGCGATCACGTACGCGCGCCGGCACGTCACGACGAAGGCGCCCTTTCCGTCGATCTCGTAGTCGATCGACTCCTCGAGCATCCCGCGCGAGCCGTGCATCCCGACCACCTTGCACTTGTCACCGCAGCCCGCTTGCTGGCGCGCCATCGTGCCGGCCTGCGCGCGCAGGTCCGTGTCGTCGGAGAACACGTTCGCGTAGGCCGTCCAGATCGCGACGAGCAAGAGCACGATCGTGACGACGCGAAACGCTCCCCGCAGCCCGTTTTTCACGTCCGGAGCATACGAGACAATGCGGTGTCCGGGGCCCGTCCCTGCTAAGAAGCCGCGATGCACCACCGCCGCATACTCGCCCCGTCCGCCGCCGCCGCGCTCGCCGTCGTATGGGCCCTCGGCGCGTGCTCCTCGTCGACGCCGTCGAACGCCGGCAACGAGGCCGGGGTGCCGGAAGATCCGTTTCCCACGCCCGAGGGCGGCGCGGTCGATCGCTACGTCCCCCCTCCCGCGGACGCAGGCCCCGATCCGCTCCTCGGTTGCACGAAGGATCCCGGCGCGCCCGCCGTGACCGTCGATCCGAGCTCGGCGATGGATCCCGTCGCAGGCGGCGCCGCGCAGTTCACCCTCGCGAAGGCGCTCGACGGATTTCCCGCAGGCGGCGGCAAGCTCACGGCCGGCATCACGACCGAGCACGGCGGCATCAAGTGCACGCTCGACGAGACCGCGGCCCCGATTTCGGTCGCGAACTTCGTGGGCCTCGCGCGCGGCACGCGCCCGTTCAAGGACGCGAAAGGCAAGTGGACCACCGGCCACTTCTACGACGGCCTCATCTGGCACCGCGTGATCCCGAAGTTCGTCATTCAAGGCGGCGATCCCGACGGGCTCGGCACCGGCGGTCCCGGCTACGACCTCGTGAAGGAGAACCAGATCGCAGAGCCGCTCGGCACGCTCGCGATGGCCGCGTCGACCACGGTCAGCGGCAGCCAGTTCTACATCGTCGTCGGCACCGGCCCGAAGGCCGAGTACAACGTGTTCGGCAGCTGCGACACGGACGCGGCAATCGCGATCGCAGGCGTGAAGACCGACGCGGACGACGCGCCCGTCACCGCGGTGCACATGATCAAGGTCGAGATCGCACGCTGCCCCTGAGCGCGCAGCACGTAAGATGCGGACCATGATCGAGTGGTCCGAGACGCATCTCTCCATCCGCGACTCCATCCGCAAGTTCTGCGATGCGGAGGTGAAGCCGAAGCTGCACGCGATCGAGCACGAAGGCGAGCCGCCCTACGACGTCCTCCGGAAGCTGATCGCGACCTTCGGGATCGGCGACATGGCGCGCATGACGTTCGCCGCGCAGATCGAGAAGCAGAAAGCGCGGCTCGGTCAGCCCGAGGTCGAGCGCGCGGACCGCGAGAAGCGTGAGCCACGCGCGAACCCGCAAGCCGGCATGGAGATGGCGATGCGGATGATCCCGATCATCGAGCTGTCGCGTCACAGCCCCGGCATGGTGACGGCCCTCGGCGTCAGCATGGGCCTCACCGCGAGCGCGATCATGGCGCGCGGCACCATCGCGCAGAAGGAGCGCTGGGCGCTCGATCTCCTCACGCTCGACAAGATCGGAGCATGGGCGATCACCGAGCCGGGCTCGGGCTCCGATGCATTCGGCGCGATGAAGTCGACGGCACGCCGCGACGGCGACGGCTACGTCCTGAACGGCAGCAAGACGTTCATCACGAACGGCCCCTACGCCGACACGATCGTCTTCATCTGCAAGCTCGACGAAGGCAGCGATCCCAAGCTGCGCAAGGTGCTGCAGTTCGTCCTCGACAAGGGCATGGCCGGCCTCACGCAGAGCAAGCCGCTGCGCAAGCTCGGTCTCCACGGCTCACCGACGGGCGAGCTCTTCCTCGAGGACGTGCGCGTCTCCAAGGACCGCTTGCTCGGAGAGACCGAGGAGCAGCCGTCGCGCGCAGCGACGAAGGAGACCTTCACCGCCGAGCGCACCGCCGTCGCCGGGATGGCGCTCGGGCTCGTCGAGGAGTGCCAGCGCCTCTCGATCGACTACGCCAATACGCGCGAGCAGTTCGGGAAGAAGATCGGCGAATTCCAGCTCATCCAGCTGAAGCTCGCCAAGATGGAGGTCGCGCGGATGAACATCCAGAACCTCGTCTTCCGTCAGATCGAGATGGCGGGCGAAGGCCGCTCGATGAGCCTCGCCGAGGCGAGCGCGTGCAAGCTCTATTGCGCGCAGGCCGCGATGGACGTGTGCAACGAGACCGTGCAGCTCTTCGGCGGCAACGGCTACATGGCCGAGTACCGCGTCGAGCAGCTCTTTCGCGACGCGCGTGTCCTGCAGATCTACGGCGGGACCGACGAGATCCAGATCTCGCAGATCGCCCGCAGCCTGCTCGGAAACGCCTGACGTACGGTTCTACTGGATCGCGCTGATCGACGCGCGCGCCGTGCAGGTCGAGATGCCCTTGCACGAGCCACCGACGATCGTCTCCGACAGGAAGTAGGAGAGGTTCGGGGTCGAGCCCGCGATCGTCTGCGTCGTGCGGATCTGGCAACCCGAGAACGTGCTCGTGGTCGAGTTGGAGAGCGCGACGCGGAACTTGTCGGCCGTGCCACTGAACGTCTGTGGACCGAAGCGCACCGATGCGGCGCCGCCGTTGCAGGGAAAGAACAGCGTCGAAGGGCTGTTCGAGCGGACGTTCTCGTTGAAGCTGCACGTCGACTTCGAAGGCGTGAAGCCGGAGATGCGCAGCGACATGCTGCACGTACCGCCGATCGCCGTCTGCGGCGGAGGCGGCGTGATCGGGAAGAAGAACGCCGAGTCCGGCACCCAGCCCGCGAAGCGCTTGCCCGGAAACGCTGCGCGATTGAACGTGATCAGCGTGTTGCCGAAGCGGCGTGCGTGCTTGAGGACGAGCGTGTCGGGATCGAGGACGCCGACGATGGTGCCGCCCGAATCCGGCGCGGTACGCGCGAAGGTGATGACGCGGACGAACGCGGTCTCGTTGAAGAGACGCTGCTCGTCGATGAAGCGCGACACGTCCGCCTTGTTGAACGCGTCGACGTCGTTGAACGACGACGTGGTCGGCGTGTCGTCGTTCGACGTAGGCGGCTTCTTCTTCAGCTTCTTGAGGACGTTGCACCCACTGAGCGCCAGGACGGCCGCAATGGCAACGAGCGGCACGAGGCTTCGGTAGGCGCGGCTTCGACTTCGCATCGGCGGAATAGTCTCTCTTCGGCGTGGGCCTTGCAAGGAGTGCGAGGGTCGCCCCTCGTCCGGATGATACGTACGAGAACGACGGATCTGCCTCTCGTTGTTCCCGTCTTGCTATCCACACAGAGATATTCACGAATGTCAGGACGATGCGCGCGCGGACGGCGGCGGTGATCGGAGTCGCGGCGGCGGTCGCCGTCGCTGCAGTTGCCGTTGCGCGGCGCCATGCGCCGGCCGACACGCGCGCCGTCGCTACCACCACCGCGATCCGTCTCGTTCGTCGCGACCGCGTGGGGCTTCCGGAGAAGAAGGGGCTCGTCCGCGATCCCGCGCACGTCCGCACGCTGACCGAGGCGCTCGGCGTCGACGTGCATCCCGCCGGTGAGTGTCCTCCGGATTACGCCGACGCCGACATCGGCATCGTGCTGAGTGGGAACGACGTGTACGCGAGGCGCAACGTGTACCTCTTCGGCCTGCTCGGCGACGGCGGCGCGCCTTCGGTCGTTTCCGCCACGTCCGCGGGATGTCGGCTCGGCCCCCCGGCCGATCTGGCGAGCTTGCGCCGCGAGCTGCGCATGGCAGGGATCGTCGAGTAGGCGCGACTGACCGGGCCGCGTGGCCCTCTGGCTGGGCTGACGAATCGCGCCCAGCTCATGCCATCGCGCCCTGGTACGCCCCGGAGGGTTCGCTACGCTGTCCGGCTCCCCATGCGCATTCGCGGCAAGACGGTACTGGAGCTCCTGCAAGCGACCGATGCACTCGGCATCCGGCGCTCGGAGCTCGTCGGCGGCTTGCCGCTCGATCTCGGCGAGCTCGCTCGACCAGGCGGCGAGCTCGAGTGGGACACGATCGCCGCGCTGCTGGAGCGCGTCTGGGTCGCTCGCGGCAAGGACGTCGAGAAGATGCGTGACGTCGGCCGCGCACACGTGCGCCTGCCGTCCTCGTTCCTCCAGCGGGTCGCGCGGACCGTCGTCGCGCCGCACGACGTCTACGACGCGGGCTACCGCTGGCTCGCGCCCGCGACGTTTCCTCATCTCTCGCTCGTGCAGGACTTCGTGAGCCGCGATCGCCTGCGTCTCATCGCATCGATCCCCGAGCCGCACGCGCCGTGCGCTCCGTTCTTCTACTTGTTCGAAGGCGTGCTCACGGACATACCGACGTTGCTCGGGCTTGCTCGCTCCACGATCTTCGCCAGCCGCGTCACGCCGCGCACCATGGAGGCCACGATCGATCTGCCGGCGTCCAGATCGCTGCTCGCGCGCGCGCGTCGCGGGCTCCGCGCGGCATTCCGCAGCGGGGAGACGCTCGATCTCCTCGAGGTGCAGCGACGTGAGCTCGCCGAGGGCCTCGAGGCCGTCCAGCGCTCCACCGGCGAGATCCAGGACCTCTTCGCTCGGCTTCCCGACCTCGTGTTCGTTCAGCGAGAAGGCGCGATCCAGTGGGCGAACCGCGCCGCCGCGAGGGCGCTCGGTTACGACGACTCCGACGAGCTCGTCGGCAAGCTGCTCCTCGACATCGTCCATCCCGCGTTCCATGAACTGGTCACGGCACGCATGCGTCAGACCGATGACGCCGAGATGCCCGACTTGATCGAGACTCGGCTCGTCACCCGCGACGGAGAGACGCTGCTCGTCGAGGTCTCGCCGACCCAGCTGGTGACGTTCGGCGGCAAGCTCGCGCGGCTCATCGTCGGACGCGACGTCACGGAGCGCATTCGCCTGCAGCAACAGCTGCTCACGGCGGATCGCATGGCATCGATCGGCATGCTCGCGGCGGGCGTCGCCCACGAGGTGAACAACCCGCTCGCGTACGTGCTCAACAACGTCGAGATCGCAATGAAGGGTCTCGCTCCGCTCGGCGACACGACCCAGCACAGCCGCGACGCGCTCGCCGTCGCGCTCGAAGGCGTGGACCGCATCCGCACGATCGTGCGCGATCTGCTCGCGCTCTCACGCGTCGACGACATCGCGTTCGGCCCCATCGACGTGCGCGCAGTGGTCGAATCCACGCTTGCTCTCGCCGCTCAGAAGATCGCCGAGCGCGCCGACCTCGAGACCGACTACCGCTGGACGCCCGCCGTTCGCGCCACGAATGCGCGCCTCGGTCAGGTGCTCCTCAACCTGATCGCCAACGCGATCGAGTCGATGCCTGCTTCGTCGCGGACGACGAACAAACTACGCGTGGTCGTGCGCGCGGCGCCCGGCGGGGGCGCGCTCGTCGAGGTCACCGACAACGGCGTGGGGATCCAGCCGGAGCACGCGTCGCGGATCTTCGATCCGTTCTTCACGACGAAGGCGATCGGCAGCGGCACGGGCCTTGGGCTCGCGATAAGCCAGCGCCTGGTGACGGAGATCGACGGACAGCTGACGTTCGAGTCCACGCCGCTGCGCGGAAGCACCTTCCACGTCAGATTGCCGGCCGCCGACATCGACGAGCGCGCGAGCGGTCAGACCTCGGTTCCGGTTTCGCGCTCGGGCTGACGTTCGACCGTGAGCTCGTTCGCGCGATTGCGGATGCGGCGGTAGCCGAGCATGTGGAAGACGCCGAGCGGGTAGATGCGCGCGATCTTCGTATCCACGATGAACCGCGACGGGTCTTCCTTGCACCGCGCGACGCCGGGGAGGAGGTCGAGGAAGCGATCGAGGCGTAGATGACGGAGCGCTTCGGACGCGCGCATGCGCGTGACGCTGACGGCGCGCCCCCAGAAGAACCCGTCGTCGCCCTGCCCCTGGTACAGCGGGAGCATGACGAGGCCGTCGTGCGGCGCGCGGATCTCGCCGTTGCGATCGCGCGCGAGGAGCTGCTCGGCTCGCGCGTGATCGAGGTTCTTGAAGCCGGGCTCCATCTTGAAGGCGTCTTCCGGCGCGATCGCGTGACGGCGCACGACCTCCATCACGCGCGGGAGGTTGCCGCGGCGGCTCTCGAGCAGCGCATGCGCGGCGCGCGTCTCGGGCACCGCGCCGCGTGAGAACAGGCCGGCCGCCTCGGCAGCGAGGAGGAGAACGGCCTCGAGGTTGTCGGTCGAGCCGGGATCGGCGTGCTGGCCGCCTTCGACGCCGAACGTCACGCAGCCCTGGCGCGTCCAGTACGAGGAGAGGACACCGTCAACCTGCTCCTCGAGGCCCATGATGATCGGCAGCGGAAGCGAGCTGACGAACGCGCGCTGCGCGAGCGTGTCGCCGAAGAGCGCGAACGGCACGCCGTGCGCGCTCGTGGTGTGGAGATCGACGAGGTAGACCGGCCCGGTGGCGCGCGCGATGGCGGCGCGAACCGCAGCGAGGATGTCGAGCTGCTCGCGATCCTCGGCGTCGAGCTCGGATTCCGCCTTCGCCTCGACGGCGGCGACCTGCGCTTCGCTCCATACGCGGTTCAGATCGCGAGAGATGTAGCGCTTGCCGGCGCGCATCGCCGCGACGTTCCCGGCGAACGCGACGAGCTCGCCACCGATCGAGACGTCGTCGCGCGAGAGCCTCGCGATGACACGGCGCGCGGCGGTGATGCCGGCGCGTTCGTTGCCGTGGATGGCGCCGATCGCGATGAGCGTGGGACCGCGGCCCGAGGCCACGCGCCCGATCTCGCGGCCCTCCGGTAGACCGTCGAGACCGCTCACGGGCGCCTCCGGCTCTTGGGATGTTCGTGAGGCGGGTCGATCTGACCGATGCGCTCGTCGAGCAGCTCCGCGGCGATCCCCATGAAGTCCTCTTCGGTGATCATCGCGACGATGTGGCCGTCCTGGACGACCGGCAGACACCCGACGCGCTGCCGGCGCATGAGCGCGATCGCATCGACGGTGAGCGTGTCCGGCGTGACCGTGAGGAGCTCGCGCCGCATGATGTCCGCGACCGCGACGCTCGTAGCATGCTGGCCGTTCGTTCCCTTGCTGCCGAGCGAGCTCTCTCGCGCCTTCGCCATCGACGCGAAGTGACGGAGCACGGCGCGCGAGGTCACGAGGCCGACGAGCTTGCCGCTCGCGTCCTCGACGGGAACGTGGCGGATGCGCTCCCAGCTCATGAGATCCGCGACGAGCTCGACGGGGTCGTCGGGCTGCACGGTGAGCAGGTCGGTCTGCATGTACTGCGAGACCTTGTTGTAGCCGGTGCGGCTTCCGTACAGCTCGTCGAGGCGCGCGCGCTCCCATTCGACGACGGGCCGGCCCGTCTTCTGGCGGGCGATCGTCGCCGCGACGAGCGCGTTGAGGCGTTCGCCCTGCGAGCCGCGCGACTTCATGCTCTGGAGCGAGCGGAGCATCCAGCGCGAGCCCGTCCGCAGCGAGCGCACGCGCTCGTCGATGATGCCGAGGTACTTCTTCGCGTCGGCGTCGTCGACGCCTGCGCGCGACAAGCCCTTCTCCGCGAGCGGCAAGAGGCGTTCGAGCACGAACGGCTGCGCGATCACCTCTTCGCTGTCGAGCCACGTGAAGCGCGACGACAGACCGTCGCGTGCGGCGTTGTAGAAGTTCGCCTGCGCGTGATCGAAGTCCATGCGCGCGGGCAGGTCCTCGATGGTCGCGGTGAGCTCGCTCATGAGGCCGAGCCACAGCGCGGCGTTCGCGACCTCGTCGACGATCGTGGGGCCGGACGGGAGCACGCGCAGCTCGATGCGGAGGTGCGGCTTGCCGTTCTCCGAGATGCCGTAGCAGGCGCGGTTCCAGCGGTAGATCGTGCCGTTGTGGAGGCGCAGCGCCTTCAGCTCCGGGATCCCGCCGCGATCGAGGACGGCGTTCGCGTCCTCTTCGTGCTCGGTGCCGACGAGCGGTCGGAAGCGCGTCACGTTGTCCTTGAAGATCTCGAGGACGCTCCCCTTCACCCAGTCCTTGCCGAACGACACGCGCGCGGCGCGGTCGCGCGCGTGCAGCGACGGCGTGCGGATGTCGCACGACTGCTCGAAGAGCGCGATGCGCGTCTCGGCCCACAGGCGCTTGCCGAACAGCGTGGGCGAGTTCGTGCCGACCGCGAGCGCGGGTGCCAGCAAGAGCTGCGCGATGTCGTAGGCGTGGCCGAAGCGATCGGGCTCGGCGACCTGGAGATGGACCTGGAAGCTCGCGTTGCAGGCCTCGAACATGAGCGAGTCGTGCTTCGCGACGAGCTCGTCGAGGCCCTTGATCGAGATGTCGTAGCCCTCGCCGCGCGCCGCCGTCATCACGCGATTGAGCGTGAGGTAGCGCGGGTTCGGGACCATGTTCGAGATCGAGAGGTCGGTCTTGCCGAGCGTGGGGAGAATGCCCGTGAGCACCGGCTGGATCTCGAGCTCCGCGGAGATGCGCTGCACCTTCGTGTACAGCTCGTTGAGCTGCGTCTCCATCTGCGCGAGGCCCTTGCCGGCGAAGGGCTGCGGGTCCGCGTTGAGCTCCAGGTTGAACAGACCGAGCTCGGTCGTGTAGTGCGGGTCGTCGAGCCGCTGCAGGACCTGCAACGCCGCCGGCGCCGCGTGGAACGAGCGGTCGACGAGGAACATCTCCTGCTCGGAGCCGATGCGCGACACCCCGCGCTCGAACATGCCCTCGGCGAGCATCCGCTCGAGCGCCCGCAGCTCGCTGAGGAGCGTGCGCATGAACTCGCGACGCTCGTCTCCCGAGAGCTCGCCGGTCGTCGTCTTGTGATCGCGCGTGTCGTCCATGCTGTTCAGAGCTTGGCAGCGGCCCTCATCGAAGCGGACGCGACCTTGGGCGCAGTCCACTCGTCGAGGTACTTGGGTAGTTTCGCACGCCAGGTGACCCAATCGTGGTCCCAATCCTTGCCCCACGAGTCGACCCAGTTGGGGATCCCCATGTTGCCGAGGGTCTTCGCGAGGCGGAAGCTCTCGCTGATGTCCTCCCACTTGCCCTCGCCGCACGCGAGGTGGATGTGGCGTGTGCGCAAGACATCGAGGTGTCGGCCCGCGAGCGTGGGCACGAAGTGGAGCGGGGACGAGACGAAGTAGTGCTCCGTCGGATCCTTGCGCTCGATGAAGCGAAGGAGATCGTAGGTGCCGCTCAGGCCGAGCGCGCGATGGAACATGTCCGGGAACCGGCACGTCACCGCGACGGCGTGGAACGCGCCGATCGACGCCCCGGTCGCCCAGATGCCGATGTCGTCGCTCTTGCAGTCCTTGCGGATCGCGGGGACGGCCTCGTGCTTCACGTACTGGTGGAACTGGTGCGTCATCCACATCCGGTGCTCGGGGCTTCCCTCCTTGTTGAACCAGACGCGACCCGCGACGCTGTCGCACGAGTACATCTTGATGCGCCCTGCTGCGAGCAGCGGCTCGAGCGCACGGATCATGAGGAAGCGATCGATCTCGCCGGCGTCACCACCGGCGGTCGGGAACATGAGCACCGGCTGCCCTGCATGGCCCCAGCGATTGAGAGTGACGTCGCACTGAAGGCGCGACGAATACCAACGAGACGACTCGAACATGATGCGAGAGACCTTTCGGAGTAACGCACCCCGAGGAACCGGGCCTGATAGCGGTGAGTTACGCGCGTCGCAAGCAAACCCGCGAAGGGCTCGCGAACGTCGATCGTACACAGCGTGTGGGCTATAGGCCTACACCCTCTTTGGTTTCCGGACCGTTTCCGTACGCGGCTTCCAAGACCCGAAGAGCATTCAGGTTTTCAGGGCGGGAACGCCGCATCCGCCGCGGCGCGCATCCGGCGCCCGCATCGGTCGCCGGACATGGGCTCGATCTGGAACGGGTCCCGCGCCATGTCGAAGCAAGACCACGGTTGCCCCGGCGCGCCGACGAGGAGCCGCTCGCCGATGATGACGCCGTTCCGGACGTTGTCCTCGTCCCATACCGCCGTCGCGGTGCTGAGCAGCATCACGGGCTCGATCGACCATCCGCGCTTGTCGACGAGCGAGCGCGCATCCGGATTCGGGAACGGCATGGCTTTCCGCGCGGCGCCGAGCCCGAACAGATCCACGACCGTCGCGTTCACGTCCGCGAAGTACGTGCGATGACCGTCGTAGGTCTTCAGCGCGGCGCGTCGCTCGTCGTCGAGCGCGCGTGAGCCTCCGACGACGAACCCCGGCACGCGCACCTCCTCGTCGAAGAGCGAGTGCAGATGATAGAGCCCGCCGCGCTCCCGGAACTGCTCGCCATGGTCGGACAGGAGGAGCACGACGGTGTCGTCCCATCCCGGCAGCGCGCGCAGCTCGCGCAAGAACCCGGTCAGGGTGCGCTCCTGCAGCGCGACGCTGTTGCGATAGTGGTTGCGGAACTCGTCGACGTCGCCGACCGGATTCGTGGAGTGCGGCGCGAAGGGCTGGAGCGCGGGATCGATGCGATACGGCGCGTGCGTGTTCGACAGGTGGAGCACGCCGAACCACGGGGTACCGGCCGGCGTCTTCTTCACGACGCGCAGCATCTCCTCGGTCGCGCGCTCGTCGGGCGCGCCGAGCTGCTCCTGCCGGAGGCCGCCGAGCTCGGTCGCGGTGACCAGGTCGTCGATGCCTGCATTCTGCACGAATGCGTTGAAGTTCTCGAAGAGCAGGTTCTGCGACGTTACGTACGACGTCCGATAGCCCGCGACGCGCGCGAGCTCCCACAGCACCGGGGCCGAGTGCGCGGCGTTCACGCCGGCCGTGACGGGCAGGCCCGTCCACAGCAGCACGCAGGCGCCGAACGTGCCGGACGACGGCGTCGTGAGCTTGCCCATCGAGATGCGATCGGCCGCGACCTCGTCGAGGAAGCGCGCCTTGCACGCGGGCGGAGGATCCGAGCAGAGCGCATCGGCACGAACGCTCTCGGTGAGGACGAGGAGCACGTTCGGCTTCGGACGATCGCTCGCCGGCACGACGACCGGCGGGAGCTTCGCCGGCGTGCGCAGCGAGACCCCGCGGCGGGTGCGTCCCTTCCCCGTGACACCGACGCGAACGGCATGCACGAAGCCGTGAACGAAGCAGTCGTCCGGCAGCGCGGCTTGCAGGAACCGGCTGTCGACCATGTCGATCCAGAAGCAGAAGAGCGCGCCTGCGAACGCGAAGGCCGGCACGATCGGCGGACGTCCGCCGAGCTTCGGTGCCGCGCGCTTCACCACCGCGCTCATGCCGATCGTGATCGCGATGCCGCTCACGACCATGGCGACGAGCGCGAGCGAGCTGCCCCAGGCGTTGAACCACTCGGCGACCGTGCCGCGCAGCGCGAAGCCGAGGCGCACCGTGTCGCGGCCCATGTAGGCGTGGACCACGCGGTGATAGAGCACCTGCCCGCCGTACGAGAACGTGGCGAACGGCAGCACCCACGCGGCGAAGAAGAGGAAGAAGCCGGCGCGCGCCGCGAGACGACGGCGCGCATTCGTGACGTCGCGGAGAGCATAGAGGCGCGCGGCGCACCAGAGCGGCAGGACCCAGAAGCCGGCGCTGATGAGGAGCGAGCTGCCGTAGATCGCCTTGCCCTGTGGCGCGTAGCCGAGGAGCACGCCGCCTCGGAGGAGCACGTCGACGACGAGCGCGAGCGCGGTCGGCGCGAGGAGCAGCGCGAGGGCGCGGGGATGGTCACCGAGCAGCGCGCGTTTCAGGCGCAATGGCGTTACTTCCAGACGACGGCGTAGTTGTCGAACAGGACGTCGACGGTGCTCGGCGTGGCCTTGCTGGTGGCGCCGATGCTGCAGAAGATGCTCGGATCGGTCGCCAGATACGTCGGCCCGACCGCATGCGTGACGACGTGCTTGTCGTCCACATAGAGGTCGTAGAACCCGTCCCGGATCGAGTACTCGAGGACGATACGAGCCCACGCGTCGCCGAGGTCGGCGACGGCGAGACTGGCCGACATTCCGGCAGTTCCGTCCGCCGTGTAGACCTTCAGTTTGCCGTTTTCCGTCCCGAGCGCGACGAGCCGGGCGACGCCGAACCCGATGCCGCCGAGGCCGATGGACGTCGCTTCCTGCGT
>JAQBQJ010000213.1 GCA_028287065.1 Labilithrix sp. | reverse complement strand
CGGCCATTCGCGTGGTCAGGAAGGAGGAGGATCGTCGGAGCTATTCGCTGCCGTCAGCTTCGGGCGATCACGTTCCGGCGCACCTCTCGACCGACGCCTTTTCAGCGCCGAGGATGCGGACTCCCCTTGGCCCTTCTCGGACCTCGTGGAGCCTTCACCGAACCGCGTCGACCATCTGATGTTCTCGTTGTCACTCGTAGGCACGCCCGACCAGCCTCTGTGCCGACCGATGCGCTTTCCGCCTCACGGTCCGGCTTGCGCCGGATGATCGTGAGCCTGAGATTGACCTGCGAGCCGAAGGACCCTGCGTCGCCCTACCGGTGAGGGTAGGACGGGCAAAAGCCCGAGAACACCTTCCGTCGTATCGAGAACCTGCGAGCCGAAACCCACAGGCCGAGCAAGCGCGTACTTTTAATCGTGAGCGCTCTTACGCGCACCGTTTCGCCTTCTCTCGGCTCGTGCCCCGCGTCAGCAGTGCTTCGAGCTTCCTTCCGGCTAGCGCCCTGTTCTTCCCAGCACGGACCCTTGCGAATGCGTACTTGGGGGAGGACAAGACGCGCGATGCGTCCGACCGACTTCTGCCACCTGAACGATAGACGTGCACCCGTACTTCGCGCGTTCCCGGCTCGCTCCGCGGCTTTCACCGCGTGGACTCGCACGAAGTCTTGGGCTTCGTGCGATTGACCGAGGGACCGAGTGTTTCACGGCACTCGTGAACGCTTCAGCGGATCGGAGCTAGACACGCGCTGCCTGTTTTTGCCTCGTGCTCTCACTCACCGCTTCAAGAGTGATGGGTGGGACCGCGAGCGTGGGCGTTTTCTTCCCACGGCGCCTGCTGCCGACCAAGCCTCTGACACCTCTGTCGCCTCTCCCTCTTGCGTGGAATCGCGAATGACGCAGTGGCTTTCGCCCTGCCTTCCAGCCCTCGACTCTTTCGAGCGTTCGCGCTGTCGATTCCTCGTGAGGAAGCCGCCAAGGCCGCCTTGACCACCCGCTCGTGAAAGCCGATGGCTCGTGACGTCCCGAGGTGCCTTCCACCGACAAGGACCCTTCGCAGGATGCGCACTCCGGTGACCTCGCGGCTCCGGTTACTCATCCCCAACCGCCGTCCCGCTCTTTCGAGTGCGACGACGATCGCTGGGCGACGTTCTCACGCCGTCCTGGGTCTAGCTCGGTCCTCCACCGTTTACTCGGCGGTAGTCCGAGACATCAGACATCGTTTCGATCGACGCGGTCCTTGGCGTGTTACCGCCAGTGGCCGCGCCGCCTAGGCCCCCGTTCACTCGTACCGCCACTCTTTTTGGAGCGCTGCGTGCGAGCTTATTCGAGGCCAGGATGCTGCTTGCCGACTTCTGCAACTGCATACGACGTACGGGCGCTGAGCACGGGGCTCTCGTTTCCTCGCAGGGACGGTGGCCATGACCACCTTCCTTTTCTTACGCATCACGCACGACCTTCGCGCTTTTACCTGCGAAGCGGTGACACGCGGCGAGCCGCGCATTCGTCCGTCATTCGAGATCCCGGTGCCGGTTCCTCCCACTTGCGTGGGTTTGCCCGACCGCGATACCTCGACTGCCGCGATACCTCCTGACGGTTACCCGCCCGGGAGTTGAGTATCGATTGACGTGCACGGGTCTCTGGACGGAGTGAAGGACGTGTCCTCGGGCGTGTAGAGCGCCCTTTCGAGCGCTCTGCATGTCGAGTGCGTGGGCATTTTCCGCCGCACGCCGACTACGTTCCCCTCCTCCTTCTTCCAGAGGACACCTGTTGTCGCCGGTGCGAAGGCCGCAGTGGGACGAGCCCCAATGCGAAACCGTCGGACCGACCAAGACCCACGCTCCTCCGTCAACCCGCGAAGGTTGCCGGCGCCCCGTGGACCAGGGTGCCTTCCACCGTTGCGTACGCGGGCACGTGAAAGGATTGCTCCTCCCGTTTCCCGCGCCGGCCTCTCGCTCACGCCGCCCACACGTTCTCCCCATGGCTGGGGACAAGGTGCTCATCGGGCCTTGCAAGCGCCGCTCTCGTGGTTCGCGTCGAACCCGAGAACAGCTTCGTCGCTCCTTGCGTTGCGACTTCGAGAGAGCAGGTTCGCCTTTGGTACCGCGTTCGGGGGCTTTGCTTTCGCCTGGCTCTTTTACGAGCCCGCGCCTGGGACTGACGACCCAAGCACGCCAACGTGGCTCGGTCCTCGTGGCCTTTCGCGGGAGCTGATTGCTCTCGCTGTACCTACGCGGACCGCAGCGCCTCTACGGCTTCTACGACCGAGAGCCCGCGGCTGGATGCGCCGCGAACTTCATGAGCGGTTTATGCCCGACGGCCTCCGAAGTGGCAACAATAAAAAACAGCTCTCAATCGCTTTTTTTATCCACAGAGTTATCCACAGCAAGAACGTTGCCGTACCGCCCTGAAATTACGGCACGGCTTGTTTTTGGGCGCGGATCGCTACGGAAAAGACGGGCCGGCGTGTCGATCTGTGGAAAACAACTCGGTTTGAATTCGCGCTAATTGGCATTCAATGAGGTTTGATAATCAGTATTGATCGTGCAAACCGCGAACGCGCGCGTGACGGAATTTTCGCGCGATCGTCACGGGCCGATCGGCTGCGACCGCGGGCGTCAGCGCGGTTCACACACGCCGAACTCCGGTCGCCTCCGGAGGTGCGCGATCGCATCCCTGTGGATAGAGTGCGGCCGATGGCGACCGCGTACGAGCGCGCGAAGACGTTTTCGATGGTGTCGAACGGGCATGCGAGAGGCCGCATCGACGAATCGTGGCACCAGGGACGCGGCGCGTTCGGCGGGCTGCTCGCGGCCACGACGCTCGCGGCGATGATCGAAGACGTGAACGATGCCGAGCGCTTCCCTCGATCGCTCACGCTCCACTTCTGCGCGCCGGCGACGGGGGAGGTCGATCTCCGGACCGAGATCGTGCGGACCGGCAAGCGCGTGACGCACGCCGCGTGTCGTATCGAGAACGAAAAAGGCGTCGCCACCCTCGGCTCGGCGAGCTTCTGCAAGGATCGCCCGGGCGCCGAGCGCTACGTGCATGCACGCATGCCGAACGTCGAGCCCGCGGCGAGCCTGCGCCCGCTGCCTGCGGACGTGCCGGGGATCCCGGCTTTCTTCCAGCACGTCGACGCGCGGTTCTGCGGGGCGACCATGCCCTTTTCCTCTTCTTCATCGAAAGAGGCGAAGGTCATCGCGTGGGTTCGGCTCCGAGAGCCGTCGCCGCTCGATGCGCCGCTCGCCTCTCTACTCCTCGACAGCCTGCCGCCGGCGATCACCGCGACGTTCGGCGCGCCGCGGCCGCTCGCGAGCGTCGACTTCACGATCCACTTCTTCGCGCACCTCACCGAGACGGACGTTGCGCCCGAAGAACACTGCCTCGTCGCGATCGGCTCGCGGTGGGCGGACGACGGCTATACGGAAGAGGTCCGAGACCTCTGGTCTCCCCGCGGCGTGCTCCTCGCGCAGTGCCGCCAGCTCATCGCGCTGCTCTGAGACGTGACAATGGCCTCCGTGGCACCCGCGGAGCCGGTTGCCATGACGCGGCGCGAAGCGTTCCGTTTACTCGGCCTGAAAACGCTGGTATGAGCGCGCCACCTCGGCCGGCGTTGCCTGCGATTTTCACGGGTGCGACGGACGGAGGACGAGGCGTGCTGAAGCGTCTGCTCGTTCTGAACGTGTGTCCGAACGTGGCTGGGCGGCCAACCCCTCGAGTCTACGGGAATCGATTCCCAAAACTCGGAGAGGACTCAGAATGTTGTCTCGCAAACGCGCTCCTCAAGGTCGCGCTGCCAAGTCGCGTATCGCGATCGCTCTCGTAGCGGCCGCCGGTGTGCTCATCACGTGGTTCCTCGGTCTCCCTGCCTCCGCGCAGGAGCACATGGGAGCTGCCCCCTCGACCGCCATGACGGGCGCCGCGCCCGTTCATCACGGCGGTGAAGCAGCCCTCATCGTCCCCAACCTCGGCGACACCTCGGTCGCCAGCTTCATGGGCGGGACGCCCGGCTCGACGCTGCTCTACGGCGGCATCGGCGTGTGCGTCGTCGGAATGATCTTCGCGTTCATGATCTACGGGCAGCTCAAGAACCTGCCCGTCCACAAGTCGATGCTCGAGGTCAGCGAGCTGATCTACGCGACCTGCCAGACGTACCTCGTCACGCAGATCAAGTTCATCCTCATCCTCGAGCTCTTCATCGGCTAGATCATCGTCTACTACTTCGGCCTCGCGCAGCACTACTTCGCCGTAGGCAAGGCGCTGCAGGTCTTCATCATCCTGTTGTTCAGCATCGTCGGCATCGCAGGGTCCTGCGCCGTCGCCTGGTTCGGCATCCGCGTGAACACGTTCGCGAACTCGCGTACGGCGTTCGCGTCGCTCAAGGGCAAGCCGTTCCCCTGCTACGCCATCCCGCTCAAGGCGGGCATGAGCATCGGCATGCTGCTCATCTCGGTCGAGCTCATCCTGATGCTCGGCATCCTCCTCTTCGTCCCCGGCAACTACGCCGGCGCGTGCTTCATCGGCTTCGCCATCGGCGAGTCGCTCGGCGCCTCGGCCCTCCGCATCGCGGGCGGCATCTTCACGAAGATCGCGGACATCGGCTCCGACCTCATGAAGATCGCGTTCAAGATCAAGGAAGACGACGCGCGTAACCCGGGCGTCATCGCCGACTGCACGGGCGACAACGCCGGTGACTCGGTCGGCCCGTCGGCCGACGGCTTCGAGACGTACGGCGTCACGGGCGTCGCGCTCATCTCCTTCATCCTCCTCGCGGTGAAGAACCCGACCACCCAGGTCCAGCTCCTCGTCTGGATCTTCGTCATGCGCATCGTGATGGTCATCGCGAGCGTCGTTTCCTATTACATCAACGATTTCATCGCGAAGGCGAAGTACGCCAACGCCGACAAGATGAACTTCGAGCAGCCGCTCACGCAGCTCGTCATCATCACGTCGATCGTCTCCGTCATTTTGACGTTCATCGTCTCGAACCAGCTCATCCCGAGCATCGGCGGCGACACGACGCTCTGGTGGAAGCTCTCGATCATCATCACCTGCGGTACCGCCGCCGGCGCGATCATCCCGGAGCTCATCAAGGTCTTCACGTCGGTCGACTCCGGCCACGTGCGCGAGGTCGTCACGTCGTCCCGCGAGGGCGGCGCGTCGCTCAACATCCTCTCCGGTCTCACGGCCGGTAACTTCAGCGCCTACTGGATGGGCATCGTCCTCATCTTCCTGATGGGCACGGCATACATGGTCACCGACCCGGGCAGCACGACGGGCCTCGGTCACATCATGATGGTCAACGGCTTCGACCCGTCCGCGGTCTTCGCGTTCGGTCTCGTCGCCTTCGGCTTCCTCGGCATGGGTCCCGTGACCATCGCCGTCGACTCCTACGGACCGGTCACGGACAACGCGCAGAGCGTGTTCGAGCTCTCGATCATCGAGACGATCCCGGGCATCGAGAAGGAGATCAGGAAGGACTTCGGCTTCGACGTCCAGTTCGAGAAGGGGAAGCACCTCCTCGAGGAGAACGACGGCGCCGGCAACACCTTCAAGGCCACCGCGAAGCCCGTGCTCATCGGCACGGCCGTCGTCGGCGCGACCACCATGATCTTCTCGATCATCCTCGCGCTCACGAACGGCTTCACGGAGAACACCCAGAAGGTGTCGATCCTCTACCCGCCGTTCCTGCTCGGCCTCCTCGCCGGCGGCTCGGTCATCTACTGGTTCACCGGCGCCTCCACGCAGGCGGTCACGACGGGCGCGTACCGCGCCGTCGAGTTCATCAAGGCGAACATCAAGCTCGAAGGCGTCGAGAAGGCGTCCGCCGAGGACTCGAAGAAGGTCGTCGAGATCTGCACGGTCTACGCGCAGAAGGGGATGTTCAACATCTTCCTCGTCATCTTCTTCTCGACCCTCGCGTTCGCG
Organism: Labilithrix sp.; assembly: GCA_028287065.1. Classification (GTDB taxonomy): domain Bacteria; phylum Myxococcota_A; class Polyangia; order Polyangiales; family Polyangiaceae; genus Labilithrix. Next base: position 8,769 of record JAQBQJ010000213.1, on the reverse strand, counting down.
TTCTACGACTCGTACTTCTTCATCGGATACCTGATCGCGATCGCGATCTTCGGCCTGTTCCAGGCGCTCTTCATGGCGAACGCCGGCGGAGCCTGGGACAACGCGAAGAAGATCGTCGAGGTCGAGCTCAAGATGAAGGGCACGCCGCTGCACGACGCCGCCGTCGTCGGCGACACGGTCGGCGATCCGTTCAAGGACACGTCGAGCGTCGCGCTCAACCCGGTCATCAAGTTCACGACGCTCTTCGGCCTCCTCGCCGTCGAGCTCGCGGAGCAGCTGAAGAACGCGAACGGCCCGAACACCGACAAGACGCTGCCGATCGTCCTCGCGGCGCTGTTCTTCGGCATCTCCCTCGTGTTCGTCTACCGCTCGTTCTACGGCATGCGGATCGTCGCGGAGAATCCCGCGGGCGGCGGCAGCTCGACGACCGTGAAGGTCGACGAGAAGGAAGCCGCAGAGGCGTGAGCGAAGTGAGAGCGTGAAAGCGCTCTGAGAGGAGAAGGCCCGGGCAGCGATGTCCGGGCTTTTTCTTTTTTGTCTGCGGCGATCCGAGAAACAGGTGATGGAAATGGAAACGGAAATGGAAATTCCAAGACGAGCGTTGGCGGCCTTCTCGGCATTTCCGTTTCCCTTTCCATTTCCATCACCTGTTCTCTCGCTCTCCCCAGCCCAGCTACAATCCCCCCAATGCGCAGCCTCGTCCCCCCCACGGTCGTGGCCCTCTCTCTCGTCACCGCATGTCACCTCGCCGACTCCCCCGAGCCCCCGACCTGCGCTGCCGGCAGCCACCCCTTCCAGGGGCGATGCGTCGCCGACGACGTCGACGCGGCCGTCATCACCATCGCTGCGAGCGATACCGGGTCGTGCGAGACGACGCCTGACTCGATCAAGGTCGCCGCGAACGGGCCGTTCGAGTTCCACAACGACGACAGCGTCGATCACGTGATCGCCGGCGCAGACGGCCAGGCATGGGTCACGGCGAAGGCCGGCCAGGTCTCGCCCTATGTCGGCATCACCAAGGTCGGTCGCTGGCCGTACACGGTATCGGGCTGCGCGAAGGGCGGGACCGTCGTCGTCGAGTGACGCCTCCTGCAGTAGAGTGGCAGCATGCGTACGTTCCGGGCTGCGACCCTCAACATCTGGAGCCGCTTCGGACCTTGGGAAGAGCGACTCGTCGCGATTCGCGCCGGGCTCCGCGAGCTCGCGCCGGACGTGATCGGCATGCAGGAGGTGCTCCGGCTGCCCGATCTGGACCAGGCCGCGCTCGTCGGCGCGGCGTTCGGCTACGAGAGCGCGTGGGGGATGTCCTCCGAGAACCACGGCTTCCCGACCGGTAACGCCATCCTGTCGCGGTGGCCGATCACACGAAGCGAGGTCATTCCGCTTCCGGACGGCGGCAGCGACGAGCAGCGCAGCATCGTGTTCGCCGAGCTCGCGTCGCCGTACGGAAAGATCCCGGTCTTCTGCACCCACCTGAACTGGAAGCTCCATCACGGTCACATCCGGCAGCTCCAGGTCAGGGCGCTCACCGACGCCGTTGCGCGGCTCGCGCCCATCGACGGCTTTCCGCCCGTCGTCGTCGGCGATTTCAATGCCGAGCCGGACTCGGACGAGATCCGTTTCATGCGCGGCCTCACGGGCCTCGGCGGCCCTTGCGTGTACTTTGCAGATAGCTTCGGCGTCGCAGGCGATGGCTCGCCGGGAACGACGTTCTCGAAACGAAACCCGTACGCCGGTCCTCTGCGCGAGCCCGAGCGCCGCATCGATTACGTCTTCGTAAGGGGGCCCGACGACGCCCAGCGCGGCGAGCCGATCTCGGCCTCGGTGTGCTTCGATCAGGCGTACGAGGGCACGTTCCCCACCGATCACTTCGGCGTCATCGCGACGATCACCGCCGGTCGCTGAGTTTCCTGTAGGTCGTGTGCTCGTTGCACACGACACAGCGTCCCGAAGGTCCGCTAAATGGAGCCGGAGGGGCGAAGTCGTGCTGCTCACGACGAGAGCTCAGCTCCGGCCTCTCGCCCGTGCGAAGCACGGTTTGCCGGAGGCGATTCGGGGGAGGCACGCGAGCCTGCGAGCGAGGGGGACGAAGTCCCCAGCAGGGTAGGAACTAAGTCACCGAGCAAGATTCGAGGAACGAGAATCGCGCTCGGTGACTTAGGATGGCGCGGTGCGAAGGCGCAACGGCATCGCCGCCCTGTTCGGTGTGATCGTGGCCGCGGCTCCGACGGGCGCCCTCGCGCAGAGGCCCACGTCGAAGTCGTTCGAGTACTCGCCTTACGAGCGCGAGACGATCGCGCGTGCCCTCGAGGCGACGGGCCTCGAGCTCGATCCCGCGCCGGAGGGGAAGATCGTCGAGCGCATCGACACGCTCCGCCTCGAGGTCCTCGAGGATCGCGATCCGATCCCCGAGGAGGTACTCGGCATCAAGACGCGCAAGCTCGCCAACAGCCTGCACTACGTCTCGCGCGACTACGTGATCCGGCGCCAGATGCTGATGCACGAAGGCGAGCCGTACCTCCAGATCCTCGCCGACGAGACGGCGCGCAACATGCGCGGGAGCATGCCGCTCCAGGTCTCGATCGTGATCATCGTTCCCGTGCGGGGCAGCACGCCGGACAAGGTAGGGCTTCTCGTCATCACGAAGGACATCTGGAGCCTGCGTCTCTCGTTCGACCTCGCGGTCACGCCGGGCGGCGTCGAGAACCTGCTGATCGTCCCGCAGGAGACGAACCTGCTCGGGTTCCATCACACGGTCTCGACGCGCTTCCAGTACCAGCCCGAGACGTACACCTTCGGCGTCGGCTACAAGGTGCCGCGCTTCGGGCAGTCCTGGATCGGCGCGTCGACCGGCGCGAGCATCACCATCAACCGCCGCTCCGGCGAGGCGGAGGGCGCCGCGGCGTCGCTGTCCGTCGGGCAGGGCCTCTACTCGACGCGCACCGACTGGGCCTGGGGCGCCGACGCGTCGTATGCCGCCGGGATCTCGCGACGGTATGTCAATGCGCAGGTCGCGACGTTCGACTCGATCTCGACGCCGAACATCCGCGACAACATCCCGACCGAGTACAAGAGCCGGTCCTACGGTGCGTCGGTCGGCGTCACGCGCTCGTTCGGCTGGGGCTTCAAGAACAACTTCAACGTCTCGCTGAACGCGTCGTCGTCGGAGGTCAATCTGATCGACGGCGATCTCGTCGGGCGGCTGCCCTCGGCGGTGGCGGACTTCCAGCAGCGGTTCGTTCCGGTCGGCGAGACGCGCGTGTACCCGTCGTTCACCTGGGCCACGTTCTCGAACGACTATCTCCGCACGCTCGACATCACGACGCTCGCGCTCCAGGAGGACTACCGGCTGGGGCACGACGTCAGCGCGACGGTGTATCCGGTGCGGAAGGAGCTCGGGTCGACGCGTGACCTCGTCGGCTTCAGCGCGCACGCCGGCTACAGCGTGCCGCTCGGCGACGGTCTCGCCGCGGCGAGCGCGACGTGGTCCGTCGAGAACCAGGACGGCACGCTCAGCGACGCGTCGATCAGCGGCGGCTTCACCGGCGTGACGCCGCGCCTCGGCGTCGGCCGCTTCGTGATGAGCACGTCGTTCGTGAATCGCTATCGCAACTACCTGCGCTCGCGGACGACGACCGGCGGTGACGATCGTCTACGCGGCTACCCGTCGAACTTCTTCTTCGGCAAGGACGCGGTCTTCTACAACATCGAGTTCCGCTCCACGTCGGTCGAGATCCTGAAGTGCGCGCTCGGCGGCGTCGCGTTCTTCGATGCGGGCGACGCGGCGCAGGGCTTCGACATGCTGCACGCGAGGCAGTCCGTGGGCTTCGGCGTCCGCGCGCTGTTCCCGCAGGTGAATCGTCTCGTCTTCCGCGCCGACCTCGCGTTCCCGCTGAAGCGAGGCCCGTTCCCGGAAACGGGCATCCCGACGCCGGTGGATCCTGTGGGGTTCTTCTTCAGCTTCGGGCAGGCGTTCGGGCCGTAGCTTCGAGTTTTTGCACGGAAGCTCGCTCCGGATCGCGACCCGAGAACCGAGAGTTTTGCCGCCAAGGCGCGAAGACGCCAACGAGATTTTGGTACGCGCTTCGCGCGGGACGAGAGATCGCTTCCGCGTAGCGGCTCCTGGCTCTCTCTGGTCCCGCGCGAAGCGCGCCCCAAAATTGGCGTCTCTGCGCCTTGGCGGCAAAATCTCTCGTCTGGACACAGAGAAGCCTGCGAATGCGGAGCATTCGCAGGCTTTTCCGGGCTTCCGAGCCTCCGTGTAAATCTCGGTCAGGTCGCGTGAGCCTCGTCGCCGCGCGGCTGCGTCGTCGATCCGAAGATCGTCGGGAGGTCGCTCGGCGTCGCCTCGAGCGCATGCTCGATGACCTGGCTCATGTCGTCGACCAGGAAGACCTCGAGGCTCTCGAGGACGTCCTTCGGCAGCTCGTCCAGGTCCGCGCCGCATTTCCGGGGCAGGATGACCCGCTTGATCCCGGCACGATGCGCCGCGAGCACCTTGGCCTTGATGCCTCCGACCGGGAGCACGCGGCCCCGGAGCGTGGCTTCACCGGTCATCGCCGTATCGGGACGCACCTTGCGACCCGTGAACAACGAGACGAGCGCGGTGAAGATCGTGACGCCTGCGCTCGGGCCGTCCTTGGGAACGGCGCCTGCGGGCACGTGGATGTGCACGTCCTGATCCTCGACCACCGCGGGGCGGATGCCGAGTCGGTCCGCGTTGCTCCTCACATACGTGAGGGCTGCGCGCGCCGACTCCTTCATCACGTCGCCGAGCTGGCCCGTGATCTCGACGCGGCCCTTGCCGGGCATGCGTGAGGTCTCGATGAAGAGGATCGACCCGCCGAACGGCGTCCACGCGAGTCCGGTGGACACGCCGGCGATCGAGGTGCGTTCGGCGATCTCTCGCTCGAACTTCGGCTTCCCGAGGTGCCGCACGAGATCGGCCTCCTCGATGACGACCTTCGGAGACTCGGTCTCGTCGGTCTTGCTCCTCGTCAGCTTGCGCGCGACCTCGAGAGCCGCCGCACGGCAAAGCTTCTTGATCTCGCGATCGAGCTGCCGGACGCCGGCCTCTCGCGTGTAGTCACGCACGATCGCGCCGAGGGCGTCGTCCGAGATCGTGAGCTTGCCGCCCTCGATCCCGTGCTCGGTCGTGCGCTTCTCCACGAGATGACGCCTCGCGATGTGGACCTTCTCGTCGGGCGTGTACCCGGTGAGCTCGACGATCTCGAGGCGGTCCCGGAGCGGCGCTGACAGCGTCTCGAGCGTGTTCGCGGTGCACACGAACATCACTTCGGACAGGTCGAACGGCAGCTCGAGATAGTGATCGGTGAACGTCTTGTTCTGCTCGGGGTCGAGGACCTCGAGGAGGGCGGACTCGGGATTGCCCGCCCAGCCGTTACCCATCTTGTCGACCTCGTCGAGGAGGACGACGGGGTTCTTCACGCCCGCCTTGCGGAGAGCGCTGAGCAGCCGGCCGGGGAGGGCGCCGACGTACGTACGGCGGTGACCGCGTACCTCGGCCTCGTCGCGGACGCCGCCGAGAGCGACGCGGACGAACGGTCGTCCGGTGGCATCGGCGATCGACTGACCGAGGGACGTCTTGCCGACGCCCGGCGGTCCGACGAAGCAAAGGAGCGTGCCCTTGGTGTTGCCCGAGAGCTTGAGCACGGCGACGTGCTCGAGGATGCGCTTCTTGATGTCGTCGAGGCCGTAGTGATCGGCCTCGAGCTGCGCGGCGATCTTGTCGAGATCGATCTCAGCCTCGGCGCGCTTCGACCACGGAAGATCCGCGATCAGCTCCAGGTAGTTGCGGATGACGTGCGTCTCCGCGCCCTGGCCGTTCATGCTCTCGAGCCGGCGGAGCTCGCGGTCGACGACCTTCTGGGCGTCTTCCGGGAGGTCCGCGTCGTCGAGGCGCTTTTTGAGCGCGGAGAGCTCGTCGTCTCCGTCGCCGTCGCCGAGCTCCTTCTTGATCGCACGCATCTGCTCGCGCAGGACGTGCTCGCGCTGGTTCTTGCCGAGCTCCTTCTTGACCTCGTTCTCGATCTTGGAGCGCACTTCGGCCTTGGCCTTCGCCTCGCTGATGCGCTTCACGAGGAGGCGGATCCGGACGGCCACGTCGGGCTCGCCCAGGATCTCGATCTCGTTCTCGATCGGGAGATCGAGGAACGCGGCGATGCGGTCGGCGAAGGCACTCGGGTGCTCCTCGTCGAGATCGAGCTGGGCAAGGGCTCCGCCGGCGTCGCGAACGAGCTCACGCACCTCGGCGGCGAGGGCGCGGGCGAGCTCCTTGGCTTCGACGGAGTCGGCGTTGGTGTCCTCGAGGTGAGTGACGTTGCCACGGTAGAAGGCGCCGCTGCTGTCGAGCTTGTCGAGGCGCGCACGGCCGAGACCTTCGAGCGACAGCTCGTATTCGTTCTCGCCGCGCCGGTTCGACGCCTTGACGAGCGCGTACGTGCCGTACGGGTAGAGGTCCTTGTCTTCGAGCTCCGACACGCGCGGGTCGCGCTGCGTGAGCGTGACGATGATGTCGCCCGGGTGAAGGCTTCGAACGAGCGGGACGGAGCGCGGCCGTCCGACCGCGAAGGTCAGCGTCGTGCCCGGAAAGAGTACGCCGGTGCGCAACGGCAGCACGGAGGCGGGATTGATCGGGACGGGAGCGCCGTCGCGGAGCTTCGTCATCTGAGGGCTATCTCCAGTGTTCTGAGGGGGGGAATCGGTGCAGATGTCTTCAACGATAGTGAGCGATGAATGAAAACTAAGTTCATTCACCGTTCCGTCAACCGGCGTTCTCACGGCCGCCGCATCCGCAACGTGGCTGCGCTCTGCAGCATCGAACGTGAACCGCGCGCGTGGCGCGCATGTTCCCGCTGCCGATCAGGGTCGTCGCTCGGCTCGTATCGCCCGCGCGACGTGCCGGCGAGTCAACGTATACGACGCGAGGGGCGGCGAGGTTTCTCCGCCGCTTCGTTTCTTTCATCGCGCTCGCCGCGCGTGATCAAGCCCAGCAGCAACAGCCGACACATCTCGTGCGCGGCGCGCGTCGCCTCGTCGGGCGATTGCTCGAAGAGCCATGGCGGCGAGAGCGTCGCGTACGCGCGCTGCACGAGCGCGACGCCACGCTTGACGTCGAGCGGGGCGACCTCGCCCGCGCGCCTCGCGTCCTCGATGATCTGCTGCAATAGCAGCGCTTCTTCGTCACGGAAGCGCGCGTGGACGCTCTTCACCGGGCCGCTCTTGCAATGCACGAGCTCGCACGCGTGCTGCCCTTCCTCGGCGAGCTTCTGGAACATCGCGGTGCGCGCTTCCATCACGCCGCTCAGCCGTTCGCCGAAGCTGTCGTATGCCCGTGCCTCTGCGACCTCGCGCATCGCGTGTAGCACGCGGACATGCGCGCTCGACGAGAGCTCTTCGACGATCGCCTCCTTCGAGGGGAACACGAGGTACACGGTGCCGACGCCCATGTGCGCCTCGCGCGCGATGTCCGCGACGGTCGTCTTCGAGTGACCGTAGTGCCGGAAGAGACGCGCCGCGCAGTCGAGGATGGCGCGGCGGCGATCGTCTGTGGTCATCGCGGGATCATCATACCATGAACGAAATCGTCATTTGTTCATCGCTCACGAAAAGGAGCGGATCGGCTCTATGGGCGGCGCGTTGCGGCGTCGCGCGGCAGCCGTGAGGCTCAAGGCGTCTCGATCGGCGCGCTGAAGGTCAGCGTCACGGTGCTCGCCTTCGCGGACTTCGGAAGGCGGATCGAGCGCAGGAGCTCGACCACGCACGCGTCCAGCTTGGAGGACCGGCCCGACGGCGTGGCCGGCTCTGCGCGCTTCACCTCGCCGCTCGGCGCGACGTCGAGATCGTACGCCGCAGACTCGTGGTTCGGAGCCTCGAGCTCCGTCGCCGCGAAGCACGCATCGATGTGCGGGAGCGCGCTGGTCGTCGCGGCGCGCACGGCTTCCGGATCGAGCGCACCTGCGCTCGTCACCGCGAGACGTGCCTTCTTGCCGCCCATTCTTGCGGTGCTTCCTCCGCCCGCACCAGCGCCACCGCGCGCCCCCGGAGCGCCGGGCGCGACCGCGCCGCTCGGAGCTCGTCCGGCGCGCTCGTCCGCAGCATCGGCCGCACGCCGTCGCGTGACGACGATCACGAGGACCACGGCGACCGCGAGCAACGCCACCGCCGCGACGATGCCCCCGACCACGAGCAGGAGGAACGTCGTGCTCGACGTTCGGCCTTGCCCCGCACCGCCTGCCCCATGGCCGGCGCCGGGGTTCAGCATCGCGCTCGGCGCGCCGAGGCCGCCGAACCCTGCAGGAGCTCCGCTGCCGTGCGGGACGAACGCGTGCGCGGGCGCGCCGACGTCGATGACCGCGTTCTCCGGTGCGAGAGGCGTGGACTCGCCTGGCGCAGGCGCCACGACCGCCGGCGACATGAGCGTGGGCGGTCCGATGCGGCGGCCGGCGACGTCGGCGCTTGCGCGTCGAGGCTCCTCGCGCTGCGCGCCATCCGCGATCACCGCAGCGCCGTTGATCTCGTCGACGGTGGTGGCGAACGACGGTGACGACGATGCTCGCGCGGCGGCGGCGGCCGAGGCGGACGGCGGGCCGTTCTTCTCTCCGCCGGCGCCGGCGGGTGAGTCGAGCGTCGACGGGACGGCGGACGCGGACATCTGCGTCGCGCGCGGGTTGTTCAGGGGCGCGGCGCTTGGCTTCGCCGCCATCGGCGCCGTGGTCTCGGGGAGCGCGGCCGCGGGAGGTCCCGCCG